>JAYUSS010000099.1:0-15858 GCA_043755535.1 Candidatus Peregrinibacteria bacterium | reverse complement strand
GAGTGAGTGATGTTAAGAATAAGACACTATCGATTTTAAGCAGCAGCTAGCGCTGAAATCATAGTGTCAAAAAAAGTCATAGGAAATAGACGACTACCCGCTATCGGCTTCATAGCTTGGTAATATCTCCTCTTCAGCGCTCAATTTATACTACGAAGAGACTCTCTCTTGCTAGGCGTCAGCGTCCGCTTTCGCCTTTTTCTTCCCCGCCGGGCGCACCAATGCCGTAATTTCCGTCGTCAACTCCTTCATGTAATCCGGCCCTCCTGCGCGCTTGCGCAAATCCTCTTCGTCGATACGAAGGGTCGATCCGCTGATCTTCCAGCCGCTATTTACCTGGAGCAGTCGCATGATATCCATCGCCTCCACTTTTTTATGGAGCGAGAGAACGACATCCTTGTTCGTGCGCGACCGATCTTCCGCCTTCACGCGAATCACCCCCGCTTTCCGGCACACAAGCTTTAACCGCAAGACCGAGAAGAGGTTTTTTACCTGCTTAGGTAAATCGCCATACTCATCACGAAGGTCCGCTTCGAATTCACTGAGCGTCGCATCATCTTCGGAGCCGGCAAGCTTCTGGTACACAGAAATTTTCTCGTCGCTGTCGGGGATATAAAAGGTCGGGAGAAGTGCTTCGATCGGGAGCAAAATTTCCACGGTGATCTCTTCTTCGATCTCCGCCTTGCCACCGTTCTTCATTTCTTCGACGGCGTTTTTAAGCATCCGCAAGTAGTGACTCACGCCGACAGTGTTCATAGTGCCCGCCTGGCTGGCACCAAGAATTTCACCTGCTCCGCGGATCTCTAGGTCCCGCATCGCAACCTGGAACCCGGACCCAAGTTCACATGCCTCCACAATGGCCCGGAGTCTCTTCTTAGCGTCGTCTTTGAGCTTTTGTGTGTGATAGAGGAGATATGCGAACGCTTGGGTCTTGCTGCGCCCTACACGACCTCGCAGCTGATACAACTGCGCAAGACCGAATCGTTCGGCTTCGTTGACGATAAGAGTGTTGGCACGCGGGAGGTCGATTCCATTTTCGATGATCGTCGAACTCACGAGCACCAAATGCTTACCGGTCTTAAACGACATAATGCGCTCTTCCAAGTCCTCGGGGCGCAGTTGTCCATGTGCCACGACGAAGCTTGCTTCGGGGATCAGCTTTTTTAATTTATCGGCAAACGCGTCGATTGTTTCCACTTTGTTATGGAGCACGAACGCCTGACCGTTCCGTTCGATCTCGTGGATGATTGCCTGACGCACGAGGGAATCGCTGTACTTGCGAACCTCGGTGATAATCGGAAGACGTCCGGGGGGCGGCGTCGTGATCGTGGAAATATCGCGCAACTTATGGAGCCCCAGGTTGAGCGTACGAGGGATAGGCGTTGCGGTAAGAGTTAAGATATCGACCGACGCGCGCATCTCTTTGAATTTCTCTTTCTGCTTCACGCCGAAGCGCTGCTCTTCATCGATAATCACGAGTCCCAAATTAAAGAACTTCACGTCATCCTGGAGGAGCCGGTGTGTCCCGATCACGATATCAACATCACCTTTGCGCAGTTTTTCGAGCGTCACTGCCTGTTCTTTTGGGGACCGGAATCGCGACATCATGTCGATACGAACCTTGAACTGCGCCATACGTTCGGTGAAGTTCTGCAGATGCTGATCGGCAAGAATGGTGATCGGCGCAATGACCGCAACCTGTTTGCCATCTTGCACCGCTTTAAACGCAGCGCGCATTGCGACTTCTGTTTTTCCGAATCCCACATCTCCACAGACCAAGCGATCCATCGGGTGCTCATCCTCCATATCTTTTCGAATATCTTCGATCGCTTTCAGCTGACCAGGGGTCTCTGTGTACTGGAACGCTTCCTCGAACTTTTTATACACATCGGTATCGGCGTGATACGCATAGCCCTTGGCCGCGGCGCGCTTGGCGTAGAGTGCGAGTAATTCGCGCGCGATCTCTTCGGTTTCTTTTTTAATCTTATCGGTCGTCTTCTTCCACTCCGCCTGACCCAGGCGTGTCAGCACCGGCTCCATCCCTTCTTCGTGTACATACTTGCTCAGTTTGTCCGCCTGGTCGACCGGGGTGAAGAGCTTGTCTCCTTCTGCGTAGGTGAGCTCCAGGTACTCACGCGTCATTTCATCAATCACCTTCTGCGTCATGCCTTCAAAGCGCCCGATACCGTGTTCCATGTGGACCACAAAGTCCCCGGGTGAGAGCGATGTAAGAAAATCGAGCGCGAGCTTAGCAACCGACCGCTCCTTGGCACCTTTGCGCAGACTGAAGATTTCACGATCGGTGAGGAGCGCGGAGTATAAGTCCGGGTTTTGAATCGAGTGCGGGAGCAAATCTTCTTCCCCTGCAGCAACCAACGTCACCGCCCCCTGCTCACGATCAGACTCAGAAAAACGAATGCGCTCCTCTTTGAAAATTTCTTTGAGCTCATCGGCGCGTCTCGTGACAATCAATAAACTCCACCCTTGTTGCAGCTTGTCTTTGAGGTCGTTGAGAAAATCTCCGAGCGTGTAAAACTTGAGCACGGAGAGATATCGCAGGTGCACGTGATGCTCCATTGATTCTGGGAACGACGTGAAGCGCAGGCAGTGCCCCTCTCGCGGGCGTTCGATGTCGTCCTGGTCGTCGATGACCAAGAGGTGGTCTGCAGGGATCTGGCGGGCAAGGGGCGCCGTCTCGCGGAAGGTAACGGGGAAGAGTTTCACCTCTTTCACTTTCTCTAGCACTTCTCCGTCGCGAATGGGCGCAATCCACTCCACATCATCGAAGGCAAATTGCACACGTACCATGCAGTCACTCTGTACCGGGAAGATATCGAGCGTATCCCCCTGCTTGCGATACTGACCGGGTTCCAAGTGTGCATCGAGGGCATGGTCGTACCCGCGGTCCACCAGCTGCTCCACAAACTGTGTGAAGGGAACATGCTGGCCAACCTTAATAAGCAGCGAGTTTTCTACAAGCTCCGAATACAGCGGGAACTCCGTGTCCCACACTGCCTTGGATGCCAAAAACATCGTGTTCTCCCCGCCCATGAACAACAAAAACTGCTGCAAAGCCCCTACCGTCATCTGACCGTTTTCATCTTCGGGAATAATTGATGTTGGTTGATCAAAAAACTCTAGCCAGTGACGAATGGCATCCACGCGCGCAGCGTCATCGGCCACGAGCATCGTCGGGTAACTATGAAAATGTAGTAGATGACTAAGAAGCATCGCCTTCGCCGTTTCGTTACTGGCGCCCGAGATCACCAAATCACCCTCTTTCGCAAGAAGGTCTGATAACTCCCGATGTGTGTCGCGCCCAATGAGCAGCGATGGTTTCATGACGATTCCGATGATGTGATAGAAAAAACTCGGCCCTGTGGCCAATATCGATTACTTGGAAAACCGGTCCGCGCGGCGGATCAATTTCCTTACATCTATACACAGTATAGCGCAGAGGGGATTTTCAGACAATCGCTTATTAAGCCTTATTCCTCCACTTTCCATACCCAATACTTCATACTCAATACCCAATACTTACTCAAGATTCCTGCATCCGCAGCGGCATAATCAAGTGTAAAAACTTGTCCGAACCGGGCAAATGGAACACTGCCGGGTGCTGACTGTCGGTCATCTGCATATCCACGACGTCCGCATCAATATGAGCTAAGAAGTCGAGAAGGTAGCCTGAACTCAACGCAATCTTCGCCTCGCTTCCCTGGAGCTCCACCGGAATGGTTGTCTCATCTTTTCCAAGTTGCGTTTGTGGTGTTGCGATCAGCACTTCAGATGGTGTGAAGGAAAATGTGAGGTTATTATTCACTTCCTTAGCAAAGTAATGCATGCGCTTTACCGCGGTTGTTAAATCGCGCACAGAAATCAGTGCTCTCGCTGTATGTTCCTTTGGCACAATTTGCTGGTAGGGCGGGAACTTTCCTTCAATCAACCGACTGAGTAGCCGTGTATTATCCACACGCATTTCAATCTGCTGCTGGTTAAGTGCAATGTGCACAGGGGTCGCTTCGGAACGTTCACCCTCTTTCGCATCATCCTCAGTCGCACTTCGCTTGGCGGGCTTTTTTGCAGAGAGTACTGATCGCAACTCCTCGAGAACCTTTACGGGAATAATGCAGGAAATCTGCTGGTTCACCGACGCTTTAATATTATATTCAGATAAACGGTAACTATCGGTTGCAACCATAATAATCGAATCCCCTTCGGTCCGTAAGTACACACCGGAAAGCACCGGACGAAGGCTGCTTCGTGCAGAAGCAAATGTCACTACATGCAACGCTTGTAATAATGTTGATGCATCTAATGAAAAAGAGGATGACTGTTCAACCGGCACAATCGATGGGTAATCCCCGGCACTTTCCCCAGAAAGCATTGTTTTACTATGGGCTGAGGTACAACGAATATGTGATCCATCTTTTACTTCGAGCGTTACCTCGGGATCGTTGTTATACTGCGCGAAATTTAAAAGCGCTTTGGCGGGAATGGTAATCGCCCCACCAATTTCCACCGTCGCCGGAAATGATGTCACAATACTCACTTCTAAATCCGTCGCGCTCACAGTGCACCTGTCCCCCTCCGCCTTCACTAAAATATTTCCAAGAATCGGAAGAGCTTGTTGCCCACTAATCGCTCGACTCACCAATTGTACTGCCTGTAAGAATTCCTGTGTTTCACAGCTGAATTTCATATGAATAAAAGAAAGAGTAAATAACTATAATGAATTCATCATCATCATGCCACTGTACAAGACATCCATTTTTATCGCCGGATATGTGGAAATATGGGTGATTCTTTGGGGTTTTGCCTTTAAAAACGCAAAGAAGGGATGTTGAACACATCGTGCGTGTGGGTACGATGTGGAAAACTAGTGGACAACCGCACATGCAGTGCAGCCCGAAGCCATCTTCTTCTTTACCGCAGGGGCAAGCCCTAAACAAATACCCCTGTGTACAACTACAGTGGGTATGTGGAGAGGTGATACACAGAGATATCCACATACGGTGTGGATAACTTTTGTGCACGATGAGGAGGGTAAAGAGCGTACTTTTCCAATTAAGTCTCACAAAAAAGCGTCATACGGAAAAACCTCTTAAACCAGAGTCGGAGTAGTCCACAGTGTTCCACATAAATGGGGACAACTCCGAAAAGGTCCAAAGTACAAGCTCCAAGGTCCAAATAAGAAACAACAAACGAAGGTACAAGCAAAAGAAAAGTAGCAGTGTATTTGGGTATTAGTGGTTTGAGTTTTCTTTGGACGACTTGTTTTTTTGGATCTTGGATCTTACATCATCACTTAAATTATCTTCCGATATTTTTCTCTTTCGATCGGCTTAGGTGCCTTCGCCGTGTTCTCCTTTACCTGCAACTCCCCACTCTTCATCCGCGTAAAGCTTCCTGTAGGAAGGTCCTGCTCCACGATCGCTCCACTGCTGATAAAACAATCCGCACCCACCTTTACACCCGGGTTAATGCCCACCCGAATCCCAATGCGGCAGTTATCCCCAATGACGGTGCCAAACTTTGTGAGGCCGGTCGGGAGTTTCTGGTCTGATATAACTGAGTGGATTTCTCCTTCGTCCAATCGCAGGTTGCCTGTGACGCTTCCTGCCCCAAACGAAACATTCGAGCCAATTACGGAATTACCAACGTACGTCGAGTGTGTCCAGACATGGCTATGCAGGATCGAGGACTTTACTTCGGTGTTGTACCCGACGACGCAGTGTTCCCCAATCGAGCTTCCGCGGACAAGCGCGTTGTTGCCGATGATCGAATGTGCCCCGATAAAGCATGGCCCGACGATCGTTGCGTGGGACATCACACGGACACCTTCACCGATCACTACATGTCCTTCAATCACAGCGCTTGGGTGGATCTGTGTGGAGAAATCAATGGAGGATGCCCCGATGTCTTTGAGGAGAACGGGGAGGAGTGATAGCAGATGCCACGGATATTTTACGGCTTGCCAGATTCCTTCATAGGGAACCGGCGCATACGAGTATGTCTTAAAGAGGGCATCGAGCGCCGCTTCGTAGCCGTATCCATCATCGGACTTCTCATCGATCTTTTGGAGTGCATGGAGCAGCACCGATGCATCGCTGTGGTGGTGGCAGACAATGTTTACAAGGTCACTCGGTTCTTTTCCTTCTCCTGGTTTTTCGACAATCCCCGTCACCTGATTATCGCTCACCGACAAATATCCGCCGGGGAAGTAGCGCTTCACGGTCTGAGCCAGAATCGCCCCGCCTCTCCCCGCCTGTTTGCCGGCTTCGACCGTCGCGTGATACGCGTGTGGTTCGATGATGTCATTGGCGCTCACAATTAAGACGTCGTCGGTCTTGCACTGTGGCAAGCTCTCAAGGAGCGCGCCGCGCATCCCCTGCTGTAAGTTTTTTTGTTCGACAAATACGCCGTCCGGGTACAGACCACGGATCTCCTCCAAGTTATTCGCGCTCCCGATAAAAATAATATCGCCACAGCCGGCTTTCTCGAGTCTCTCCACAACGTGCGTGAGTAGTGCCTTCCCGCAGATGGGGAAGAGAGGCTTTTCGGTAAGCGGCCAGAACCGCGTACTTTGGCCGGCGACGAGGAGAAGGGTTTTCACGGGGAAAGTATAGAGGTACGGAGGTAAGGAGGTAAGGAGTGGATCTTTATACTAAAACGTGACCCTGGCAGATCACGTGAGTGTTTCAGACCGTCGCGAGACGTCGGCGACGGCGATTGAAGCTAGGAGTGGTTGGTAGCGGCCGTCGTCTGGTAGATGGTTCCGTAATGCGGTCTGCTGGGCGAAGGTCGTTGTGTAGGAAGATCGTATCTGCTGGGATTTCCTCTGCGCTTACAAAGCGAGTGATACCCAGAACGGGCCTCTTTCCATTGAAGTAGAGCACTGCGTCTACTTGGTAGCGTTTGCCGAGTTCCGGCATCGGACAAAGAAACTCGATGGCAAAACGCTTCAGGCCGTCATAGCTTTCAGCTCGCAGACGCTGGAAGCGATCAGTAGTCCAGCGTGAGAGACAGAAGTGGACGATGATGCCACCCCCATCCCGTATAAGGTCGATGGTCGACCCTCGCAGCAAGATTGGGTCTGTGACTGTTGCAGCGAGCAAGGCTTCACGAGGAATACCAGTTTCCGCGATCTTCCATGGGAGTCGGCCGCTTTGGTTGGTTGTGACGGGCATGCGCCTCATCGCAACACCTCCTTTCGAATGGTGAATTGATAGATCGAATGTGGTACGTGACCAGCCAGGGTCCGACCCATCATCGCGGTTTCTAGTGCCATGTCAAACAATGTTTCCTTTTGCCCGTCAAATGCCGTTTTTTCCATCTAAAATTAGCTCAATCGTTCCTTCCAAGTCCGTTCGACGCACACCTACACCAAAGTGTTCCAGGCGCCTGAGGGTCGATGCGTGTGGGTGCCCGAAGGTGTTGCCGCTGCCCGAAGAAATCACTGCGAGGTCCGGGTCGACTGCGAGCAGGAGTCCGGTGGAGGTAGACGTTTTGCTGCCATGATGTCCTGCCTTCAAGATCGTCGCACGCAGGTCTGCACCGGATGCGAGGAGTTCACGCTCTTCCACTTCTTCCATGTCCCCTGTCAGAAGAATAGAATCCTGCCCGTACCGCAGCATCGCGACGACCGATGTGTCGTTGATATTTTTGTCGGTGACGCTCCCCGCGTACACAGGTGGCGGCCAGAGAAAGTCGAGCAGCAGTCCGTCGCCAAGGTCGATGTCTTGCGTAGGGTCTGCAATCACGACGGGCGTCTGTTTTTCCTTCAGGATCGCGAGCATGTCTTTGTACTGCGTGAGCCCGACGGCAACCCCGGTAAGCACCGTCGCGCGGACGTTCATGCGTTCAAAAAGTTCGGGGAAGCTGTACAGGTGATCGAGGTGCGGGTGCGTGAGGATGACGACATCAATCGTGCGATCAAAAAAAGACATGCGCCGTGCGATAGCTGACAACGCGGAGAGGTCCGGCCCCGCATCAATTAAAATTTGCTGCCCCGAAGGGCCGACAATAAAGATGCTGTCGCCCTGGCCGACATCAAGGATAAACACATGCGCGAATCCGTCTGGCCGTACAAGAAATTCTCGCACCGATGCGGCGCATACGAGGGTCAGTACACAGAGTATGGCGAGGGAGGGATTCCGCTTATGCTTCATGTGCTTACGCTACAGCTTCCGCGTCCCTGTGGCGTCGCTTCTGCAGAATATACGCAGTGGACCCTGCGGCCAAAACCGCTAGCCAGAGCGCCGGGCCGGAGTTCGGGAGGGTGGTGGAACCCCCTGTCACGGAGCCGGCTACGCCGCCGATCGTTGCGAGTTTGATGATCTGCATGATGCCTTTGGACTGCGAGCCGTCGCTGTAGATCGTGCGAATTACTACGCCGAAACTGCCTGCGGGCACGTTTTTAACGGTAATAGTTGTCGCGCTCTTGGCGATGGTCTGGGCGGGTCCGTACGTTTTGCCATCGTCCGTAGTCTGGGCGACGGAGTACCCGGTAAAGCCTGCTACGTCGCTCGCGAGCGACGTAGCCTGCCACGTCACGTCGACGCGGTAGGTATTGCCAGTTGGCTGCGCGCGCAGGCGAAGCTGCGTGACATCGCTTTTCACAATGGGGCCGGTGCTGGTACCGCTCGAAGAAGGTCCCGTTGACGGGTCACGCCCCGTGCCGTGCCCTACCACAAAGAGCGAGTTTTCACCGGGCTGCACGGCCAGGCGCTGCCCGGCAGCGCCGGCTGCGGTCACCGCATTGCTGATAGTCACTTTATAGGCAACGCCGCGCTCCTGTATGTCGGTATGGACCATCAAGTCGTTCCCCTGGATGACAAAGCGCATCATGTTGAGCTTTGTGCCGCTGGCTGTCTCAATCGTCACCGCATCGAGCGCACGATTAGCGTCAACGGTCACAGGGAGCGAGAAGTGTAGAGTAATACCGGTAGAGGACATCACTTCCGCACGTAGCAGTCGCAAGATATCTGCCGCTGGGGCGCTCGTGGGTACGGACGTCGGCATTGATGTAGGAAGCGGGGTCGGAGTCGGGGTTGGCATCGGAGTCGGTACCGATGACTGCTGCATGGCTGAAGAAGGCATCGCAGGTGCGGCATTGAGTGTCACATGTGCTTCTTCCAAGAAGTACGGGCTTTCCTTTCCCTTACTATCGAGTGCAAGCACCGAGACGTAGAGGTCTTGGACTGCAGGGAGGCTTCGCAGGATATGACTGGTGGATGTACCCGCCTCTGTCTCGAAGTCGTCGTAGAGTCCGTTGTTATTGAGGATCGATGCCTGGCTATAAAACACGCGGTACGTTGCGATATCGCCGCCGACCGGGTTCCAGCTTACCTTCACGCCACCGTCGCTCAGCTCGGCTTTAATACCCGTCACGTTGGCAGGGGCAGCAAGCGCGCTGAGCGGCATGCTGATGGCGAGTACAAGGGTGCTGATACGGGCGATAGCCTTCATAGATGTTTGTGTGAATGTTTCTGATTATTATAGCAGAAAAAGGGTGTTTTGGGCAATCCCGGGATTGGAGCGCTTTAGCGAACTAGTGCGCTAAATCATTGCCTCAGAGATCGGTGAGGGTATGATCGGCTTTCTATGCAACATGACGACGAAGACTCCACCGTACCGGACCTCTCCAATCGCCAAATTCTAGCTGTTTTAATGCAGGAAATCGCGGATGTACGCCTGGAGCTGAAGGGAGATATTGCCGGGCTGAAAATGGAATTAAAAGGAGATATTGCAAACCTCGATAAGAAACTAAGCGGCCGTATAGATTCCGTAGCATCTCAGTTGCATACACTTCGCTTGGAAGTTCATCAAAACCAATCCACATTCATACACAACCACGATGCACTTGAAAAACGGGTGGAAGTCTTGGAAATGGCAGCATAAACTATCCACGTAGAGCTTTTGCGATCCCCGTCCACTGTGCAATCATCCCTATCCAGCCGATTGCGAGGACCAGGCCGACAGCCGTGATCCACTCGTTTGCGAGAAACCCGCGGAAGATAAAGAGCCCACCACCGAGGAGTAACACATACCCTGCCCATTGAATCACTTGTTCGCGTGTCAGTTGCATCGGGAGGATTTTGAGCGCCTGGGGCAGGAGCGTTCCGGCCAAGAAGAGGTGTGTCACAATCGAGGCAGAGCAGCTGCCGATAAAGCCGAAGCGCGGAATAAGCATCACGTTGAGACTAAGTGAGAGCATAGCCCCAAGCGCGAGGGTAATCGTGAGGGGTTTCCACGCGTGCTTGGTGAGCATGCTATAGAAACAAAAGAGCACGATGCCGTTCAAAAACATGGGAATGCTGAGCAAAGCTAGGGCCGTATCTGACCCGGCTTCAGCCCCATGCGACAAATACGTATCGGTCGTGAGCAGCTGCATGACAGGCCGTGCCCAGAGCGATGCAAAGAGCGACGCAGTAGCACCAAGGAGCACGATGATGAAAAACGTTTTCCCGACAAATGCGCGCGTATCCTCGCCCTTAGCATCGCGCTCGCTCAGGACCGGGAGCGTTGAGTTCAGTAAAAACGTTGGGATGAGGTAGGCCATCTCGGCCGCACGCAGCGCAAAGCCGTAGTGAGCGTTTTGTACGTCGTAATCAAAGCGCATCGCGGCGATCAGTGTGATGTCCATCTGCCGGTACAACGCCGTGAACAAAAACGCCAAACCGTAGGGTGCTGCTTGCTTGAGCAAAGACAATAGGAGGTCTGTATCCCACGTCAGTCGGATCGGCATCAGCCGTTTTGAGTACCAGGTGGAAAGTCCAAACATCAACATGGATCCCATTCCTCCTGCCAGCAGAATGTATTCGTAGACACGGATGTCCTGTGTGCTCTGCGTTCCCATCAACACAACCCCTGTGATTAAGCTAACGGTCAGTACACGTTGTACGACTTCGACGATAAAGACGTACTGCATTTTGTAGTGAACCTGAAAGATCGTGCGCTGGATGCCCGTGAGGAGTGTAAAGAACGGCACCAGCGAGGCGATCGTGACGCCGATGGGGAAAGGGGTTCCCTTCCAGGCTGGCACAATCCAAACGATCAGCAGTGCGCAGGCGAGGGACAAAGACAGGATGATCGATCGCAGAATGATGAGAGCCCCCATCACCCGCTCCTTTTCGTGGGACCTGCTCACTTCGCGGACCGCAACGGCGTAGAGCCCAAAATCCGCGAGGATGCCGAAGATCTGTAAAAACCCGTACACAGAGTTGTAGTTACCGGCGAGTTCTTTACTGAGTGCGATTGCGACGAACTTCACGGTCACGATGCTCAGCACCGCCATCACGGCCTGGCTCGCTATTTGCCAGAGGGTGGAGGAGGCGATTTGGCGATTGCTCATGTGGTATTGAGTATTGAGTATTAGGTATTAGGTATCAACAACTCATTTCTTGGATAAATTTCATACTTAATACTCAATACACAATACTCTATACTTAGCCCAATGCCTCTTTCCTTTCGACACCTCACTTCCACTGCCCAAATCACCCGGGCGGATGCAGACGTTCTTTTGTCGACGGCAGCGAAGATGGAGAAAGTTGTCGAACAGGGCGGGAATGATCTACTCAAAGGGAAAATCCTCGCGGCGCTCTTTTATGAACCGAGCACACGCACGCGCCTGAGTTTCGAAGCGGCGATGCTGCGCCTCGGCGGTCAGGTGATTACTGCAGACGGATTCCAATTCAGCTCGCTCTATAAAGGCGAATCAATCGAAGACACGATGATGATGGTCGGCGGATATGCCGATATCATCGCGATGCGTCATCCCGAAGCAGGCAGTGCGGATAAAGCAGTGAAGACATCTCCTGTTCCGTTTATCAACGCCGGTGACGGAACGAATCAGCATCCGACGCAAGCACTGCTCGACCTCTACACCATTCAAAAAGAGTGTGGAACAATCAAAGGAGTCCATGTTGCGATGGTCGGTGATTTAAAAAACGGACGCACCGTCCATTCACTGACGACATTGCTCACACTCTTCCCCGGTGTCACGTTTACCTTCATCGCGCCCGATCAGCTGAAGATGCCGGAGAAGGTCACGGCAGAATTGGCGAAGAAAGGAATGCAGTATGTTGAATCGTCGGACTTGCAGAATGCGATCGACGCAGACGTGCTGTACATGACGCGTGTCCAGAAAGAGCGCTTTGCGACACAAGAAGAGTATGACGAGCTGAAAGATTCATTCATCCTCAATGCCGGACATCTTGCAGGGAAGAAAACAATCATCTTGCACCCGCTGCCCCGCGTGCATGAAATCAGTACCGACGTCGACGCGCTCGAAAACGCCGCATACTTTCGGCAGGCAAAGAACGGCGTTCCTGTGCGCATGGCGCTCTTGGCGTTGATGCTCGGTAAGGCGTAGTTAAAAATCGCAGTCCCCCGATAGGAGTATCTGCAAGTCTTTGAAACGTTTGACGAATTCTTCTTGAGAACTGTGGATGTGAGGCTCTTCTGTGATAAAGCGGATATCATCGTTGCGATGAATGCCTGCATCCTGCAAAATTTCTTCGAACGGATAGAGGGTTTCCTCGTTGCCGTACACGATCAGTAATTTATGTTCATCGAACTGCACCTCGACCGGTACGGATGGGTTGAGCACAGCGATTCCTGTGCAGCCGTCGTCCATCAGTATGTCCTGGAAGTCCCACAAATTACTGCGTAGGGCGACTGCATCAACATCTTCACAATATTCAACAGAACACTCTCTATCACTCATTTTCTTGCCGAAACTTGTTTCCAACACGACATCGGCAGTCTCGCCCTCTATTTGCTCTACAAAACCCATAAACAGATCGAACAATGCCTCTCTTGAGGCTGCTGCCATGATGACCGGAATCTTCATTCCCGTCTCCCGGTCATGGTAGGTATCGAACCGGTAGCCTGCGTGGGGGACGAATGTCGGCGATGGCCTAATTGCTTCTGTTAGCCGGAAATCACCATATTGGCTTTTGGCAATATGCTCATCCATTTGTTCGTCGGTCCAACCCTCAAATGGAGTGTTCTTAAAGGGCTGCTGAAGTGCCTGTATTTCTCTGTAAAAGTGTTTCATACGAATGTGCAGTGAACGTCATGCTTACCACTCTTCATCCTCTGGTTCATCATTGTCGTTGTCAAAGTGTTCGTTTGTGGGGTCAAAGGGGTCTTCTTCAGTCATCGATAATTCTTCGAGCATCTCTGTAAAACGATTTTCCAACACCGTCGATGTTGCGTATGCATACCGGTTCTTATGGTCGAGAATCGTTTCTGCATCAAGAGGATTTCGAGAGTACTCGGTTTTTCTTCGATGGTGGAACGGTCGTACAAACACGGGTTTAACCGCGCCCTCAAGGTGTTTCGTCAATGCAGTGAAGACATCAATAATCCTCTCTCGCGTCACGGCAATACACACATCTTTGCCGCGACAGTGAGTGGTGCCGCAGTTGCATCTTTTTACTTCGAATCCTTCGTGCAGTTTCAGTACCACATCCTCCGAGTATCGAATAGCACCAGTGAGGAAGAGAACTCGCTTTTCCGTTGAAGGTCTTGCCGCCGGTTTTTTAGCCGCATCAAGAGCGGCAAATGCCTTAGCCAGCTGTTCATTTGGGACTCCTTCTGTCATATTGTGATACTAAAGTATAAATCATATAAAAAGCAACCACTCGGGCCATTCTTCTGTTCATGGTATTATTTGCGTAATGTCCTCCACCTCGGTCCTCCTCCACGGCGCAACAGTCATCAATGCCGATATGGAGACGCGGGACGATGTTCTGCTCCGAGACGGGATCGTTGAGGAGATTGATCGATATGTAGAAGAATTCGATGAACAGATCGATCTTTCAGGGAAGTATCTCTTCCCGGGATTGATCGATTGCCACGTGCACTTCCGCGAGCCGGGGTACGAGCATAAGGCCGATATGAAATCCGAATCCGCTTCTGCCTTGGCAGGTGGCGTGACGACGGTGTGCGAGATGCCAAACACCAATCCCCCCACGGTGACCGTCGCGGCACTCGCTGATAAAGTGCGTCGCGCAGATACGATCAAAGAAGAAGGAATAAAAGAAATTTTCCAACATACCCAATACCCAATACCCAATACCCAATACTCCCTCGACATCCGCTTTTTCTTCGGCATCACACAATCAGAACATCTTGAGCAGTTCCGCACGCTTCTTGAAAGCGACGATGAAGCGATTAAGCACCTTCGGTCACGGCTCGCGGGCGTAAAGATTTATCTCGACCACTCCACAGGCAATCAAAAGATCGAACAGGACCTTGTCGGCAGTGTGTTTCAGATGTGTGCAGATCACCACGTGACACTGGTCGCCCACTGCGAAGACCCAGAGATGAATGCACGCGAAGCCGCGCAAAATACGCGTACCAACATTGCTGCGCACTCCCTCATTCGTCCGGCGGAATCCGAAGCGGTCGCAATTGAGCGTGCGATCGCGCTTGCAAAAAAACACGGAACACACTTGCACATTGCTCACCTCTCTACCGAGCGCGGGGTGGACCTTGTTCGCAATGCAAAACGTGAAGGTATTACTGTCACATGCGAGGTCACACCACACCATTTATTCCTCACGATTGATGACTATGAACGCCTCGGGACATTGGTAAAAATGAACCCGCCGATTCGCTCTCTCGAACATCGCTTTGCCCTCTGGAACGGCATTATCGACGGGACAGTCGATTGTGTCTCTACCGATCATGCTCCGCATACCCTGGAAGAAAAACAGGCAGGAGAACCGCTCAAGGCACCGTCCGGCGTTCCGGGCGTAGAGACCATGTTCCCGCTTCTTCTTTCCGTCGCAGCAGGCCATTGGCCCCATCCGCTAGAGCAATCAATGAGCTGCCCGAAGATGTCGTACAAAGACATCGTGCGGCTGTGTGTGAAAAACCCTAATGCAATTTTCAAACTTGGTAAAAGCGAGATTGAAGAAAATAAACAGTGCGACATCGTTGTGGTTGATCCGAAGGCAGAGTGGATAATTGAGGGGGCGAAGTTACACAGCAAATGCGGGTGGACTCCGTTTGAGGGTTGGAGGGTGAGGGGGCGAGTGGAAGGAGTGATTCTTTCTGGCGTGTAGGTACATATAAAATAAACGGCAACCCGCGAAGGAGTTGCCGGATAGTTCCGCGATTGGAACCGATGAGAAGATCAGGGCCTTCCGTGGATGGACCAGACCGTATCGCAGAAATGGATCTTCGCGAATGACTGCCCGACTGCGTTGGCCAGTGCCTCTGCCATTTCGTTGAGCGCAAGAGCGACTTCGTCGTCTGTGATCTGAGATGGAGCAAATCCCCCGTATATCGCGCAGGGAGTTATGCAAGTTCCAAAGCAGTCCACAGTGGGGTCTTCCCATGCGTTGACGAACACACACGGGCCGGATACGAAGCCTGCAAGAACACACTCGCTTCGAGAAGGAATTTTCTGCTGGAGAAAGACCTTTGCCGCCCGTGCGACGTCGTCGGTTGTGTGGAGGATATCAGGTCCTCCTCCAACGGCCACTTCCGACAGAAACACGATAATGCTGAACCGGCGTGCCGGTTTCGGGTCTTCATCGCGTACGAATCTCATGTCGACCTCGCTTTCGTTTGTTTAGAAAAATACAGTGGTTCGCGGGAGCGTTCATTGGCTGTATGCCTTCTCCCTGCCAATACTCACATGGTAAGTGTTGGCAGGGAGAAGGGGCGAAAAAAGAAAAGAGCGTCGCAACAATAAGTATATTAGTAACAAATATATAATCTGTCAAATACTCATAAAAGGTAGTCGTCGATTCCCCCCGACTTTTTCTCAAAACGACTTGACAGCTTTTGCAATGCCAAAAAGAGGCCATTGGCTTGCCTAGGGCGTTGCGTTTGCCT
>JAYUSS010000098.1:0-15931 GCA_043755535.1 Candidatus Peregrinibacteria bacterium | reverse complement strand
GGAGAGGGGAACGCCAGTACGTTTACTAAAGAATTTTTCCTTTTAAAGCCCCCTTGCTCCCCTCGGGGGAAAGGGGGTTGGGGGATAGGGGGAGGTTTGCTCAGGGAAGAACACTCTTCGGATCGGCGTTCACCCCCGCCTGAATCACCTCAAAGTGCAAGTGCGCTCCGGTCGTCATCGGTCCTGCACCATGTGTCCCCGGCGTACCACCGCTAAGCGCAATCGCCTGCCCTGCAGTCACATCGTCTCCTGCTTTTACGAGGGACTGGGAGACGTGACCATAGAGCGTTGCATAGCCCCCACGGTGACCGACGAGGATGTACGAATAGCCTGTCTCTCCGCCATCGCGGACAAGGAAGACCACGCCTTCGGCAGCAGATGAGACACGCGTCCCCTGCCCTACGACGATATCCATACCGTAGTGTAGCACTCCAAAATGCTTTTTGTAGTCACTATTCATAAAGCCTGCAGAAACGCGACCATACACGGGCCAACTGAACTGCGGCTTGATGATCGTTGCCTCGCTGCCCCCTGCGTCTTTGGGGTCAAGCAGCCCTTTTTCAATCAGCACGCGCTCCGCCTTGGCCTTCAACTTGGCATCGATGCGTGCAAGTTCCCCCTGCATCCTCAGCACTTGGTTATGCACGTCTTCCATGATTTCCTGGATGGAACTCATATTCTTCGTGCTCTCTTTCACTACCTGCTCCGCATGCTTTTTACGCGTCTGCAGACTGTCATAGTCGCGGAGCACCGCATCACGTTCTGTTGTCGCAACTTCCAGCCGACCGAATGCTTTGTCCGCTGCAGTTAAATCGCGGATCGCCTGCGTCTGGGTGTCTTCCAAAAGCGCCGTATCCCAGTCCGCCGATGCAATGCGAAACATACTGCGAAGAACCACCGTACGCGGGTCCTGCCGATCTGCGGCCATATGCCCGATGCTTCGTACAACAATCATGCGGCCCACTCTGCGTTTTTCGGTCGCAATCATCGTCTGCAATTGCTCACGCGATGTAATCTCTAAGCCGTAGATCGCACTGACAGTCTCGATGATGCGTCGCTCCTTCACCATCGCACGACGTAGCCTCAGTTTGCGCTGTTCCAAGCCTGCAAGCTTCGGTTCGGCCTCGCGGACGATCTTCTCGTTTTTGGTTTTGGAGTACTGCAAATAGGTACGAGTTTGGTATGTCTGGACTGCGGACCCGATCGCATCTTCCAATTCCTCCTGTGCCTCATTTTTTTCATCCAAAGAGATCAGCGCGAACGTCGCTGGCGGGATAAGCACGGCGATAAGCACGAGGCAGGTGAAGATCCGGTTCAGGGTGTGCATTTCATATTAGTATAGCAGAAAAAGCACTTCCTGATAAGCACCGGATCTGTGCTATCATCCCCTCGATGATCTCACTGCTGCGGGGCATCATCGGCAAAGAGTCCCCCGGGCAGCTGTGCATCGATGTCCACGGGGTGGGGTATAAGGTCTCGGTTCCGGTCAGTGACTGGAATGATGTGCAGGAAGCGAACGAAGCGACGTTCTATATTTCAACATACGTACGCGAGGACCGGTTTGATCTGTACGGCTTTTTACAGCGTAGGAGCCGGGAGCTGTTTGAGCGTCTCACGGACATTTCGGGTATTGGACCCCGCACTGGTTTGGAGCTCTGTGCAGTCCCCCGCGGAATGCTGGCACAAGCCGTGCACCAGAAAGACCCCGCCATACTCACATCAGTAAAAGGCATTGGGCGAAAGTCAGCCGAGAAGTTGCTCGTGGAACTGTCCTCGTTAATGGAAAAATCCCCCGAACTCTTCAGCGGCCACGAAACACTCTCCATCGCCGCACGCTTTGACCGTGATGCGGTTGCCGCCCTCAGTCAGCTTGGGTTCCAGTCTAATGATATCGTCCGCGCCCTCGAAGCACTCCCAACCGAATTGGAGACAACCGAAGAACGAGTAACAGCTGCGCTTCGGAGCTTATAGCCATGATACTGAATACCTAATACTCAATACCTAATACTCCTCGCCATGCTTACCATCGACGTCACCGGCACACTCGCAAAGACCATCACCCCGTCGATGGGGCTGCCTGACCAAGACATCATGGGGCTTCGAACCTCCATGAAACGCTTCGTGCAGGAATGGAATACGGAGTGCAGCCAGGGGAACCACAGCTGGACACAGGATATCGGCAACGAGCACGTCATCCGTTCAGTAAAAGGCGTGGCGGATCATATTAAAAAAGAGAAGATCCAGACGGTGCTCTGGATCGGGATCGGGGGCTCCGGCCTTGGCCCCAAGGTGATTCAGGAGATTTTCGAAACACCGCAGACAGTTGAATTTATTGTGATTGATACGGTGGACCCTGCAGTACTGCAGCTCTACTTAGAAATCATCGATTGGAAACAAACGATGGTCGTCGTTGCGAGTAAATCCGGAGAAACACTCGAAACACTCAGTGCGTTTTTCCTCTACTGGAACGCACTGCGCCAAGCACGCGGTACCAAGGCGGCTTCCCGTGTAATCGGTATTACTGACCCGGACAAGGGATGGCTGCGTGACTTCTGCATTGATGAAGGAATTCAGATTCTGCCGATCCCGGAAGGTACCGGCGGACGCTATTCGATCTTTACGCCTGTAGGACTACTGCCGCTCGCGCTCCTTGATGCCGATATTGACGCATTTATACAGGGTGCAGCCGATATGGACGGACTCTGTCGGGGTGAACTACTGGAGGAAAACCCGGCAGCCCTGCTCGCAGGCGTGCAGTTTTTGCTAGATACCAAAAAGGGGTATTTGATGCGCACAATCATGCCGTATTCGTACAGGCTCCAGAACTTAGCCCGGTGGAACCAACAACTGATTGCCGAGAGCCTTGGCAAAAACGAAGTAAGCAGCCCCTTCCCTGTCGCCGCTGTGGGGAGCCAAGATCAACACTCGCTGTTGCAGCAATGGATGCAGGGGCCACGAAAAGCGTGGCACCTGTTTATCCGCGAGGTAGAAAAGCCCCATGTGTTTGTCCCGACCGAACTCGACAGTCACTGGGCACATATTGCAGGCAAAAGCTTCGGACAATTAATGGACGCCCTCTACGAAGGTACCAGCCGAGGCCTAGCCGGAGCCAAGCGCCCGTCCGCAACCATCAGCCTGACACGACTGGATGAATACCACTTGGGACAGCTCTTCCACTGCCTGATGGTCGAGGTCATACTGCTGGGCAAACTCTACCGCGTCGACCCGTACGGACAGCCGGGGGTGGAGGCCGGCAAGAAGATTGCGAGGGAGATATTGATGCATGGACGGTCGGAGTAGCGGGCTAGCTTGTCAGCTAGTTAGCTTCTTAGCTGGTTAGCTTTTATAAGGAATTTTTTCTTGTGTGATAAGCATCACACCTAGGTACGTCACTTCGCACACATCAAACGATTTCCAAATTGAAGCTATACAGCTGACCAGCTAACTAGCTGACAAGCTTACTGCTAACTAGCTGAGAAGCTTCAGAGTTGTGCTATACTCCCCCTGAACATTCCCCCCGTTTTCATGTCCCACTCCGTCACCGACGCCGATTTCCACGCCGAAGTATTGCAATCCAATATCCCTGTTCTAGTCGATTTCTGGGCTCCGTGGTGCGGCCCATGCAAAGCCATGAACCCTATTATGGAAGAGTTGGAAAAGACGTATGAAGGAAAAGTAAAAATCGTGAAGATGAACGTTGATGAAAACACCGACGTCCCCGGCCAGCACAACGTGATGAGCATCCCGACCTTCATCATCTTTAAGAACGGCGAACTCTTCACGCAGTTTGTAGGCGCACGCTCCAAGGCCGATATGGCCAAAGAACTCGAGGGTGCTATAACCTGATTCTCATGAGCTTTGTTCTGCCCATCCTCGGCATTGTGGGATCCGTCTTAATGCTCATCTACCGCGAATGGATAGGAAATATGATGGGCGAAGCGGAGTGGATGAATAAGATCGGCGGAGTGTATAACTTTGTCGTTCTTCTGGCGGTGCTCGTATTCTTCTGGTGCCTGGCCGTGTTGACCGGGACCACCTTTTTGCTGCTGCAACCGCTCCTCTGGGTATTCCCTGGGCTTGTGCCCAGTGCACGGCCGGATGATATGTTTATGCAGTAAAAAAACACATACTTCTGTATAAGGTAAATACAGTGGATGTACTTCGAACTCGTCTCAAGCTTCGAATCTGTGCAACTTAGATATTGATCAATTCTTCTACAACGACGTAAAAATATGGTAGATCGCTCCATTTGGTTCGGTCATTCATCAGTGTTTCATCTGAGTCCATAGTAATAGAAAAATAGTGACCGGGGACTGTGAGACTGCCTCGGACTCCATCTTTTGGTTCCCACCCGCAGCAAACAAAGTGCAGGTTGTTCATTCCATACTCCGTATGTAAAAAATCTTCTACGATCTCTGCTTGATTGCCTAGGACTCTATACCGTGCTGAAAATCTGACCTGTGGCGCATGTACCGCAATACAATCGAGAAATTCTAATGAGTCAGGCTTTGTGCCAAACTGGCCCAATAAGTCTCCGCATTCATTTTCGGATAGAGATGTGTCTCGCGGCTCTGAATGTGCACCTGTGCAACCTGCTAGCGCTAAAGCCAGGAGCAGCGTAGGCAGAAAAACGAACACACGACCTATATTTATGAAGTTTGGCATACGCGAAGAAGTGTATATCACTATTCCGATTTTCCCTTCTCAAACTCCTAAAAAATCGCCACATGGAGCGACTAATTCAAACCAAATACTCGTTAAAATAATCGCGGCGTAGTCCAAATAAGCCCTCACAAAAAAGAGGGGCCCTTCGACTTCTGGGTACTCAGAAATGGCTCGAGCACCCAAAGTGCGAGAACCACCCCTCGACCGTGAGCTCGGGGTCGAACGGTGAGCGAGCGACTCGCAAGTCGTGAGTCGAATGGTGGAGCTTATACGGAGAAGTTGGAATCGCTTACTACAAAGCCTACAAGCATGGAATGAGCATTCTTCATTCCACCCCCAGCACTTGTCGGTGATCTCCGGTGTTTATAAGAAATAGGATCAAGTATTTTTCATCTTTTGCATATCGCAGTAACCAATCCGGCCCAATATGGCACTCTCTGGTGTCTTTCAGTTTTCCTTTCAATGCGTGATCCTGCCATTCAGCCGATAGCACTTCTCCTCTTGCCAATTGATTGATGACAGCTTCAAGACGGGAAAAATCCTTTTGCGACTTTTTCAGTCGCCGGATTCCTTTCTTGTAGGCCTTGCTCAGCTTGATTCGATAGATAGAGGACTCGTTCATGCGCCCAGTATAGCTCTATGAGCTTCTTCGGCAGTGGCATAACTTTTCTTACTCCTTTTTGCGCTTGCAAACTCCTCCAGTATTGAATCTTCCTCAGCAGCGGTGAGGCCATTCTCAGTCACAACTTCGAATGGAATCCCTTTTTTCTCAATAATTTGCACAAGGTAAATATTAATGGCTGTGCTCAAATCCAGACCCAACCTACTCAGGACTAATTGAGCAGCTTTCTTCGTTTTTTCCTCTGTTCTAACCTGAATAGTCGCCATGTCACTATTGTAGACAAACGTATTGACAATGTCAATACAATGTCATGGTGGTGGAGCTGAGGGGATTCAAACCCCTGACCCCCTGATTGCAAATCAGGTGCTCTATCAACTGAGCTACAGCCCCGGGAAGTAAGGGCAGTGTACTTATCTTCGTAAATTCCTCAAGCAGATAGAGAGCCGTGTAAGACAACGGATTCCTTCGCCAGAGGTCCTCCTCCATCCAGAGACGGAAAAAACATATCTAATGCAACCATCCCATCACTCATATTTTGAATTTCATAACGGATCAATTGAGATGTCCTAATAAGGCCAATGTCGTGTTTTTCGGACTCGCTCGCCAACCATTTCAACTCGTCGATACGCCCGATGACACGTTCGATAAAATTCTTAAATTCGTCACGAAAGTCATCGACTGAAACGCCGTACTTTTCACATAAATCACGGGCTACTCCTGAAAAAAAATGTGTCCAGTAGCTTAAACGATCCCCATCTCCCATCTCTTTTGTCAGTCCCCATCCAAGAGCAAGTCCTGCTTGCACACCAACCCAGCTGTTCAGGTCAGCCAGGGTGCCGTCATTAAACCGAAGCTGCTCCATAGGTGTGAGTGCTGCCGTTATAGCACTCTAATTTTGGAGTACAAGAGATAAACGCAAATAGAGAACATGCATTCGGAACGTGAACTCGTTGGAGTTGTATACGGCAAACGGCTTATGACAAAAAACGATCTATGAGAAATGCCCGGCATTATTACTCGGGCAACCGAAACCTCGGCGTAGCTCCCAGAGGAGCGAAGCCGGGTGGAGGTGCCGGCGGGAATCGCACCCGCGCATGGGGGTTTTGCAGACCCCTGCCTTACTGCTTGGCTACGGCACCCTAAGCCGCAGCAGCATACTCAAGAACCTCACTAAGCAAAAGTCCGAAGTTCACATGCCTTACTCCCCCTCCGATACATCCTCCGGCTGCACAAACGTGGCACTTTCCAGAATCGAAATCACCTGCTCTTCTACTTCGTCATCCACAGTTACCGGTGTTGCAGCGGTGAATGTATAGCCAATTCCTTCTGCAACCGCGCTTAACTGGTAAAAGCGGGATGCAGGCTGATCCGACGATGGCTGAGCGGTAAAGATGTGAATATCCAAGTCTTCTTCGTCGATAGTGATGGACTTGCGGTCAGCCTCTTCGTAGCCGGGTAACCCCTGCACTGATTGAATACTGGCAGCGCTGTAATCGCTTGAGCTAATTGGTTGAGCAAGTGTTTCGCGAGTTACCGTTACCGTCACAAATTGACCGGAACTCGGGGTTTCAGACTGAAACGCGACAACCACCTCAGGGGGCATACCTTTAATGTCGAGCGCTGCACGGTCAAACACCTGCCATCCTTCGGGGACACAGGCTCCAATGGCCCCATCGAAGTAGCCTCTATCGCAGACGTTTGCGGTACTGCCACCTCCACAGGCGGAAAGAAGAACAAATCCGAGAACGAGGAGTGGGAAGCGACGCATATCGAAGCAGAGCTTACTTGTCGCGGCGTAGTCCGCCAAGGCGGACGAAGCCGGATAGCTTTCAGGGGTGCCCCTAGAGGCCATTACTCATAGACAAAGTCTGCATATGGTATCTGGTTATACCCCTAGAATTGAGCAAAAGGGCGTTTTATGCTACAATAGTTGGATTTATGTCTCGCACCTTCCTCAAAACCGTTGCGACTGTTGTCGCCCTGGCCATGCCGATCTGTTCGCTCGCGGCAGCATTTTTGGACGCTGACGATTCCATCGCAGGCATCGGGCTCAGCATCGGAATCGCAGGTGCCGGCACCAATGACACCCTCGATATTGTCGTGACGGATCCTTCGGGTTCCGCCATTCGTATCCCCATTCAGACAGATGCAAGTGGCAAGGCAACGGCGATTGTGCCCGGGTCCAAAGCGGAGCGTGCGGGAACGTATACGGCTCGTGCTATGAAAGGAACGAGCGAAGCGGCAACAGCTGTGAGTATCAACGTCGCCCCGGATTCCGCGGACTCCTATGTGTCATCGGTCCAGACATGGACACCGGTAATTTCCCCGGACGGCCGCGACCGCGGGGAAGTATCGGTGACTATGCGCGACCAATACGGCAACGCACTCGAAGGACGCACGGTCACATTGGTCTCCAGCCGCAGTGACGACCGTGTCACAGCGCTCTCCAGTAAAACAGACAGCACGGGTACGCAGCATTTCTCTGTGACGACAACGAACGTTGGAACCATAACGCTACGTGCGATTGACCTTTTGAGTGCCGTTACCATCAACCAGACGGCGGAGATCCGTGCCGGGAACGTCGCTGCAGTTGGCGGATATGACACCGTCGCCCTAAACAGTGCCCCCCTCACCTCACGCGATTTACAGGGTCGTCGTTTTTACTTTAACGCACAGGTTGCACCTGCATTCGATATCATCGACCGCTTTGAAGTAACGGTGCCCGCCCAAATGACGCCGGGTGAGGAAGCACCGACGATCACGGTACGCGCCGTAGACCGCACCGGTAAGACGGTTGAAAACTACACGGGCACAGTTCGCTTTGTGACGACTGACCCACAAGCTACCGTCCCGAACTTCGGAACCTACACATTCATGAGCCGGGACCTCGGCGAGAAGTCTTTTGCGCTCGCTCTCACCTTCCGTACCCCGGGCCCGCAGACGTTCCGTGCCGAGGACACGAGCGACGCTGCAATCTTCGGTGAAGGAACGGTACAAGTTGGTGCAGGAAGCTCGGCACAAGGTTCGATCAACGTCGCATCCCACAAAGATGGTGACTATGTAAATACACTCACGATCAACGTAGAAGGACGAGGCCCACGCTTGGCTAACCTGATCGTGATGGGTGGCGACCGTGACTACACGGGCAGCACCGATGACAGTGGAAACTTCTCGATTCCAGTCACTCTCTCCCCCGGCCAGCGCGACTTTACGCTGCGTGTGCGGGACGACCAGGGTCGCAATGACTCCGGTTCCATCCACCTGATTCTGGACCAAGAGAAACCCATTATCGAGATCATCCAGTTCGCTCCCGAGAACCCCGAAGAGGGCGAAAAGGTATTGATCGTCGTCCAGAGCGAACCCGACCTTGCACAAGCGATCTTTCGGCTACGCGACCGCGTGAACGGTACCCCTAAAGAAATCACGTTGAGTGAAAACCCAACACAGTCCGGTTCATACCAAGGGTTCTTTACGGCTCCGTCCGCGGACATGTATCAGCCGACTGTGACCGTTATGGACAAAGCCGGTAACGTCACGGAGCTCTCTGCGCAGTTGGCAGTCGGCGGAAAGACACTGCCGAAAGTCGTGAACGTTCAGGCAGAACCCCGCGTCGACGCCGTGGAACTCACGTGGGACCCTGTCCCCGGCGAAGTAAGCGGCTACCGCATTTACATCGGAGACGAGGACAATAATTACCTGTATACGCTCGATACCGGACGTGTGATTACCAAGGCGACCGTGAAGGGCCTGACCCAGGGGCAGAACTATTCGTTTGCTGTAACCGCACTTCGAGGAAGCCAGGAAAGCACAGAAAAGAGCGACCCCGTAGGCGCGCAGGTGCTTGGCTTCACACTGGAAATCACGCCTCAGGACTCGGCCCTGCGTGTGGAATGGACATCGCTAACCACCGATCTTCCCCTCTCGTCCTTCACTCTCTCCTACGGTACATCGGCTGACAGCCTCAGCGAAGAGCGCACGCTCAACGGTGAACTGCGTGACACGATCATCCGTGATCTGCTCCCGGGCGTCCGGTACTTCTTGCAGATCACACCCGTAACCGTTACCGGCGATACGCTCGATGAGCTTGCAGCCGAGGGAAACGGAACCCCAACCGGAAACGGCTTTAAGCCGGCAGCCCGCGATGACGTCCCGTTTGATGTCGCAGAACTCCCCGAAGGCCCACTGCATAGCGGTGCGCCTTTGAACCCTTCCTCCGGAATCCCGAGTACACTTTTAATAATCGGTGCAGCCATTGCGGCAGCCGGTGTCTACCTGCGCTGGCGTCACAGAAAATCCTTAGCTCAAACAAGTGCATTCCTGCAGGCGGTGCAGGCACAATACCAACGATAAGTTATTCGTTCCATGCCTGCTCCCACCCACCAAGTCCGGTCCATCAGAACCCTCTCCATCGGCGGTGCAACCTTTGACCTGTTTTTGAACCTGACCGGAGACATGATGCATGACTGCAAGGGTGTGAAATCGTTCTCGTTTCCACTCGGAGCCAAAGTCGATGTGCACGATGTGATCGGTGCATGTGGTGGTGGCGCGCACAACACAGCCGTCGGACTTTCGAGGCTGGGGTGTATGGCGGCGTTCAGCGGCGTTCTGGGGGATGACCAATGGGGGCAAGAGATCCAGCGCAACATGGAACGTGAACACATCGACATGAGTTTTCTGGCGGTGATCGAGCACGAGCCGTCGAGTTTTTCGCTGATCCTCCAATCCCCCTCCGGGGAACGGACAATCCTGACCCACAAAAGCATGGACCGTCATTTTCATGATGTGACGTTCGATCGCGAAGCGGCGTCCCGCATGAACGCCGTGTACCTTAACCATATTCACGAAGATACGTGCGTGATCGAAAATGACATCGTCGCGGCGCTTGCCGCCACCCCATCGACATTCCTCACCTGGAATCCCGGCGGATGCCAGATCAGCTCCGGCATTGGGAGTGGCAACAAGGCGTTATTGGCGGCGACGGACCTGCTGCTGCTCAACAAAGAAGAAGCCCTGTCCTTTGCGGGTGTCAAAACAGTGGAAGAGGCACTCAATGCCTTGATCGCCGCTGGCTGCTCTACTGTCTGCATTACGGATGGAAAGAACGGCGCCACCGCAACGGACGGTACAACCGTCTACCACTGCCCGTCTTTACCCTGCGAAGTCGTCGACAGCACGGGCGCCGGGGACGCATTTGGATGCGCGATGACATGGGCTCTTCTAAGCGAACAATCCTTGCCAACAGCCCTCAAAGCAGGTACTATGAATGCAACGAGTGTTGTTGGACGTATCGGAGCGCAAGGCGGTCTACTCAGAGGCTCGGAGATCGAGACAAAGTTGAAAGAGACGTCTCTTGTTGTCACCGCAAAGCCGCTCTAAACACTGTCCCCGCACACACACATCCATCCCCTTCCCGACATCCCCATGTCCGATGAGTCATTGATTCACATTCAGGAATTACTCGAAACCGCGCAGGCGTCGCTTAAGACCGCCTCGTCTATGCTCCGCGAATTAACGGGCGTGGGGGATATCAACCACGAACGACATGCACTGCGCGCCAGCAGAGTTTCTCCAAGCGCCCCGGTAAACGGACGCGTGATCGAAGGAGTCTTTGACGGACAGAACATGGTGGATAGCGCAGGTCAGAGCTACCCCGTGCCCGCAAACTACGCCAGTAAGAGCAAGTTAGTGGAAGGTGACGGTATGAAACTGACGATCACCGAGGAAGGAAAATTCATCTACAAGCAGATCGCCCCGACCGACAGACGCACGGTGCGAGGTGTACTGATTCAAGAAGATGGCCAATATAAAGTCCTTGCCGAAGGTAAGGCACTGCGCGTGCTTCTGGCATCTGTCACATTCTACCGCGCCGAAATCGGTGACCAGGTAACGGTCCTCCTCCCACAGACTGATGATGCCCAATGGGCTGCGATTGATGCAGTCCTCCCCAAACACATTGCCGAAGCCGCAGCACAAGCGATGATCGACGGCGAAGCGACTATGGACGACGACGGCGAAATGAAGCCGCGCCCCGGAGTTCTCCCTGAGTCAGACCAAAGGGAGGGTGTCGAGGAAGTCGAAAAGAAGAAGAAAAAGAAGAAGGGAGAGGATGAATAACTGTCAGCTGCACCCATTCTTGGGTGCAGAGACCTAGAAGCTAGAAGCTAGAAGCTGTAAGCTCCGTTTCGTCATGCGTCTCCCCCCTCGTATCGTCATCCCCGTTGCAGCCGCTCTTCTTATAGTCGCGGTATGCCTGGTCGTGTTCTTCCAGCAACTGGACGGGGCACGGGCATTTTTGACTGCGCAGCTGGGCTTACCCACAAGTGGCACGACGCCGATGAATGCGGCGGTCATCAACCTGCCCCAGAGCGGGGATTCCACCTTGCTCCACTTACGGCGTGGTGACTTGCATGCGCTTCGCGGCGAGTGGGCGGCGGCGGCAGACGAATATCGTCAGGCGTCGGATAACGGAGGAGGGTTGGTGTCACTACGCAAACTCGCTCAAGCCCAGCTGCAGCGGCGTGATATTCGCGGGGCGCAGGACACACTGGATACCATGCGCAGGTCGGGCGGACGACCGGAAGATCTGCTGCTACTAGAAAGCATTATTTTGCTTCGCACCGGAGAAATGACAAAGGCGCGCGAGATCCTACAAACATCCGACGACTCCCCACACAAGCACTACGGGCTCGCATTGCTTTCGATCGCCAGTGCCGACTACGAAACCTCCAAGGCGGAATTGCAGTCGGTGATCGGCGGGTGGGAACCGGTGCTTCGTTCCTATGCCCGCACGCTTGCATCCGCATTCGATCAATACACGCTCTTCCCGGGGAGCCCCGTCATCCACTTGCAGACGCTACTTGCTAAAGCGTTGGCCGACGTACAGGAATGCGAACTCGCGCTTCCGATGCTGGCGCAGGTGACACAGCAACAGCCCGACTACCGCGACGCATGGATGGTGCAGGGGTTCTGCGAACTTTCAACCGAGCGCATGTCCGAAGCGGTCTCGTCCCTGGAGCAGGCGTATAACCTGGACCCCGAAAAGCCCGAGATCCAATACTTCCTCGCACGAGCTTACAGCGCCTCCGGCGATCACGCGGGTGCTCTCACCTACTTGCAATATGCGCTGCGAAACGGATTTCGCCCCGAGAGCGAAGTACGGCGGCTTCTTGCCGGTGAAGCGCTCGAAGTCGGCAATATCGACCTCGCATTGGAACAATACGACGCACTGACCGCGCTGCCCGAAGCGGACATCGACACATTCTCCGCCTACATCGCCGCCGCCATCACGGCCGGTAAAAAAGAAGGGGCATACGTGAAAGCAAAGGAAGCGGTGACCCGCTGGAGTGACGATGCATCTGCCCACGAACTGCTCGGTTGGGCGGCAGAGGCCACGGATCGTATTGATGAAGCACGAAAGGAATTGCGCGAAGCCTTGCGCTTGGACCCGGGCAGGGCGAGCGTAGAAGAAAGGTTAAAGAGTTTATAATTCCAAGTAACCTGCTTCATCGCTACGATACGCGCGATGACCCTCCGTCTCCGCACCCAACTTCTGATCGGCCTGGCAACCCTCGTCTGCATTCTGCTTGCCGGCGTTGCTGTGTTTTTTGCAACGCAGATCGGCCCTGGTGCACTGGCAAAACTCCCGGCAGATAGAACGCTCGCGGTAACCGTCGGATTAACGAACGCCGACCACGAACGACTGAGAATGTTTCTGCCCGATGCAGAACGCATCCCTTCAGCCTCTGCCGATTACCCCGTTGCAGCTCTCATTAAACAGCAAGACGGAACGGCACAGTGGGTACTCTTCGATGTGCATGGCAATCCACAGAACGGAGCAGCTGTCCTTATAAAAGAAGAACGCATGCTGACAGATGATCCGGCATTCCGGGGTTTTCAATCTACCTACACTCCCGGCACTCCATGGGTTTACCTCCGCTCCCCTTCTTTACTCGCAGAATTTTCGAAACTGACTATCAACGTTCCACTCACGGTAAGCCTCGGGACAGGGTCCACCCAGATCTCATGGCAGAACCGAACTTCTTTCCCCACACTTGCAACTTCACAAGAGCTGCAGGGAGACGATGTTATTTTTTCCGTCCATGCCGGCAACATGGCGATGCTGATCGACAAAGTTTCTACCCTCTTGCCAGAGGCCACTCGTTTGGCCGCCGAAGCTCACATGCGCACATGGGTTGCTGCCACGACAGGGAACGAAATTAGTGTGAAGTACGAGATTCTTCCCCTATTCGATGGCCCAAGCGGCATCACCGTTGCAAACGAAAACGGAATCTACAATGCAATTCTGACAGGCGAAGGAGGGCAGGACGTGGGTGAAACGGTTGCTCATCTCCATCGCGGGGTCGCCTCACAAAGCCTAGCTACTTCGCGCCTGACCCGTACCTTCGACGAAAAATTTACGGTCGATACGCTGGTCAATGACGCTTCGTCTTCCACGACAGAGGAAGACCTAGGCAACTGGCATATCGTCCGTACGCCGGCCGAAGGAAAGCACGGGCTGTTCAGTGCGGTCAGCGGTCGCAGAGTAATACTCTCGACATCGGACACACTGATCCGGCGTATGCTCAACTCCTCATCCACCCTTGGGAGCCCCTCCATCATTGCACGCGGCACAGTCAACGCACTTGCTTTGGGAGGGTGGATGGGCAATTTTAGCTTGAACATACATACCCCCGTCCCCCTTCTGCCCAAAGACGAATCCACATTCCAGTGGAATCTAACCCGAAAAGGCGGGATTTTGACCTTGGAACTTCAATAATGCTCTAAACATACATATCGCGGCGTAGTCTCGGCGTAGTCGCGGCGTAGCAAGAGCGAAGCCGGACGAAGCCGGATCAATTTCCAATTTCCAATTCGGTCATTTCCCGCTACTCTGCCCTCCCGATGCAGTTTTCCTTTACCCGCGCCGCGCGTTTCCTGTTCCCGGTCTCTGTTCTACTGGTCGCTCTATCAGTAGTCCTGTTTTACACGCCGGGTCCTGTGCTCAGCATTGAGTTCACGGGAGGTACGCTGATGGAACTGCAGCTGCCGGAAGGAAAGACCCGGCAGGACCTGTCAGGCGCCTTGGAATCATTTGTACAGGACGGTATCGATGCGAAGCAGGGATCACTTTCACAGACTCGCACGGGCACATGGCTTGTCCGCATGCAGACACTTGATACCGCAGAGCACACGGCATTGCTGGCTCACTTGAGCGAAAGCATTGGAGACGTGCAGGAGCTGCAATACACGACCATCGGACCCACAGTCGGTTCATCCCTTAAGCGAAACGCCTTCTGGGCATTGTTCGCTGCGGCTATCGCCATCGTCATCTACCTGGCCGCCGCGTTCCGTAAGATTCCTAAATCAATGTCCCCTTGGGCATTCGGCATCAGCGCAATCATCGCGGTTATCCACGACGTCGTCATAACTGTCGGTATCTTCACCATCCTCAGCCGTTACACCAGCTTCCAGATCGACACACTCTTTGTGACGGCACTGCTCAGCATCATGGGATACTCCGTGAGCGACACGATCGTCATTTTCGACCGTATCCGCGATAACTTGATTGAAGGTGGCAAGCGAATCGACAACTTTGAAAAGGTCGCAGATGACAGTTTATGGCAGAGCTTCAGCCGCACGATCAACACTGGTCTCTGTGCGCTCATCATGCTCTTCTGCTTGTTCTTCCTCGGTTCCGAAAGCATCCGCTGGTTCATGCTCGCGCTCATCGTCGGTACCTTCATCGGAACTTATTCGTCCTTCTTCGTTGCAACTCCCCTGCTTGTGTTTTGGAAGAAGTGGTCAAGCAAGCGATGAATTTGATTTGAAGACATAAGCAACAGGGCCATCCTCGGAAGGATGACCCCATGTGCCGTGAGGACCAAATCACTTTTCAGGTGTACGCGTTTCCGGCATAGATCCACACACCCTTGTCCTTCTGGTCGCGGAAGTACACAGCGGTACCGATTGCTTGTACGTCGCCGACGAGGACCTCACCCCGTTCATATCGCACCGTCGGTTTGTCGAGCCGACACCAGCATCCTTGCCCTTCCGTGATAAGAACCCTGCCGTCCAAGTGCTCGGTCATGTTCTTGATCGTCAGATGGACATCCGTGCAACGAGCCCGGAATCCGAGGTCACAGCGGAGGCGGATAGGATGCCCATCAGGATGGAGATCGACACTCAAGCGAGTCGTGGCATCGCAGTTTTCGTAGCCCCCAAAATCCAGAAGACAGTTCGTGGGAAGCTCCCCGCAAAAAAGCTCCAGAGGGAACTTCCCTGCCAATACCTCGGTTACAACTCCCGACCGTGGCTCTTCACCCCTGCGGTTTGCCATGCTCGCCATATCGGCAACATGTTCGGCAATCAGTTGGGCAACATTCTGTGTGGAATTGGTCATAATCATTGATTCCCTCACGGCATTCTCCCTCTTCTGCGACAACGTGTCACAGTTCGTAAGAAGGAATGGATGAGGGAAAGGCGATGTTGCCAAAGAGCCAATTTATGATATTTTACCATTTTATTATATAATATCAAATGAGCGATTCGTAAGTGGGCACTGACCCTGCACATCACATCAGCTTGACGGATTTGAGCAGTTTTAAAAAAGCCATTAAGTGACTCTGTGCGAAGAGATGGCACTGT
>JAYUSS010000097.1:0-45403 GCA_043755535.1 Candidatus Peregrinibacteria bacterium | reverse complement strand
GGCTGGGGAGCATGGATTCGAACCATGGAATGGGGGCTTCAAAGGCCCCTGCCTTACCACTTGGCGACTCCCCAATACCGAGTACTGGAATAAAATGAGCCCTTGGCCTTAGTGTAGCCGGCCTGCCCGCCGAAGCTCCGTAGAGCGAAGGTGGGACTCCCCAAGGCTGGGCAAAGAGTACGCGAAAATTGGACGGATGCGAAGTGTAACAGGAAAAGGCTACACTGCGCCCGTGACCAACCTGCAACGTCTGATACTGGCTCAATTTCTGGGAAATATGCACTTTGCCATTCCTCTGCAGACGTTTTTCTTTTTCGAGAAAGGGTTCAGCATGCAAGAAATCCTGCTCCTTGAGAGCCTGTTTTTCATGGGGGTTCTGCTGTTTGAAATCCCGACCGGGATGCTTGGCGATACCATCGGCAGAAAATGGAGCCTGATATGCGGTTCAGTGGTCGGACTAATAGCCTGGGTTCCGTGGTTGCTTGCTGACAGCTTCTTCACATTCTCCCTCGCGTTCCTGATGGTTGGCATTTCGGCATCATTTTATTCCGGATCCGATCAAGCCCTCATTTACGATGAACTTAAATCGCAAAAGCGGGAGCATGAGACGCAAAAGATCATGGGGTGGTATATGGGCAGCATGACCCTGGGAGTTGCCATTGCTGCGTTGATCGGAGGGTACATCGGCCAAAGCGACGATCTCGATTCTCTCTACCGGCTGTACTACCTGACAATGTATGCACAGGTTATCGGATTGATAGTTCTTCTCACTGTCCGCGAACCGCCTCTCAGCAAGACCGCGGAACAACTGGAGCATGAACCGGAACGAGGATTGAAGCTGTTCACGAACGGTCTAAAGCATATTCTGGCCAGTCCGGATCTCCGGCGTATCGCATTGCTGTACATAAGCACCATGCCTTTCGCCTATATTCTTATTTACGCCTTCCAGCCGTATTTTCAGAATGCAGGCATTCCTGTTTCATTCTTTGGAACCGCCGTCTTCGTATCGGCAATCCTGTCATTCTTCTCAAAAATATACGCACATAAAATCGAGAAAATTTTCGGTGTAAACCGCGGCACATTCATTCTTACTGTTCTGCCGGGCGTGCTTTGGCTGTGTATGGCCGCTCTTGTCCACCCGGCCTTCGTCGTCATTCTGTACTGGTCACATGATGCCGCTAGCAACGCGCGCGATCCTGTGTTTGCGGACTATCTCAACCGCCACATTCCGAGTAAAAACCGCGCGACGATTCTTTCAACCATTTCTTTCTGTGCCATGCTCCATGGCATGCTAATCCGTCCGGTGATCGGCTATATCGCCGATATCAATCTTTCGTGGAGTTTCGCATGCATGGGCATCCTGATTGTCATCGGTGCAACAATGTTCAGGTTCCGGGGGCGTGAAACGGAAGTAGCTGTGTGATTTTGTGTACTTGTATCATACGAGTACTTCTACCAAGCAAACTAATTCGTTTTTGCGATCCGAATCGCCCTAAACAGGTTTTGCACCAAGGCAGCAACTGTCACCGGGCCGCTACCTCCTAGAATCGGCGTCACCATCGAGGCAACTTCTTGCACTGAAGAAACATCAATGTCTCCTTCAAATTCATTGGGAGCTCCTCCTCTTTTATGCATCATTCCCACGTTAATCACAACAGCCCCCGGTTTTACCATATCTCCCGTAATGAGTTTCGGAACTTTCCCAACGGCACTGACGACAATATCTCCGATTCTGGTCATGGCTCCCAAGTCCGGCGTTGTTTCATTACACACAATCTGCGTTAGCTTGTCATGTCCCATCATTATTTTTAACGGCTCTCCGACGAGTCCATCTCCGACAATCACAGCAATTTTCCCTCGAAGATCCACATTATGGACCCGAAGCATTTTTACCACTCCATACGGAGTAGGAGGAAGTATCTGTCCGGGTACAACTTCCGAAAAGAACATACCCCGCTGTGTATGACCCAATACTTCAAGATCTTTCAATGGATCAATCCATCCGCGAACTTCATTCATCTTTATTTGCAAATCATCGGGCAGAGGCAACTGAAGCATGTATCCACCGACATCCGGCCTGCGATTGAGATCCAGTATTTCTTCTCTTAAATTATCCAATGAAATAGTTCCATCCAGTAGGTGGTGTTCAAACTTCATTTGCGGGATTCTCTTGGAGGTTCGTGTCAGCTGACTAACATAACTGTTACTTTCGGGTCGTCCTCCTACCTGCACGACTACTAATGTCGATTCATTCTGCTCCTGCTCCAAAGGACCAAGAATCGCGTCCACTACGGGTTTGCCGAGCATGAGTTGTGCGGACATAAGGAGAGTATCGTAGAACATTCACGCGCCGATGCAATACTTCCCTTCTACTCCGGCTGTGGGGCATTCATCACAAACTCCCGGATCATATCGGGAATTTTTCCGATCGCTTCTTCTAACACCTTCTCCTCATTTTCACTAAATCTACTAAGAACCCAGGTAGCCAAATCCCCTTTCTCGGGCTTGGGGCCGATGCCGATGCGAATGCGTGGCCAGGCTTCGCCGTAGACATCAGCGATCGACTTAAGGCCGTTATGCGTACCGGGGCCGCCGCTCAACCTAAAACGCGGGAGCCCGAGCGGAATATCAATATCATCGCACAGCACCATTACCTGCGTTGCCGGGTCCAACTTATAAAATGCGACGAGCTTACGCACGGCGTCACCGGATAAGTTCATGTATGTCTGCGGTTTTACGAGGAGTACAGGAGCAACACCGACACGAGCCTCTTGAATCTTGGAATCAAACTTGGGAGCGTCTTTCCATCCAACCGCGGCCCTTCGGCCCGGCTCAGGATAAACTCCGTCCGCTGACGAAGCCGGGCCGAATTCACGTGATAAACGATCAATCGCAATCCACCCTGCATTGTGCCGGGTTCGCTCGTAGGACTTCCCGGGGTTGCCTAGGCCGACGATGATGAGAGAAGGATTGATACGAGTATTGAGTATTAGGTATTGAGTATTAGGTATGAAGTGGTAGGAACAAAATATTTTCTCTACATCAGAGCGTCAATCCCCTTCTTGAGCGCGAGTATGGCACACTCCGCTTCGGCGCTGTTCACCTGCGCTCCGGTTTGATGTGCCAAGTGATTACGGAGTTTATGCGCCTCCCATACGGATTGCAGATTTTTAAATCGTGGACCGGCTTTGCGTAATTTATCCGCCAGCGACCCCGTGTACCCGAGCTCCGTGAGGGCAAGATCCAATACTTTATCTGCTTCCAGAATTTTTCGCACAGGGTCCTGCAATTGCTCCACATGATTCCATGCAGTCATCACACGCTGCTTAGACCCGCCACCGAGTCCCCTCTTATGCGTCATTCGCCATACGCCGATCATCACAACGCATGCGACAATGACAAGGCCGAGAATAAAGAAGAAAGGAGTCATATTATTCGTCATCGTCATCACCGCTACTCTTCAGCTCATTTAAGTGAATACGTTCAGCTATAAGCGTTGCAAGCATTGCTTGCACTTGCTTGGAGTCCTTCATGTTTTTCTTGTGCAAATACCCTTCCATACTGCGCAGAATCAGTCCTTCAATTTGTTTTGGCTGGCTTACACTCTCCAGGCTTACCGCTTGGCCCGTCGAAATTTTTTCCACGCTGATGGTGCCGTAGCCAAGGATCGTTCCCAGTACACCTTCGATCTCGTAACTCACACCTTGCAGATCGCTATAAAGGATGCGCGACGATTCGCGGTGGAACCAGCCGTGCCATGCAATATCGATGATCCCCTGATTGGTAATGAGCCACGCATCCAGAAAATAATCGAAGAAATTACGCAGCCACCAGATGCACAGTACCAGTTCGACAATCCCGAATATCGTCACCATGCCGCGCGCATGATTGATCCACAGTAGCAGCGCGACCGCCACAATCCAACTCGTCGGCCACACAAGCGCACGAAACGCGAGCAGCCAGTGTTTGTGCACCGCACATTTGAGCGTTTCATCATCTTCGAGGTGCTTGCTGAACAACCACGCGGAAAGCATATCTCGATTGTAGCGCAGAACCTCCCCCATCCCCAACCCTTCCCCCGATGGGGGAAGGAAGGTACCATATTCTCGTGTCCGCTCACGAGCAGAAACAACACGGGCTCTTGTTCCATATCCTCGATGTCGTATTCAACATCGTGGTGATTGTTGCGATTGTCACAGGCATCCGCACATTTCTGGTGTCACCATTCCAAGTAGAAGGAAGTTCTATGACCGATACATTGGAAGACAACGAGTACATCGTCATAAACAAACTCGGCTACTACATCGGTAGTCCGGTACGCGGCGACATCGTCGTATTCCGCCCGCCCAATGAACAGAAAAAATATTACGTGAAACGCATCATCGGAGTCCCGGGTGATACCGTCGTCATTCGCGACGGCGTCGTATTTGTGCAAGCGGCAGGGACCGACATACCTGTAAAACTTGATGAGCCGTATTTGGATGATCGCAACGCGGGGAAAACATTCCGTCATCCCCCGGGCAGCGGCGATATGGGTGAAGATCGCTACGACGTTCCGGAGGATCATTACTTCGTCTTAGGCGATAACCGCCAAGGCAGCCTAGACTCCCGCAGCTTTACCCTCCCCGACGGGAGTAACCAGCCGTTTGTCCCAACGCATAGTTTGAGCGGGAAAGTGTGGTTTGTGGCCCTCCCCGTGAGCAAAATACATGCGTTTGGGCCGCAGGAGTATAATCTCGAGTAATCAGAAGACAGAAGTCAGTAGGCAGAACCTGCCTTCTACCCTCTCATTTCTGACCTCCAATCCAAATGTAAATAACCTTGCACTCGGCTATAAATAGATTATAATGGAGATATCCCCGGTCGGGGCTTTTTTACTGAGGAATTCCTATGAACGCCATCACCACCTTCATTAACGAATCTCTCGAGGAACTGCGTCACGTCCGCTGGCCGACCCGCCAGCAGGCAATCAGATTGTCGATTATCGTAATCGGCTTCTGCTTGGTAACAGCCGCCTTCTTCGGAGCCGTCGACTTTGTGTTGGCAGAACTCACCAAAACAGCACTCGATTTCGCTTCCTGACCTCTTCTCTTTCTTCTCATGGCAAAACAAGATCCAAATGCGGGACGGAACTGGTACGTCGTCCACACCTACGCAGGGTACGAGGATGCGGTTGCAGCTTCGCTTAAGCAGCGTGTGGAAAGTTTCAGCATGCAGGATTACATCTTCGACGTTGTTGTTCCTAAAGAAAAACAGCTGACCTTTAAAAAGGGTGAACCGACAGAGGAAGAAAAGAAGCTGTTCCCCGGCTACGTGCTGGTAGATATGAGCGTAACGGATGAATCATGGTACTTGGTGCGTAACACCCCCAACGTAACCGGCTTCGTCGGTTCCGGAAATATTCCTGTGCCCGTGACACCCGAAGAATTCGGCGTGATCCAGCGCCGTGTGGGTGAGCAAGAAGCAAAATTCAAGAGCGACTTCCAGGTGGGAGACCTTGTCGTTATCGCCGATGGTCCGTTCAAGAACTATGAAGGTTCTGTGGATAGCGTGGATGTCGATAAGGGCAAACTCACGGTGCTTGTGCTCATCTTCGATCGTGAAACTCCTGTTGAATTGGACTTCACGCAGGTGAAGAAGAAATAACGGGAGTAATAGGGATTAGAATAATCGAGTAATAGGGATTATTTCTTTTTTCTACATGCGGTGATAAGTCCGCTTAATAATTTCCCCTCCATATCAACAAGATACAAAGCTTTTTCTGCATCTTTCTCTGTAACAAATCTGAGTGCTATCACGATTCGTATGTGTGCTTCTGTCTCTGCACATTCACCACGTGCAATCGTGTATTTGGCAGCTTTATCGGGATACGTAAATCTACCGAATCCCTCAGCTAGATTTGCCAAGATGCTCGTGGAGCTTTTTCGAATCTGCTGTGTTAATCCATATCGTTCATCCACTGGAAACTTGAGACTGAGTCCGTAAATTTCTTTCGCCAGTTCGATACCGACAGTCCATGCTTTCAGCTGAGTGAAGTGATCCATGCAAAAATACTACATTTCAAATAGTCACACCTTAAGAATGATTTTCAATTAAATTTTCTTGGGAGTTAGTTTTTTAGCTATGCAAAAGGAATATCGACGTTCTCAACAGTAAAAGAACTCCTCTTTTCGTCCCTATTATTCTAATATTCTACTATTCTATTATTCCGTCTTTCGTCCCTATTATTCTATTACTCTACTATTCTATTATTCCTCATCAGCATCACCGATAACCCCACCAACTGCACCACCTGTCCTACTGTAAACCCGGCTGCCAGTGCATACACACCCAACGCTGGAACAAGTAACCAAGAGACAACAATCGCCGTCACGCCATTGAGTACGCTGAAAACGGCGGGCGTTGTTGTTCTGTGAAGCGCGTAAAATGATCGAAGCAGCAGATGATTGAGGCTTTCAAACGGAATCGCGATCGCATACACAAGAAGCGCCATGCCGAATACGGGTAGCACATCTTGCAAGTGCACCAAGTATGCGGCGACGGGCGCCATAAAGACCAAGACGACTGCACCGGGAATCGTGAGTGCGAGCACCGTTAAAATCCCCTTTCTTAAGTAAATGCCGAATCGCTTCCATTCTTTTTTGGCGGCTGCGTTGCTAAGGAGTGGGAATGCGGATTGTGCAAGCGCGATGCCGACGACTCCTACAAGCACCGACTCGAAGTTACGCGCATTAGCGTTAATCGTGACAGAACCTGCATCGAGACCCGATGCGAGTGCATCAAAGAACAACAGTTGAAACTGCAACGCGCCGAGTGCGGCCATCCGTGGCAGCATCAGCCAACCCATTTTACGAAGATCGGGGTGCCAAAGCGCTGCGCGAATATGGAACCCCGCGTGCAACGCTCCCATCAAACGCACAATCACATACATAACCGCCCCTGCAACTGTTCCGATCATCGGAGCATATTGCCCGTAGGACGGCTCCAAGAAGTACGTCCCACCAATGGTACCGACAGTATAAAGAACAGGCGTAATGCCATAGACCCAATATTTTTGAACTGTGATGAGATACTGGCCAAGCGCATTGCCCAGTACAAACAAAAAGTTCGTGAGCAGTGCGAGGCGGCCGAATTGAATATATAGCTCGAGATCCGCTCCGGTGAACCCGACCATCTTCGGCGCTATCCACGGAAACGCAATCGCAAGAATGAGTGCAAGAAAACCGAATACCAAGCTCCCTGCAGAAATAACACTCGAAAGCAGATTGGAGGTCTCTTCGTGATTGTCATGCGCTTTATATTGCGCAAGCAGCGGGACCAATACCGTACTGATTCCTGCCATGATCGTGATCTGAAATAAAAGATCGGACAGGCGGAAGCTGGAAATATAGACGTCAACCGTCGAAAGCCCGGGGTACGTACGGTTGAGCATGTTGTCGCGCACCAACCCTGCGAGTGACGCGGCAAACTGCGTGACGGCGAGTACAAAGGCGCCGCCGATTAAGCGATTCTGAGCAAGTGACAGATGCAGTTTTTTTAACATGTATACGGAATAATAGGGATTAGAGTAATGGAATAATAGGACGGGGATTAAAAAAACGCTTAGTCCCCAACCCCTATTATTCTATTACTCTATTATTCTACTATTCTATTACTCCCCATCCTGAAATCTGATGACGGTTGCTTCACTTATAGTCCAACATCATTAGTCCAGTGCTAGAGTGCATTCCTATGTCTAACCGCCACACATTCGCACGGGTCTCCGTTTCGGCACTCATTGCCATCCTGGGGCTCTCTATCAGCATGCTTACATTCGCCGAAGAAAGCAGCTCCTCCACGTCATCCTCCTCTGGATCCTCTGAGTCTTCTGGATCCTCTGCTTCTTCTATACCCGGTTTCGGCACCCTTACGATCGAACAGAAAAATTCATCGGAGCAGCAGGTCTTCGGCAACTGGACACTCCTGACACCGTCTCAACAGAACGCCAGCGGGTCATCGGTATCGTGGACACAGGCAAACATGCCTGCCGGAAGCTACACACTCATCGTCACTCCCCCTAAAGGAGTAACAACATCCATTCGTTCTTACCTTGGCACAGAGCAAGTGGAGTATGTACAGCGTCCGCAGCTCACCTTCAAAATTGAAAATGGTCAAAGCATCCGCATCGTTATTAACTACACCTTAACTCGCACAGGGGACATTTCGGTGCAGAGTGACCCCGCCGGCATTGAGTTTACGATTACCGGTCCCAATAGTTTTACCAAAAAAGGAACGACGCCGGATTCATTCGCTGGGGTATCGGAAGGGCAATACAGCGTGCAGTTCGGAACAGTCGAAGGCTGCAACACCCCCGCCAGAATGAGCCAGCAGCTTGAGGAAGGTGGCAGAGCATCGTTCTCTGTCACAATCGCCTGCGCCGAAGCCGATAAAATCCGCAAGCGCGAAGAAACAAAGGACGACAAATTTGTGGTGATCAGCGTGGACGGAGAAGACATCAAACTGCGAGATGTCCCGCAAAACGCATGGTTTTCGACCTACGTATTCGATGCGGCTAGGCGTGGCGTTATTTCGGGATACAGAGATGAAACAGGCAAACCGACAGGCGCATTCGGCCCAAGCAATTCTGTGACAATCGCAGAGCTCGCAAAAATGGCACACAAGCTTGCGGGTATCGGCGAAGAGTCATTCAGCGGAAAGAACCCCGAGAACCCTGCCGCAGTCGGTCAATGGTTCTCCCCCTTCATCGCATCAGCAGAAAATCGTGGATGGACGATCTATAAAGATGCAACGATTGATCCGCTGCGTGCTGCTACCCGCAGCGAAGTGATTATGACCTTCCTGCAGGTGCTCGACGTGCCGCTCAAGTGGCAAAAGGGAGATTTGTTTGATGATGTCACCGTACGTACCCGATTTGCGAATGCGATTGAAACCGCTGCTCGTGATGGAGTGGTTGAGGGCTTGAAAGATGAAAAGGGTAACTCCCTGCACAAGTTCGAACCCGAAGGGGCCATTAACCGCGCAGAGATCAGCAAAATCATCAATAAGGTCTTCGACGAATACAAAGGTACGTCCAGGTCGAGTTCGTCTCAGACGCGTACGAGATAGTCGGATAGTTTCGTGACGGAACCGGCTCCCATGGTTATCACCACGTCTCCGCTCTGCATGCGTGCACGGAGTAGCTCGAGCGTCGACTCTAGTCCCTGTCCATCGATACACTCGATGTTGCTGTTTCGTGCAATATCGCGTGTGAGGGCATCTACATCGACCATCTCGTCTTCAATATCACTGCGGGCGTTATACACATCGGGGACGATGACGATATGTGCTTCGCCGAATGCATGGGTAAAGTCATCGTAGAGCCGGAGTGTGCGATCATGGGTATGCGGTTGAAACACGCAGACAATGCGACGACCGGGGTACGCTTCGCGCATCGCTTGGAGTGTCGCGCGGATTTCTGCAGGGTGATGCGCATAGTCATCGATCACCGTGACGCCATTTGCGAGTTCACCCTTCACTTCCATGCGTCTCCATGTTCCGGAAAAACTTTTCAAACTTTCTTCTGCAACCCCGGTGTCGATTCCCAAGTGCAGAGCCAATGCCAATACTAATCGCGCATTTTGGCGCATGTGTGCACCCGGCACTCCAAGCGTACCTACCGTGCGTGTATCGGCATCAATGATGACACGACTCGATGCATCGGCAACGGCCTTACTGTCGGGATCGTTTCCGTGAATGATGACGGGGCCATCCTGTGGCAATCGCTTAAGAAACGTAATGAAGGCATTGCGATAATCGTCGATAGAGGAAAACGAATCGAAGTGATCTCCATCAACGGTCGTCATGAGCACAATATCGGGTGTGAGGTAATGAAACGATTTTCGATACTCACATGCTTCGACAATAAAAATATCACTTTTACCCTTGCGCCAGTTTCTTCCGTCTAGCTCTTTCATACGCGTACCGACGACGACAGAAGGATCTTTACCTGCATCAATAAGCACCTTCGCCGCCATCGCAGTCGTACTGGATTTACCGTGCGTCCCGCATACGGCAATGACAAAAGCATCATGCGTGAGTTCTCCGAGTGCATGAAAATAGGATTGCATCGGGATATTGAAGGCTCTGGCACGTGTCCGCTCCGGGCCATCGGCCGGGACCGCTTCGGAATACACAAACAAGTCGCAATCGGAAGGAACATACGAACCGTCTTGATTGAGCGAAATATGCGCACCCTGGTCACGCAAGTCTTGAAGGAGCGGGCTATCGCTGCGATCACTCCCATATACTTCATGTCCTTTCTGCATTTGCAACGCCGCGTACGCGGAGAGGCCGATGCCGCCGATGCCACTGCAGTAGATTTTCATAAAAGAAGGCTTAGAGGATCCAGAAGAACCAGAAGACTCAGAGGATCCAGAAGAGAGTATATTATACACAAAAACGAATGGAGGACCATTCCTCTGAGTCTTCTGGATCCTCTGAGTCTTCTGTATCCTTTCATCCGTTATGCCCTCCCAATCCGACATCCAACCCATCAGCAAGCAGTTAACAATCGTGATCGGCCTCACGGTCGTTGGCTTTATGGCATTCGGGCTTGCACTGTCGTTTTACCGAAACATCCTGTTCGAAAAGACATTGCAGGACATTCAGGCACAAAACGATCGTATCGCGCTGGAAATCCAAAAAGGATACCGGGACTTGGAGTACTATCGCTCCACCCAGTACAAAGACAAATTTGCAAAAGAAAACCTCAACCGCATCAACGCGGGTGAACAGGTGGTACTGCTGAACGAACCACCTGTGGATGATAGCGCAACAGCTACATCTGTTGACGACATCCTCGATAAAGCCCGTCACGAAGCGGCGTTTGAGGAATACCTTCGCCAGTTGCCGGTATGGGAACACTGGAAGATGTATATGTTCCACAAAGAAACCGTCGAAGATTTGAAGAAAACGTTATGAGAAAGCGGATTCGTCCTTGCGCCGAATCGGTTGATAGGTAGAATTCCTGCACTTTGACGCGGGGTGGAGCAGCCTGGTAGCTCGCGAGGCTCATAACCTCGAGGTCGCTGGTTCAAATCCAGCCCCCGCAACCATTCGACTCGGTCCTCCGGGCCTCGCTCACCGTTCGACCCCGAGCTCACGGTCGAGGGGTGGCAAGCCGCCATTGGCTTAAAAAGAGTCATTCACCCACAATTTTTGCTTGCAACGGGCAAATATATCGTTAAAATCCCCCCACTATGGCACATAAGAAAGCAGGAGGTACCACCACCAACGGCCGAGACTCAGAAGCGAAGCGCCGTGGCGTAAAGCGCTTTGGAGGCCAAAAAGTCGAATCCGGCGAGGTCTTGGTGCGCCAGAAGGGTTACTGGTATCGCCCGGGCAATAACGTGCACGTAGGCAAAGATTGGACAATTCATGCATCGTTGCCGGGTAAGGTTGCCTTCAGCCGCAAGAAGTTCACGTCGTTCACAGGGTCTCGCAAGTGGGCAACAGTAATTCATATTGAACCGGCTTAGGTATTGAGTATTGGGTATTGTGTATTGGGTATATTTTTTCTCGTGCTCATTCATACTTAATACTCAATACCTAATACTCTATACTCTCATCATTATACTTTCATCACTATGTCAGAATTCGGAGGACCAGAATCATCAGCACCGGGGGAAGACGGAGGAGGTGTAAGTGAAGTGGCACGCGAACAAGCGGCACAGAGATTTGCAGCCGGCCAACAGGCTGCGGCAGCGCAGCAGAAAGATGAGAAGAAAGCCAAAAAGCGCGATGACGGAGTTGCCCAAATGATCGTGCAGTTCTTGAGCGACTTGCAGCGAACGCACTTGGCAACGCTCATCGCTCGTTTGATTGCACGCGATTGTCCTTCGACCTTCGTGCTCGCAATACTCTCACTCATTAATGACGGATGTAAAAATGCGGTTGAAGACTATCTGCGTGAAAAACAGATCGACCCTGCATCCACTGCCGTTGACCGTGCGCTTATCCCGACCGACGGCGCCCTCACCGATATCGCCAATGAGCAATTGGGGGCATGGATTATACGAATGGACCTCACACTGCAGACAGACCAGGACAATGTCCTTAAGGCATTGATTGTGGATGATCAGAATATCGACGGAACCGTGCTGCAGTTAACATCGTTTGTATTGCAGGAGTTTTTGAAGACACATGGTAAAGATGTTCCCTTTGAACAATTGCAGCAATTGGCTGCTGGCGTGCTTCAGACATTGTTCACACCACACATGCATGCACGGATGCAGAGACGGCTAACCGAGGAGCAATCATCGGATGATAATTAATACACTACTTCACCTCAATACTTAGAATAGTAGGGAATCGAATAATAGAGTAATAGGACGGGGTGTTCTTCTTCTATAAAAAAATAATCCCTATTATTCGATTATTCTAATCCCTATTACTCCCCCGTTACCGTTTCAGGACACTAAGGAATGCCTCCTGACTCAAATTCACCTTCCCCATCTGCTTCATCCGCTTCTTTCCCTTCTTCTGCTTATCCAAAAGCTTATTTTTGCGTGAGACGTCGCCACCATACAAATGACCGGTCACATCTTTGCGCATGGCACCGATGGTTTCGCGTGCAACAATTTTCCCGCCGATAGCTGCCTGAATAGTTATTTCGAATTGTGCACGGGGAATTGTTTCCTTTAATTTCTTACAGACGATTTCCCCGACAGCATGCGCTTCGGACCGGTGCACGATGGTCGAAAGGGCTTCGGCTGGTTCCCCGACAAGAAGAATCTGTAACTTCACCAGATCCCCTGCTTTGTAGCCAAGGGGTTCGTAGCTCATAGACCCGTATCCTTCGGTCGATGATTTCAGTTTGTCGAAGAAGTCGAGCACGATCGCCTGGAGCGGTACATCAAAGCGGAGCAAGGATGTACCGGCATCCAGATACTCCAATGTGTGATACACACCTCTACGCTCCTGCACCATCGTCATCACTGTCCCGACATCTTCGCCCCGGCATACAATCTCGAGTTGCACCCATGGCTCGCGGACTTCGTCGATGTATGTCGGATCCGGGAAATCTGCAGGGTTACTGATACGGGCAACACTCGGCTCATCATGCTTAAGAAGACTGGAGCGAACAATACTCGCAGCCTGTTTTACGGACAGTTTTACCTCGTACATCACACTCGGTGCAGTCACGATCAGGTCGCAGTTATACTCACGTTCGAGTCGCTCCTGGATGATATCCAAGTGCAGAAGTCCCAAAAACCCGCAGCGAAACCCGTTACCCAGCGCTGCGTTACGTTCGGGTTCAATGTTGAGCGCGGCATCATTAAGCGACAACTTTTCGAGTGCATCACGCAAATCGGGGTATTGATCCGCTTCGCTTGGGTACAAACCCGCAAACACCATCGGCTGCACTTGTTTGTAACCAGGTAAAGGCGCCAAATCTGCACGGGAACCGACGGTGTCACCCACGCGCACCTGTCGAACGTCTTTTAAACCAGTCACGATGTACCCGATCTGACCTTCTTCCAGCGCATCATCGGGGATGAACTTGGGGGAGAAAAACCCGACTTCGAGGAGTGGGAACTGTGTTTGAGTTCCAAGAAAATGCGCATTCATCCCCTTTTTCAATCGCCCTTCCATCACACGAACATACGCGACCACTCCACGATATGGGTCAACGACTGCATCAAAGATCAACGCTCTCGTTTCCCCTCTCCCCGCGGGGGAGGGGCTAGGGGTGGGGGAGGTTTGTCCATGCGAAGCACGCGGCGCCGGAATGCGATCAATCACAGCCTGGAGCACCTCGTCGACTCCCCTCCCGTCTTTGGCCGAAATCCTGAGGATATCTTCCGTCTTACACCCAAGCAGTTTCACCACTTCTTCACTCACGCGTTCCGGATCTGCCGCGGGCAGGTCGATTTTGTTCAGAACAGGGATAATGGTGAGGTCATGCTCCATCGCCATCATCAGCACCGCGATGGTCTGTGCCTGAATTCCCTGCGATGCATCCACAAGCAGAACCGCGCCCTCGCAGGCGGCAAGCGACCGACTCACTTCGTAGCGAAAGTCTGTATGACCCGGTGTGTCTATCAGGTTGAACTGTACGCCCTTGTATTCCATACGCACCGGTGTCAGCTTGATGGTGATTCCGCGCTCACGTTCCAATTCCATCATATCGAGGGTCTGCTCCTTCATTTCCCGCTTTTGTAGCGTTCCTGTGAGTTCGATCATACGATCGGACAAGGTTGATTTGCCGTGATCGATATGCGCAATGATGCAGAAGTTTCGGATATTCATAAAGTCAGAAATTGCTTATCTCGGCATAGCAAGAGCGAAACCGGACGGATGTCCATGCGGCAGCATCCTAGGGAAAAATATCTAATAATGCCAGAGAAAGGCTATCGTATGCGATTTTTCTCAGTTCTTCTCCATTAACTTGAGCATCATTATCGGCTTACTCCTAGACGGATTGTCGCTTTTTCTCCACACTTTGTACTCGCCTTCCGGCAGATCGATTGTGCCGGCCTTTAATTGCGTTCCGGTGAGCTCACTCAGCTTTGCATTGGGTTTAGACGGCTGTATCCAGTATGACTCGTGCGTACTGAAATGTCCGACTGCCGGCTCGGTACCGGATTTTGTAAGTATCAACGAAACAAGTCCATTTCCATTGGGGTACCGCTCCAGACCTTCGAGAGTGAGGGCTTCTGCTCCGGCTGTTTTTGGTTGTATGCCAGGGAAGCGTCGCAGAATCTCGTGAAGCACTTCGGATGTTGCCGGTGCCTTCAAAGCCTGAATACGGCTTCTTAACTTATTTGGGTCTGCAAGAACTTCTCCCTTTCTGGGAACAAAGTGTGAAACATCCTCAGCCGAGCGTTTCATGGAAGCGGCTAAGCGATCGATATCTCCTGCCGTAATGGATTGTCCCGATTCCACCCGTTCCATCATCTGCCGCATCTGCGTGTAACAATCGAGGAGTAACCCCGTGCGAGCACCATCTTTATCGGCAGCGGAAATAAGTGTTTCACCTTCGAGTGTCATATCCGCAAATGCCAATGCATCCCGTACGCTCGTCCGGTCGAGTAGATATCGCGGAAGTGCTTTGGAAAAAAGTGCAGGATCAGTATTTGACATCATAACAATTTCATTTTTCCATTGCATTTCTATGGACAGGCCGCTGATTTTTTGATCGACAATGTCTGCCCCCCACATTCTTGTCATACATCGGGCATATGCCTCACTTCGTGCCGCACCCAGCTCAACAGGGTCGATAAGATAAAATTGCCCGTTTGTCCGCTCACCAATCACCTTCTCTGCTTCCAGAACGTACTGTGCAATCCAGTCCTTATAAAGGGTATTGAGTTCCTCCTGTCCTACCGGAGCAGGCGTTCCCTTCGCATCAACTCCTAATTTGCGCAAACTACGAACATCAGCTTCCGTTGGTACGGGCAACAATGTATAGGCGCTCTGAGCAAAATATCCGCGATACCCTTGGCGCCGTGCGTTTGCATTGAGTCCTTCTTGGTTTCCCGCTTCTTTCTCACCATAAACAGCACTTGTGATTGACTGAACTCCGTTCAGACTCTGCCATGGTTTACTTTTTGCAACATGCGAAAGAATGGTACTTGATGACATGCGTTGCAAATCGGTATCGCGTGTCATGGCATATGCCTGAAGTTCCTCGTGCTCATGCTGAATCTGTCTTGCACCTGCAACAGTGATACCGATGGGAAGCATGATCGCCCCGGCGGGGGCGCCAAGAGAGACCAGTACGGAATTTCCTGCAGCAAGGGACTGATATACGGCAACACCACCGATGACGAGGCCCGTCGCGCTTGCCGTTCCTTCCGCCGCATACAAAAGATTGGCCTGAGCATACAGTTTTTGCAGTTCCGGATTATCGGTCTGCGCTATACGCTCTTTATTGGCCTGCCAGTCGACGAATGCCATAATAACGCCAAAGATATCCGCTCCCGCTCCAACGACGTTCATACCTGCCCGCAGCACCGTGGCCTTTTTTGCGGCCGATACAATCCGCAGCAGTTCGGGTTCCGAGCCGCTTTCCAGAGCCCCCTTCACCAATGAGCGCGCAGTCGGACTCTGCTTGATCATAGTGCGCGCGTTGTTGTCTAAGCCGATCAATTTTGTGTCGATGGCGTCGTCGAGTTGTGACGGCGTCAATGGAACCTTTTTGGGAATCTGCGCTTCGGGGCTTGGGCCCGGAGCGGAAGAAGATGGAGTGCGGACTGGCTTCTGAAATGCTTCAGTCAATTCATTCTCGGTGTAACCGGCTTTTTTCAAATTGCTTCGCAATGCATCACTTCCTGTTTTCGTATCACCAAGGAGCATCTGACCCTTAGCGCGAGCTCCCCTTGCTTCAAGGAACGGAATATGCCAACGATCGAATATAGAATGTAATTTGACCAAAATTTTGTTCATTTGGCCTTGAGCAAGTCTGATTTCGGCCTCGGAAACGGATGCAGGTATTTGAAACCCCTTCCTGACTTCCTCTATGCCGCCAATCGCAAAACGCTCGTAGGAGAGAATTTCCCTTGTAAGGAGCCCCCGACCAACGAATTTCGTCGCCCCGTATGCAGCAGTCTTGACGAAAGCAATATCGGTAGGAACGGTGATATACCAGGGAAAATTTCTATGAAATGAAACAATCCAATCGCGTGCTTTTCGAAGGGGCCCGACCAATCCTTGGTCCAGAAGATATTGCCTCACATTTTGCAGTTCTCGACGGGATGCTTCGTCGATCCCCACTTTCTCAAGTTGCTTCTCCACGGATTCCGGATCTTCAAAACAGAGCCTCGTCAGTTTGGCCAATAAACTCATCTGCAATTCCGACGAAAGATCGTTCCTACCGGCTGATTCAAGGAGTGAAACCGTTTTATATGCCAGAAGCAAATCGCTGCCTTCGATGCTCATAAGATAATAAAGGTCGAAGAGATCTCGTCCGCTAATTTTCTTTTCGTGTAGTAACTGCTCCAAGGTCGCGATGATTTGCTTATTCATCGTGCCATCCGGGGAATCAGTGATAAACGTTGCACGCTTCAGCCTTTCAATGGTTACCTCCGCGTTCACAGTGTGTTGAGTCTCGGGATTGATGGCCCCGCCTACTACCTGATTGATAATGGAGCTCGCTATTTTTTCTTGCCGTCCGTTCAATTTCCCTGCTGCAATCTCTTTCAAAAAGTCAGTTCTGACGTTCTTAGACTCCAGTTCTACGCGGAAAAAACTCACGACAACTCTGGTGTCCTCCTCAAACGTCTCACTCTGCCCGTTCTCCTGAGCAACTTTCCGGAGAGGCGCCAGCGCAAGATCCAACGCGTTCTTCGAAATGAATGTCGCGTCATCAAAGGTACTGCGCATAAACGCTCGGATATCGGGTTGGTGGAAAAAATTCTGCATGTTCGCACCTATTTCCTCTGCAAACCGGCCAATCAGTGATCCCTGAAGACAACAATCCAAGGCCTCAGCCACTGTCACCTCTTTGATATCTTTTTTATGCAAATCGGCATATGCCTGAATGTTCTTCTGGTACTTCGTAAGATACCCGACCGCAAAACGCATGGCATTGATATTCTCCCGATCCCATTTTTGCCCTTCTTTTACAGGGAACCATGCATTGAGCATGTCAATGTACGGTTGATCATCCCGGCTCATACTTCCATCCGCATGTAAACATGACAATATTCTCGACATTTTAATATCCAAACGAACGGCAACCGTCAAAATTTCCATTGCCTGAGGCTCCAATTGCCCCGGTGTCTCCGCTACACCCGTCAGGCGATCACGGACATCATACTGAATAGGTAAAAGCCTCTCGGTCATGTTGAGCGTTGTCTTTTCCATCTCACGAGATTCAACATACTTCGACATGTATGGAGGAAGGGATGTACCCGCGGGAAACTCTCCAAGATACAAAGAGTCATAAATGAAACGATCCTCGATGTAACGAGCAAGATTGCGCTTCACCCCATCTTGGGTTAATGAAGAAATCATCTTTCGTTTATCAAGAGGCTGAGCTGCGTTTAGTTGGATGCTTCGCAACATAGCATCGACTTCTACGCGTTTTTTCGAGAGGTCATCATATCGGATCTTCAATTCACGACCTTTAGAATCATAGATTTTTGCCTTTGCCGGATCGGGGATATTCTCGTTGAGGGTGGACACCATTTTTTCCCACGAAGCTATGTCTTCTTCACTTTCGGGAATGTCCAACGCTGCTCGTATTTCTGCGGAATGTCGGACTATCAAAGGCACCTCCGGTTGAGGGGCTGGCTGTGGAGCTGGTTGATCGACTTTGATTTTTTGTGTTTCAGGAGCCATAGAGAGAAAATAATTACCCGCCCATTTCAAGTCCCTTGAGAATCATATCCGCTTCTTCAAGGCTGGGAGCCGTTTTCGGAAGTGGTATAGAACCGGGAGGAATAGTGGATGCCGGAACAGGCATTTCCGGCACATGCATCCCTTCAAGCGCTTTCCCAATCCCCTCCTTCGCCGTCTCTGCGGCTCCTGCCGCCATATCTTTCGCCTCACCAATCACTTCTCCTGCAGCATCCTTTGCATTGGCAATGGCATTACCCGTCATAAACGAGGTAAGCCAATCACGAAGCCTGCCAACAACCACTGTCCCCGCACCTGTGTAGTACATGGCGGCAATCCCGGCCAACGTCAAAACGACACCTGTCGCAATATACGGATGCGCTTCGATAGCTCCCCATACACGCCGTGGGACGTAGGTGACGTAATCCCAGAGAGTCCATCTCTTTTTTGCCTCTGCCTCTTGGCGGTACAAGGCCAAATCTTCGATAAGATTGTCGACATCTCCATTGAGAGTCGGGTCATATTCTTTCAGGCTGCGCACAAGTTTTTCCTTTTCGTCTGTCACCTGCACCAGCTCATCCAATCGTTCCAGTTGGTACCCTCGTTCGTTCAGGCGATCGAGATACCCCTGCATCTTCTCGGGTGCGCGTACGAATGGCCGCTCAAATACAGATTTAATCATACTTACACGTGGGTAGCGGAAAGATTGATTGCAAGGAGTTCATGACGGATCGTCGTGAGTGTTGCGAGTGCTTCCATATCTTCATCCGTTGCAAGCTCAGGAAGGAGTGTCGCGATAAACGCAGCTACTCCACGGGCTCCTATCGTAAAATACAGTTCCTTCTGCACATCCGGTCCGATGTGTTCAAAAGAAATTTTATTGGGAGCAACTCCTGCAGAAATTTGATCGAGAATCGTTTTTACACCCGGGTGAAATTTAAAATCCGCGAGTGAGATACGCATGCGTATCTGGCGCAAGGATTCGTAGCAATCGAGCGTCTCCTGCTGAACAGACCATCCCTCGCGGAGTGATTCCGGAACCGTCTGGAACAAAGACTCTTCGTCAGCGGTTAAAAAAATAGTGTTATTCATTGCTTCCCATCATATCATGAATGAGCGCCAGTCTCAATCAGTCTTAGGGCTGAAGACAAACTCAGCCGCCCATGTTCAACGACACAGCAGAGATGGGATACATCAGCCATTCCTTGGTCGATCATCTGCTGCAGCTCATACATTTTGTCTCCCTTACCCTGCGGCACTATCTCCACCTCAACACCCGATGCAAGCGCCGCGAGTGCTCCATGAAAACGTTGGGACAGTACAATGGCACTGTTGCCGACACCTTTCATAAGCTCCCGCAGAGTCCGAGCATCGATAACGGTAGCGTGGAGACCGAGCTCCCGTTCCAGACGACGTGCGATAGCTTGCTCCCCGGCATCGCCTGGCTGCATCAGCAGAATCTGCAGATGATGAATGTACGGGCGCATACGAAGCAGAGAAATCGCACTCTGCATGAGGGCATCCGACGAGTTTGCACGGGGAATTATGGTGCATACATTTTTTGATCTATTAACGACCTTTTGCTTTTCCATAACGGAAAAAACAGGATCAAAAGTCTGAATAATTTCTGTGCTCAATCCCCACGAAGCAACACGCTGGTACGATGCTCTGTCTCGCACAGAAATAAACCGTGCACGACGTGCGACAAAGCGAGCGAGCCGCTCCCCTGCTTTCGTTTTATACGGTCCCATTCCTTGGAAAGCCAGAAACACCGGCTTACGGAGTAGAAACGCAAGCGATGCATGCCATGTCCATAAAAAACACGCTTTAACGGATTCAACGTCGGTAAAGAGTGAACCTCCACCAAAGACCACCGCATCACAGCGACGATAGGCAGTTATTGTCTTAAACCACCCCCCAGAAATAAATGAACGTAGTCCAAAGGGCAGGCGCGGCAATTCATGAGCATCTGCTGCTGGCGATGCAGAAAGAACTGTCCATGTGACCTCCGGGAATGCATCTAGGAAATAATCCCGTAAGGCTTCGTCGCCAAGGTTATCCACGCCGTAGTTCCCGATCAGTAGACAGTTCATAAGAGCACTATAGCAATATGGCATCAGAAAAATCGCTTACGCAGGAATCCATAAACACTGTGTTGTATGTTACTCAGCTGCCTTTTCCTCTGCTGGTGTTTCTGCCGGAGCCTCTGCAGCTGGTGTCTCTACAGTCTGAACAACTGCCGGTGCCTCTTCTGCTGGTGCTTCGATGATCTGTGCCTCCTGCTCGGCTACCTGCTCCTCTGTAATGGGTTCGGCGACTGCAACTGCGAATTCACCCTCAGTCGTAAAGCGCTCGCTTAGGCGGGCTGATTTACCACTGCGTCCACGGAGGAAGAAGAGCTTGGCACGGCGAACGTTTGCAACCTTCTTCACCTCGATCTTTTCGATCGATGGGGAGTGGAGTGGGAATACTTTCTCGACACCAATACCGGAAACCACGCGGCGAACGGTAAAGGAGGCATCTGTAGCAATATGGCCGTTATGGACAGAAATAACGAGGCCCTCGAAGATCTGCACACGCTCTTTGCCACCTTCCTGGATTTTCTCGTGTACACGTACGGTATAACCCGGCTTCACAGAAGGAACCGGACGAGCAAACGGGGCAGCCAATGCATGCAAAATGTGCTTGGTCATAACGAAGTAGCGGCAGCCTACAGACGAGGGAACCTTCTGTAAAGGGGTCCATTCCCTACTTCCCCTTCGCCTCGTCAATCTTGTCCTGAATGGTATTGAGAACGATCAAATGGCGTGGATCATTGAGGATTTCCTGGACAAATCGATCTTTCAGGCTGAGACGGTACAAGAAGTCTGCTTCTGAAAAAATGGAGTATTTCACATATTTTAAGTTCGGATCCTGTGCCAAAAGTGCCTCCAAGACCTCTTTTTTGACATCTCCAACAAGCAGAAGGTCTACCTTACTCTCTGTGCCGCAGAGATTGCCAGCCAACAGCACCAATTGGACACCGTTAATGGCCTTTAAACTGGCAACAAATGGGCTTTCGCCTTGTACCGCTTTGCTAAAGAGATTGCGAAGATCAGCATACAGAGGGAAATCCATATCGATACGATAGTACTTCTTGCGGTTCTTATGACGCGCCTTTACAAGTCCTATTCGGCGCAGGTTTTCGAGCTCGCGGCGAATGGAGTTTATTTGTTCGTTGAGTAATCTGGTAAGTTCACGAATGAAATACTCCTCCTCGGGGTGGAGAAGAAAAGTGGAAAGCAGTTTGACCCGAGTCTGTGAGCTAAACAGAGCCTTAAGTACGGAAGCGGACGACATATGTTCACAAACAGTATTCAGGAATAGCGCAATAGTGCAAGAAAAGTGAACAAACTTGAGTACACAATTTATACTCTTAGTTTATGGCTTACATTAGCCAAATAAACGCATTTATTTGGCAGCGTAAAAAAATCATTGAACACAATTTATACTCGCATAAATATGGGATTAGTGTTGTAACAATATTTTGAAGGTATGGGAATAGGACCCAGTTCAGAATTGAGAAAAATGGCTAAAACTGCTACAATACCTAGATGTATTCACGCACGACCTCCTTTATTCGATCGGCACTCGGAACAGTTCTCCTGCTGGCTCCAATGGCTGCTCATGCACAACAAAATTTTAATACGGGCATTATGCAAACATTTGGTCTTGGGGTGCAGATAGCAATTGAGACAATGAACTTACTAACATGGATTGCCTTTATATTCCTGAATCAACTCTTAGATCCATTGGTGATTTTCAATAACGGTGCGATGTCGCCGATGTTGAACGAAATCTGGCAGCTCTCGAGAGACATTATGAACGTTGCCTTCGCACTGGTTCTGATTGGTGCAGCTGTGTACACGGTTATCACGGCCAAGAAAGATTTCGTTGCATCCAACCTGAAGAAATTCGTGATGGCAGTGGTGCTTGTGAACTTCTCGTGGTTTATCCCTATGGTGATCTTGGACGTTGCAAACGTTGCGGCAACGACGGTGTTTAACTTACCCTCGGCGCTTGGCGTGAATAATGTGTGTACGTTTGTGACTGCGACACCCCCTATGGGAACTGCAGGTGCAAGCTGCACAGAGAATTCAGAACCAACTCCGCTTCCCCCCGGTTATATTCCGCAATTCACCTGCGACTGTGTTATGGCAGTCAATGCAGCCTTCTTTGTCGATAAAAACCAAATGGGGCAATACCCTGCCGCAGACGGCTGGTCGTGCTACTTAGGACAAACCATGTGCGTCCATTTGCAACCACTCAACAGCAATAACATTGCACCACATTCTTATATACTCAATGGATTGATCTTAAACCATGCGCGGCTTGCGGGCATCGCTTCTCTTCCCCCTGCCATAAACGGCCCCAGCACCCAAGCACTCATCATGTATTTCCTGCAAATGGGTGTCCTGCTGTTTATTCACATCGCACTCTTCTTCCCGCTGGCGGCAATGACTATGGCATTCGCGATACGCATCCCCGTGCTCTGGTTTACCATCGCCTTTATGCCGTTCTGGATTCTGACGCTTCTGCCACTGGGAAGTATTGCCGGCGAATATCCCAAAAAATTAGGCGATTACTTTATAAAAGCCGCGTTTCTGCCGGCTCTCTGCGGCGTACCGCTGACGATAGGTTTTATCATGATCAACGCAGGTCAGCAGGCGGCGACATTCCAAAGCATGCAGCAAATCGGATTCCGTCTGACCAATAACATCAGCGACTTCTTCGAGCTTTTGTGGCTCGTCATGTGCCTGGGAATTTTCTATATGGGTGTCTTCGCAGTCCTCAAGGATTACGGCGGCATTATGGCAAAGGGCGCAGGTGCAATTGAGAAAGCGGGCAAGAGTATGGGCTCTATTGCAATGAAAGCCCCCCTACATGCACTTCCAATGCCAATACCAGGTGGTGGTAGCATCTTAAGTTTTGCGAAAAAATGGAATCCTGCATCAATTAACCAACAGCTGAATGCGGGCATCGCAAGTAATACGCCCTTATTTCAAGTATTCTCACCAAAAAACCAACAGAACCAACAGCAGCTGCAGAATTCCGCTCAGACTAACAAGTTTAACGGCGCTCATATGACAGCACTCGACACGCATATACAAGCACTGACAGCAGCTGTTACACAGCAGGACAAAGACAGAGCAATGCAAAATATCAGCACACATATGGGTGGTGTGACAATTAATGCAGGAAATGTAAAACAACAGTTGCAGGCATACACGCAGCAATTGAATCTTGCCGGAGCATCTACTGGCGCAGGCAGCGTAGAATTCGGCAGGCTGCAAACAAGCGTAACCGCTATGCCATAAGATCTCATGGCCACCTCCTCCCCTCGCCCGGCCTTCACCGTTTCTGGCTCCCCCTTGGAACAGCCGGACTTCCAAAAACAACTAAGCTACTTGGAAGCAGATTTGTCAACGACTCCTATCAATCAAGCTCGTTTCTTAGGTGTTCATCCTCAAAAGGCGGCGGAGGTCGTTCGTTTGCGTACCATGAGCGCCCCACAGCGCATGCAAGAAGTGCGTGACACCTACGCAGAGTCTTTGAAGGAATCTTTGCCTAGGCTACGAAGCGGCTTTGCGGAAGCAAACCGGAGCGCACAAAATGCAGACCCGGCCGATACGCAGGAAACCCCGGTCGAACATATCAATGCAATCGCATATGCAATCATCAACCCTCCCAAGGGTGCCGCTCCTGCCGGTACGCACCGGTATTTGACGGAGTACGACCTGAACTACCGACAAATCGAAGCGGATCAAAGCTACCTTCGCGCATTGGCCGGTACGCGCAGCGACTTGCAGCCAGACCTCCTGCAGCTCGACCGTGCCCTTAGAGAATTAATGTACAAAGACCCCCGCAATGTCATCCGCCAACTGGAAAAGCGCCACGAGGAAGATAATGTGGATGGGAAGATCTACAAAGCATTGCAGGGCGGTGTATTTGTCGCAGCGGCATTTGCAGCCGTTCTTGGGCTCGGGGTCGGTATCGCGCAGCGAAAACTGAGTGGCACGACGTTTTTTTATGCAGGAGTCGCGCTTCTTGCCTACCCCGGCGTATGGGATCAGCTCTTTTCCGGTAAGGACAAGATCATGGTGAAAGAGATCAACGGATCACTCAATGACCCTCTCTTTCAATCCATCCGTCAGAAATACAACGTACAAGGAATAGCATGGGCTAATTACGCGCGAAACACCCTCGAAGAACCGACGTCCACCAAAGCCCTTATTTCCGCACTCAAAGCAAATAACCTTCACGCTACAGGGCCGAGTGTCTCCCCAGAACTCAAGCAGCAGATCACGGATTATGTCCGATCCATGGGTGGCGGCAAAAACGAGAAAAAAAACATGCAACTTATGATTGATAAAGGCGATTTTGTTGATTTTGCCCGGATTCTTTTGACGTTGCACAACGAAGACGCACAGGCAATTGCATGTGATTACATCAAGACGGGCGGCGGAACACTCTGACTTAGGCCTCCTTCTTCTTAAACTCCCGGTGATACGCCTCCAGAATGTCGCCTACTTCCAGTGGAATCGTACTGTCCACGCGCATACCGCACTCTGTGTCTGCCTTGGCTTCTTTAATGTCATTGTCCACTTTGCGGAGGCTAAGAATACGTCCGGTCCCTACAACTTCACGCTCTTCCCCTCGTAACAAACGGAAAGGCACACGTTTAATGACACCGTCTGTCACACGTCCACCGATGATCTGTTCGCTCTTTTGCCTAAGGAACACGCCCTTCACTTCCAGGTGTCCGAGTACCTTCTCTTCTTCTTCGGGAATAAGCAGACCCTCCAGAAGTCCCGTTACATCATCGAGCAGTGAGTAGATTACATCGTATTTGCGTACTTCAACGCCTTCACGATCCGCCGTACGCTGCACTGCAACGGGGACCTGCGACCGGAAGGCCATCACGAGCGCAAGGCTTGCCGACGCCATCATCACATCGCTTTCGGAAACGGCGCCAATAGCTGCGTGGATCACCTTCACTTGTACTTTTTCGGTTTCCAGACGGGAAAGGGAAAACTGCAATGCCTCAAGCGAACCTTGGGTATCAGCCTTCAGAACAATCTTGAGCTGCTGGAGCTTTCCCTGGTGAAGCATGCTGACTAAGTCACCTAGACCGCGTTTTGGCTGTATACTCGCTTGCTCCAGAATCTGCTTAAGCAGATCGCGCGCTTCACGTTCGGACGCAACGACTTGGAAGAGATCACCTACTTGAGGTACGCCGGCGAAGCCCGATACGCGAACGGCTCCCGAGGGAGTGATGGCGTCTAAGCGCTTGCCTGTCGCATCATTCATAGAGCGGACTTTTCCGACTGTGTGTCCGCAGATAAAGGCATCACCCGCCTTAAGAGTTCCTGTTGCGACGATCACACTGGCCAATGCGCCGAGTGACGGGTCCAGATGGCTTTCAATGACTGTACCGATAGCGCTACGGCTGGCGTTGGCTTTTAGTTCGGCAATTTCTGCAATCAGCAGAATCTGATCCAAAAGCTCAGGGATGCCCTGCTTGGTCACGGCGGATGTCGCAATGTATGGCACATCTCCGCCCCAATCTTCGGGCTGCAGCCCCAATGCCGCCATCTCCCCTTTCACCTTTTCGATATTGGCATTCGGGCGATCAACCTTATTAAGCGCAACAATAATCGGCACACCGGCTTCCTTGGCATGGTTTACCGCTTCCACCGTTGTATCTTTGGGGCCTTCTTCGGCGGACACGACAATGATGACGATATCGGTCACCTGAGCGCCGCGGGCACGCATAGCGGTAAAGGCTTCGTGACCGGGTGTATCCAGGAACGTGATTGGCTTTCCCGCATGGTGCACCTGATATGCTCCGATGTGCTGCGTGATACCGCCGGACTCGCGAGAGACGACGTCTGTCTGGCGGATAGCATCGAGGATGGAGGTCTTCCCGTGGTCGACGTGTCCCATCACGATCACGATAGGCGGGCGCTCGGAAAGATTAGGCGCATCGTCCTTCACCATTTCGGCAAGGTTTCGGCTGATGAGGTGCTCCGCCTTGGCCGCTTCCTGCTCGCGTTCGACCCCAACGCCTAGCTCTGCCGCAATGATTGCAGCAGTGTCGTAGTCGATGGACTGAGTGATCGTAATAAGGATGCCGTTTTTCATGAGTGTCTGAATAACCTGGGGCACCTGCACACCGGTCTTTTCGGCAAATTCTTTCACCGTAATGGTGGAGGGCAGCGCGACCGTGCCGGATTTCTTTTTAATCTGCTGCTGCTCCCTGGGTTCTAACTTACGCTTGGCAGCAAGGTTGGCAGCATCCTGCTGCTCCTTTAACTTCTCCTCTTTTTCTTCCTTCGTGAGTTCGTGGATTTGGCGCTGTACCGCGGCTTTGGGCACATCATCGAGTGTCAATTTACGAAGCACGTTGAGCGTGTCTTGGACCTTCGGTTCAACCGGTGATTCAACTGGCTGTTCTACTGCTTCACCATTTTCACTCTCCTCATCCCGGCCTTCTCCGTCATCCATCAGTAAACCTTGAATGGCCGTCATATCGATCGTCAGGTTGTGCTTGCGCGCAACGAAACGGATCACGCCCTGCGCCAGGTTGTCCGGGATTTCTCGGTCCGTCGGCTTGATGCCGAAATCGACCTCAGTCAGCTCTTTACGAAGCTGCTGTCCAGTCATACCCAATGCTTTTGCGACCTGCACGAGGCGCATAGATACGTGAAAAAGATGATAAGCGGCGGAACTGTAGCATAATAAATGACCGATTGTCACCATTACGGCAGTCCAGCTGGTTAGCTTGTCAGCTAGTCAGCTTCCTAGCCAGCTAACAAGCTAACTAGCTGACCAGCTTACTTCGTTAAATCCCCAATAATATCCCTACTGGGCGCAGCGGCTGGCACCTGCGGAATCTCTTTAGGGGTGACGGCGGGGGGCTGCACCGCAGGGGTGATCGCTGGTTGAACCTTGCGGTCATTGTCATCCTGTCGCTGCTTTTGCATTGCCTCTTTGAGGGTACGAATGCATTCCAGTACCTGTAACTGGAAGTTATCGAAGGTCGCCACCTTAAAGCCGGATGCACGCGCGTGGCCCCCACCTCCGAATGTCCGGGCGGACAACTGAGACACATCGACTGCGGGAGACGATCGCATACTCGCCTTGAGGCCGCCTTCTTCGAGCTCGGTGAAGAGCACGTAGACATCGGCATCGGGAATCGTCGAGATGAGTTCATCAAGAATGCCGTGTGTCTCTTTGCTGGTCGCTTCCATCTCCGCCAGGTCTTCTTTGCTGACAGCTGACCATACGATGCGAGCGGTGCTATCAACCTGAATACGATTGAGGGCACGGCCCCAGATGCGAAGCGTCGAGAGGGGCTTCGTTTTATAGACATGCTGAATAATTTCTTGCTGCCTGGCACCCTTTTCGAGTAGTTCCGCAGCGACTTCCAGCGACCGAGGGGTCGTATTCGGGTTCTGGAAACTGCGTGTATCGGTAATCAGACCTGTAAGCAGCAACGTCGCCATATCGGCAGTAATCTTGTCTTTGTATGACGGGACCTGCGTGAACCAGTTGTAGAGCACCTCAGTCGCACTCGCGGCCGTCGGGTCAATCAGCTGCAACTGCCCATGCAGGGTGTTGCTGATGTGATGGTCAATATTCAGGATCGGCACGCTGGAGAAAAGGTCGAGATGATCTTTGTGGAACGAACCGAGCAATGCGAGGTCTGCGGTATCGACGACGACAATGAGATCCCAACCGTAGCCACCCTCGCTGAGCATAATCTGCTGCTGCCGAATCTGTCCCTTTTTGGGCATCACGATGATATTCACTTTGTTATCCTCAACGGTGTAGCGGAGCTTATCCACCTCCACACCGTCATCCAAGTTGATGGTCACGATAAAATCTTTGTTATCGCTGATCTGCTCCTCGAGCTTTTCAAAGCCTGGGAGAAACTTGAGCGCATCGGGCTTGGTATCCGGGCAAATGACCGTGACGTCCTTCCCCATCGCCGTGAACATCTGGTAACAGGCAAGCGCACTGCTGAGCCCATCGGGGTCCACATTGGCATGCGGGATGATGAGCAGCTTTTGATGCTGTTCGATCAGACTGGTTGCTGCCTGGATGGATTGAGGTGATAGACTCATTTTTGAGGGTGTATCGCGGCGTAGCTCGTAAGCGAAGCCGGATGACTTATTATTGTAACATATTATTGATTATTTGGCAATAATAGTTCATAGATGTCAATTAGCCGTATCCGGCGATTCTCTAAACAAAAGACGGCAGCATAGCGTCCCCTTCGAATAATGGCAAGAAGTGGTGATATAGATGGTCGGGACGACAGGACTTGAACCTGCGGCCTCATGCCCCCCAGGCATGCGCTCTAGCCAACTGAGCTACGTCCCGACAGCCCGAAGATGGTACTGATTCCAGACATACAAAACTAGAGATGTCCCCATCCACGAGATGGCTATTAAGCGCGTACACGACGCATCGTCCGTCGATGCAGCGCTGCGCAATACCCGGATGTCGTCAGCAGTACCAATACTTCGGACATCGGCCCGGCATGTGGCAATTGTGGAACAGAAGAAATCGACGAACTCGCGCCGGATGCGATAATTGCGCCACTTAGGGCTCCTGCCGGTTTCGAGACTCCACTTGATGATGTGCTTCCGCTACTCCCCTGCCCGCTAGCAATCGCCCGTCGGCGTTCTTCCATCAGACGAAGTTGTGCTCTCCAGCGCTCTTCTGCAGCGTCAGAACCCGGAGCGTTTGTAATAAGACTGCCTGATTCACCCCACACTCTTGCCGCCAGCTGACGGTTCCACTCCTTGGTATCGGTCAGGAAACCTGCGATACCGAGCAGCAAGAGTAACCCCGCGAGGAGTGCGATGCGCGATTGACGCTGACGAATGACGGCGAGGCTGAACCAGAGGAGCAACGCAAAGATGATTGCAACGGGGACAAGCGTGCCTTTCCATGTCACCCACTCCTGCACACCGGAAAATGCCGGAGATACACCCGCCAAAAGATCGGCCGCAAGCCACACAAGAAGCAACACTGCCGGGGCAAAATGCAGCATGCGGAACGGGTAATCGGCACGACGCGCTTTAAGCAGCGGATACAACGAAAAGGGATATGCTACTGCCGCAATGAATGCGATCGCCCAAGGCCACCATGCAACGGTAACAGGGGGCAAGAATGCGCACAATAAGCCTGTGAGAACGGTTACGAGCCCGAGCAGAAACAGGAGCCACGTCTCGGTATTGTGCTTAAGCGGCATAGGAGGCACATGCTCCTGCAGAAGCCAAAAACTGTCAATCGAAAGGGATACAACAGTTGTTCAATAAAAAGGACTCAGAAGACTCAGAGGATCCAGACGATCCAGAAGAAACTTCCTCTGAGTCTTCTGAGTCTTCTGGATCCTCACTTAGCGATTCTTGCCCTTTGGCAGGTATTTGGACCGTGGATCCTTGGTGGATGTCACAGGAACGACTTCGTAATATTTTGCCCGGTACCCGCGGATCTGCACGTAGACATAGACCGTAAATGCAGCCAGCCAGAATCCCCAGAGTGCACGCATGGCCATAAACTGGATATTCTCTACACGGGAAACGGTGAGCAGGATGCCGGTAAACCCAAACCACGCAGAGGCCGAAGACCATGAACGACTAAGCTTACGCAGTTGCTGATTCTGGAGTCTTTTGCGCCAGAAAGATATCACCAGTGCTCCGATCACGAGCAACACACATACCGCGATGATGAGCATGGCCTTAGGACTATCGTAGTGAGCATTGCCGGGATTGGGCCAGAAGATGTAGGAGAGCCAACTATTGGGCTGGAAGATGTAGGAGAGCAAAGCATTCATACGGAGGGGGTGGAATTGTCCTCGACTTCGAGCAATTCTTCAATCGCTTCGTCGAACGCTTCGTCAGCAAAAGCATCGGGGGCAATCGCGCGCAGCATGCGTTCTGTCTCCCGCTCCTTGACCGTTCGTGCAGGGCGAATGAGCAGATAGAGCAAGAAGCCGGCAAGCGGCACACAGCCGACAAGCAGAATACAAAAAAATTGATACCAGAAGGAACGCGTGCGAAGCAGAATATCGCGAAGTGTGAAGAGCAGCAGATACACGAGTACTACTGCAAAGACTACAATCAGAAGCTGCAGAATCTGTACAGGACCCGCGGGAATAATGCCGGCGAAGGAATCGAGCGAGAAAGGCATTACAAGTGCGGGTGGCGTCGACGGTGGACGGTAACGTACACGACGGTCCCCAGCAGCGCCAGTATGGAAAGCAGCTGACTGAAGCGCAGTTCAAAGGATTCAAACGGCAGCATCGGGCGCACGAACAGATATAACGCACACAGAAACGTTGTCGCGATTTCGTACCCGACCACCATCCGCTGCGGCATACGGATTTCAAACGCGGCAAACCCACCCAAGCTCAAAAAGAGGAGAACGAGAAGGAGTAGATCGAGCTGTGTGGCAAATACCGGGATACCGAAGTCACCGCGGAAAGATTCAAAGATAAAGGTTCCGATAGTCGCAATAACGATCCCGACCAGCGTTTCTGCGCCCGCCCTGCGCGCATGTTTGCGCACAACCAACAGTAAAAACGTGATGGAGAAGAAAAACAGCGCGTAGTAGAGCTGAACCGGGTGAATGGGTACCGCGAAACGAACGTTGAAGGCGTCGTATGTGACCCCCCAGAACATATCCGTCGGACGGCCGTATGCCTGGCCGGCAAAGAATTTACCCAGCCAGTCAAAGGACATGCCGAATGTAAATGTGGGGAAGAGCACATCCAGCCACTGCAGGAAGGTTGTACGCGATGTGTGACGGGTGATGTACAGCGTGACTGCGATTCCAACCGCCATACCAAGGAAGCTGAAATGTCCGTCATGCATAAACAGGAATCTAAATGGATCCTCTGGCTTAAGGTACACGCGATACTGTTCAATCACCGCAAAAATACGCCCGCCGATAATGGCCGCCACCGTGTACCACACTGCATGATCGCGAAACGGCTGGAGCGACAACCCGGCACTCTGTGCGAGACGAAAGAAAAACTCAGCCGACGCCCACACTGCGATCAGCGTAAACACGAGGTGCGTCCAGACAATGAAGGGGCCGAACTGGAAGGCGTCGAACATACGAGAATAATAGAATAATAGGGAATAGAATAATAGGATTTCCCTTCTCTCGTCCTACTATTCTATTGCTCTCACTCCTATTACTCCCTCATCCCGTCCTACTATTCTATTACTCTAATCCCTATTATTCCCCTCATCCCGTCCTATTATTCCATTACTCTAAACGCCTATTATTCCCCCTCTCCTCCAATCGACAACTCCAACTTCCTCTCTGCCACATCATTAGTGACGGAGGCGATAAATTCATCCACCCCTACCGCCACCTGGTTCTTCGTCCGGATGTTTCGCACCGTCACAGTCCCTTCTTCGATCTCTTTATCACCGATCACGAGCAGATACGGGATGCGCTGTGTTTCGCCTCCGCGAATGCGTTTGCCGAGTGATTCTGTAGAGTTCATATACTCGATGCGGATCCCCTTTTCCATCAGCTTCGCACCCACGTTCGCTGCATGCTCTTCGTGACCACTCGCAACAGGCAAGACAGCTGCTTGTATCGGGCTTACCCATAGCGGGAAATGCCCCGCATGATGCTCGATGAATGTCGACAGAAAACGCTCAAGAGAACCCATGATGGCACAGTGAATCATCACGATCCGTTCTTTCTCGCCTGCTTCGTTCATGCAGAATAAATCAAACCGTTCCGGCATGTTGATGTCCAGCTGAATCGTCGCAACCTGCCACTCGCGGCCAATAGAGTCGACGGCGATGAAGTCCACTTTTGGTCCATAGAACGCAGCTTCACCCAACGCTTCGATGTACGTAACACCACGATCCTTCGCGATACCGCGAATCGCCTCTTCGGCCCCCTGCCACAACTCGCGTGTGCCGAGGTATTTTTCAAAATGCTCGGGGTCGTGGAGTGATAGACGAACTTTGAGTGAGCCAAAGCCGGTCGTCTTGTAGAAGATATCGATGATGTCCCAGACGCGCAGGAATTCTTCCTCTACCTGGCTTTGTCGACAGAACACATGGGCGTCATCCTGCGTGATACACCGAACACGGGAAAGACCATGTAATTCCCCCGTCTGCTCGTCGCGGTACACCATCGTGGTTTCGGCGTAGCGTTGCGGCAAATCTTTGTAACTGCGTGGGATGTGATTGTAGATCTGCGTGTGATGCGGGCAGTTCATCGGCTTCATCGCAAACTCGTGCTCGTCGCGCGTTTGAATGCGGAACAAGTCGTCTTTAAATTTGGCCCAGTGACCGGACGTTTCGTAGAGTTCTTTCTTGGTAATATGCGGGATGGTGACACGCTGGTATCCACGTGCTTCGCGCAGTTCCCACACAAAGCCGTCGAGCAAGTGACGCATAAGTGTTCCGCGTGGCGTCCAGAGTGGAAGACCCGGCCCTACAAGATCGCTAAAGGTGAAGAGATCCATCTCTTTCCCGATCTTACGGTGATCGCGCTTGCGCGCCTCATCCATCTGCTTGAGGTACGCATCGAGCTCTTCTTTGGACCCAAACGCTGCGACGTAAATGCGGCTCAACTGCTCACGCTTCGCATCACCACGCCAATACGCACCTGCAAGCGTCATCAGCTTGAACCCATCAACGGGAATGTCCTTGGTTGTATCGGTATGACCTCCGCGGCAGAGGTCGGTAAACGTGTCTTTACCATCGGGTCCGACGTTCACATAGTGCGTGACCATCTTCACATTCTCGTTCTTTTCCAAGTCTTGGATCAGCTCGACTTTGAATGGCTGATCTTTGCCTTTCCAGAACGCAATCGCGTCTTTGACTGAAAGTTCATCACACCTGAATGTCTGGGCCTGGTGAATGATCTTCTTCATCTCCTTTTCGATCACAGGAAAGTCTGCATCAGAAATTGGCTTACTAAAGAGGAAATCGTAATAACAGCCGGTTTCAATCGGCGGACCGATCGTCACCTTGGTATCCGGCCATAGTTTCATCACTGCCTGAGCCAACACGTGCGCCAGCGAGTGGCGCATTTTTGCAAGATCATCAAGATTGTTATAGTCAGCCATGACGAGATCATAATAGACCAACCTGCATCACGCCAGCTTTAACTCCCCTTCCAATGCCCGAATCTCACGGAGCAATTGTGGATCATTAAGCTGCCTCGACTCCATTTTGGACATCGCATTCATCACCGTCGTGTGATCACGACCGGAGAAGAGCTCACCAATGCGTACGTAGCTAAGGCGCAGGTACTTCTTACAGAGGAACATCGCGATATGACGCGGAATCAGAATTTCACGCACGCGTGATTGTCCCACCATGTCCGCTGTTGAGACCGAGTAGTAGCGACTCACAGACTCCATCACATCCTGGAAGGTCGTGTTTCGCGCAGCAACACTTTCAAAGCCCGGCGTTTCCTCGCGCTCGTGTGGGTCCTTATTCAGCTTCCGCATAATTTCGGCAATGCTTTTTACCGTCGGCATCCGCTGTTCGAGTTCGTACTGCGCAACGGCCTGCATCAAAATTCCTTCCAGTTCGCGAATGTGCTTGGTCGCATGCTCGGCAATAAACTGCAGCACCACCATGTCCATGAAGATTTCGTATTCTTTTGCCTTCTCCACCAAAATCGCAAGACGCGTTTCGTAGTCCGGGAGCGAGACATCGGCGATCATGCCGCGCTCGAAGCGAGATACCAGACGGTCTTCCAGTTGCAGTTCTTGTGGCGGACGATCGGCCGAGAGGATGATCTGCTTGCGCTCCTCATACAGCGTATTAAACGTATAGAAGAATTCTTCTTGGGTCCGCTCTTTGTTTGCAAGGAATTGGACGTCATCGATGATGAGCACATCGACGCTGCGATACCTGCGGCGGAATTGCTCCCACTTCTGGTTCATCACGGTTTCAATCACTTGGTTTGCGAAGTCTTCGGCAGTTGTGTACACAACCGTCGATTTCGGCATCTGCTTGAGGATCGCATTACCGGTTGCCTGCAGTAGATGAGTTTTACCAAGCCCGACACCGCCGTACAAAAAAAGCGGGTTATATTTCCCACCCGGCTGCATCGCGACCGCCTGGCACGCCGCATAGGCCAAGCGGTTATTGGACCCGACGACAAAACTTTCCAGCGAGTAACGAGGGTTGAGAATTTTACTGACAATCCCTTCTGCCAGCTTGATCTCCTGCTTACCCGGCAGCTTTCTGCGCTTTTGTTCGGGAAATGCTTCCAGCAAATCAAATGTGCGGGACCTGTCATCTTTCAGTCCCCCGTCGACCTTGTAGACGATCTGTTCGATCGTTGCATCAAACTCCTGTGCGATCTGCAGTGTGAGGGCGCGGTAATGCTCCAGGTGCCAGTTAAGCGACATCGGGAGCGGCAGTCCGATCATCAGCGTCCCCCCCTCACGGTTAAGAATCGCAGTATCTTTAAACCACGTGATGAATTGACTATGCGGGATCCGGTCTTTAATAACCGTCAGCATTTGCAGCCAATTACTTCTCATGCCGGCGGCAGCCTGATCAGGAGAAGAGACGGAAGACGTCATAAAATGTAACGAGGAGGATCAGTAGTAACATCACGACGAAGCCGACAGTGTTGGCAATCACTTCGAACCTGCGTTTCCCGGGCCGGATGACGAGTTCGGACAAGACAAAGAGTAGTCGCCCGCCATCGAGGGCTGGGAAGGGTAAGATATTGAGTACTGCAAGACTCAAGCTGAGAAGTGCCACGAGACGCAGATAGACCATGAAGCCTTCTTGCACCGACGCATACGTGATCTGTGCGATACCGACGATACCGGTGACACCTTCGGGGACTGTTCCGCGTTGAGCAAGGGACGAGAAGAGCTTTGCGATTCCCAGCACCGTCTGCGACGTCACAACCCTCGTCTCACGCGCGGCAAGAACGATTGCCTCTAATACATTATGAGGTGCCGCAGCCAATTCGATGGGAATAGGTCGCAGGTAGACTCCGGTTTTTCCTTCTTCGACCTCCACCACAAGAGCACTCGTCTCTACAGCCTCGGGTGAACTACGCACGGCATACGTCACAGACCTTTTCCCTTCCTGCAAACGAACGACATCGGCAGGCTCCTGCACCTCTATACCATCAACCGACACCAAGATACTGCCCTTGGGAATGCCCGCCTCCTGCGCGCTTCCACCGGTGAGCACATCATCAATAAGAACTCCGAGTGTCAGGTGGATCTCTCCGCGACCTGCGGCAGCCTGCATATCTTCCAATGTCAGGTATGTAGGAATCCATTTACCCGCAGAAAACCCGAACACGAAAATACAGAATGCGAGCAGGAAGTTCATGCCAACGCCCGCAACAAGGATTGCACTCCTCCATGTGATCGACGCACTCGTGAAACTCCCCTTGGCTGTGCGCTCGCGTTCGTCGGATGGATTCTCTCCTTTTAGTCGCACAAATCCGCCGAATGGAATCCAGTTGAGCGTAAAATCCGTCCCCTTCCATGTAAAGAGCGTGAAGATTCTGGGTGGCAAGCCGAAGCCAAATTCTTCGACTGTCACTCCCGCTTTTCGTGCGACCAGAAAATGTCCGAGCTCGTGAATGATCACAAGCCCCGTGATGAGAAGAAAAAATGCAACTGCAGAAATGAGCACTGTCATAGGACCAGTATCCTAACGGGCGATGTGGAAAACAGAAAACTTTTCCACACACTTCGGGTTGCGATTCATGCACCCTTACTTGTCATCGACAATTGCATAGAAAACTCACCATCGCGATCACAGGATGTGTACGCATCTCGGTCCTTCGAAAAGCTCAGGATAAACTCCGCGACGGAAAGCCGGATCATCCAAGTGCAATCGTCACCGCATCCACATGCGATACTCCTGCATTTTTAAGCGCATGCGCACACGCATCAAGCGTACTCATAGTAGTCGCTACATCATCAACGAGAAGAACATGCTCGGGAACATTCTTATTCACGAACATGAAAGCACCATGCATCGCCGCCCGACGCTCTGTGCCCGATCTCCACGCTTGATGCCCTGTCGGCCGAATACGTTTTAATAATCGCTCGACTGGTAAGCCAGCATCCTCTGCCAAACACTGCGCCAACTCCTCGGATTGATCAAAACCCCGCCAGAACTTCCGTGACCAATGCAGCGGCACCCACGTGATGACCGTCTCGGGAGGAAACTGCAACAATGGATACGCTCTAAGGATGAGCGCTGCCAGATCCTCTTTGAGTGCGGATACGCGCTGATACTTATACCGCTGTATAGCGGTTTTCAGGAACGGTGATGCATGATACGAAGCACCTGCCGCCAGCATATCGAGATGCATCACACCGATCGACCGCAATTTGTCGGTGTGGAGTAACACCGGCTGGCAAGCCTGTAGTACCGCTCGTTCTTCGTCACTCACCCATGTCGAACCCGATCGACTGAGTGAATGGCGCGGGAACATGAGATCGAGGGTGAATTGCCACATGGAACTAGTTTCCACATAGATTCGACATATAGCATCCACCAAAAAGAAGCCTATCTACAACAATCCGTGCTTTAAGTGATGTGTAAGCCCAAAAACCGGTTCTTTCCGTGTGCAGAACGTAGGTGGTGGAAGATCTTCTATGAAGCAAGCGGGGCAGTTCGACTTTGCTGCGGCTCCGCTCACTGTCATCCGACTCCTCGAACACCAAAGAATGGCTCTGGCTGGTTCACCATGAGCGAGATACCGCAGTACCGAGTCGAATGGTGGGCAATACTGGACTTGAACCAGTGACCTTCACAATGTCAATGTGACGCTCTAGCCAGCTGAGCTAATTGCCCGGGTAAAACTGCCTTTTGCAGCCGACGCACGATACGTTTCCACGGTCACCGGAGCAAGTCGATAAATACAGATATTCAAAAACATTTAACGATATACGCAACCCCTCCACACTACCTAAAAACCTCGTTTTTTGGTATAATAGAGGGATTTATGGATACACAAACACCCACTCCGGCCATTCCCCTGCGCGGGGAATTACGATGGGAAGCTCCGCGACATGCTGCTCATGAACGTGGAGTGTGGTGGTATGGCATCGGCAGCTCGATCGTGCTCTGCACATCTATCTACGGAATTTTAAGTGGAGCATGGACATTGGCGCTCGTGAGCATCCTCTGCGGTGCACTGTATTTTTTAGTACGCGATCACCGCTTGCCTGATTCTACCTGCGTCCTTACGCAGCTTGGTGTAGAACTGGATGGAGTGTTTATGCCTTGGAGTTCTTTAAAGGGATTCTGGTTTTTGCAAACTCCTACCTTTACCGAAATCCGATTCACTCCCAAGACACCGCATGCGGCTATCAGGAATATTCAAATCGGGCAGCAATCCCCCAATGACATCCGTGCGTTTCTAAGTGGCGTAGCGACGGAATTAACAGAAGAAAAGGAAGGAATTCTTGACACTTTTAGTCGCTTCGCTAAACTGTAAATGCTGCTTTTCCGCAGTCACCGCTGTAACGCAACCAAACGGAATCCTGAAAGGGAGGCCAAATTGTTATATCTATTTGAAGATTTAAGCGACGTTCAACTGCAAGCAGAAATTCTTAAGAAAACAGCTGGAGCGGAAGATGAAGCAAAAACGCGCACAGAGATTCGCGGTTTAATCGACGGTTTCAGAACCCAAATTACTACTATCATTGCAAACGGTGATGTAATGGACCCAGCCAATGCAGATACCACGCCCGACAGTCCCTCATTCGCAAATCTCTTTTTAACTGAGGAGAAAATAATTAAAAGTGATGCGGCCTTACAGACGTTGTATAGATCAAAGCTGGAGGATCACAGGGGGACATTGCATCCGCACTTTGAACGAGACTTCAATAATACTCGCCTTGCAATCGATACGGCGCTGAACGATAAGAAAGCAGCTTTGATGGCTGAGCTCAAAGTATTTACAGAGGCTGGAGACCTTACTACTGGTAAGCCTTTCCGTCGTCGCAAAGATGCAGTAGATGCATTCGTGGCATCGAAAGCTGCAAAACCTGTAGAACAAGCACTCATTAATACCCTGCCTGCAGACCGGGATAGGTTTGAGAATGAAGCAAATACTGCCATTTACGCAGAGCACAATAAACTCCGTGCCGCACCCCTTATTCCCGAAATTAAAAATGCTCAGAAAAAAGTAGACGAATATCGCGAGGCCATGACAGCAATCTTCGAAAAAATCGGAACCACCCGACCCCGGGATAAAGCCAGAGCGGAAATATGGGACGAACTCAAAGGAGGAGAAACTATCCTTTTTGCAAGATCGTTGAATTTAAATGCCCTGCTTCTGCAAGCAAAGATGATTGATAACTGGCAAGCCGGGAAAATTAAGCCGGCTGACTTTGTGCCCGGGATTGTAGCGACCGTATCTCACCCCGCTGAAAAAGTTGAAGTTACCACCAACTTTACCGCCAAGATCGGCACCGTCCCCAATGCTGCAAGCGCCGCGTGGGACATTGCCGGGGCATCTGACAGATTAACCGTTGCAGAAGAAATTAAAAAAGATGACGCGATTTCCGTCAGTATTGCCGAGGAGCTTGAGCGCATTAAAACACATGTGGAAGACTGCAAAAAAGAATTGGAAGTGTTACAGATTCCGGAAATCTGTGGAAATTTTTCCAAATTCCTCGAGGCAGAGGAAGAAAAAAAGAAGGGAGGAGCAAGCCCGGGTGATTCTCAAAATTCAATTATCGATAACCTGAAAGGTTTTTATCAAGACTTGGGAATAACATGGATGACCCCGATGCAGATGTATATGGGATGGAAAAAATACTGGGAAACCAGAAAAGCCGCTCAAGATGAACGTGATCGTCGTGCAGCAGTAAAATTCGCCCAGGCCGTTGGCGATTTTGTGGGCATGATCTCTCCATTCAAGCAATTTGAAAACGATGTGCAGCAAACATTGAAGGCGACTGACGATGGGGAAGATAACAAAGCCAAGAGCGGCTTTATGGATCTATTGAAAAGCAATAATGCCACATTCGACACACTCTTCGGACCTGGAGGGGAATATGAAAAAAACCAGCACGACTGCAACCGAACACGTGCTGTACTGGAGTATGCTGCAAGCAAAGGCTGGTTGTATCATATGGATCGCAAAAATCACACGGTAATGGGCAAAAAGCTCATAGCCGGTAGAACGGTCCCACCTGGCGAATCAAGCAGCGATATCGAAAACTATATCGATTCACTGAAGACTGATGATACAACGGGAGGACAAAATTCACGCAAAAACGGGCAGAACAAAATATCTTCCGACGAAACGTGGGATCCAATCGTTCAAACCTTCAAGCAGCAGCTCGACGAGCATAATTACTGGTCAGCAATTGGCGTGATGGAAGCGGCAATTGGCAGAGGAAAAAATGCAGCTACCGTACCTACATTGGCTGCAATGTTTATACGTCACCTGCGAAATGACCCCATCGGACGAGCGAATATATCAGGAGATATGGTTGACCAGATAGCGGGCATATCCTTCAACAACGTTACATGGGGCTACTTTGCGTTGGCTGAAACAGATGGAAACAAAAAGAAAAAACTTGTTCAATGGGCACGAAACGCCGGAAATCACGAAGCAAGCCTCTCGAGCATTGGCGGAATCGGCGTTGCGATAGAACACCTCGAAAAAGAAATACGGAGACTTGGGGGAAATATTACAACTGATAAAATGGATGAATTGGTAGGTCGTGCTCTTGCGGGCCAAGTGCTAAAAGAGCCCAGCTGGAGTGAAGCTATCTCTATTTTTGACGATAAGTACAAAGAATATCGTGGCTGGCTTGCAGGTGCGGACCCCGGAAAAGTTGCAGGCTTGGAAGACTTCAAGCAAGACTCCGAAGCAATCCTTGTTCAAGGACAGGGTCTTAAAAAAATTCTCCTGCTTACATCTCAGGGGCGCTTCACAAACGATGCCTTCGCGACTGCATTCCTTGCAGATCTTGTAACAAAGCACGAACAGCTTACACACCCTGCAAACAGCATTGATCCTAGTATCAAACGAACATACGAGGAGCATTGGCAAAATGCATTTGAAGATTACATGCTCAACGAACCTCGCTTGCAAAATGCTGACCAGACACTATGGACTTTCGCCCCTAGAACAGTAAACCCGGATGGAGCTATTGGTGGTGACGGTGCAAAGGTATCATTGTGGCAAACATTATATGCACACAAATTAATCAAACGAGAAACTCTCGTTGCAAAAAACAATGCATTTGCAAAAATAATCGATCCTTCCATATAACCCTCCAAAGAAGGTAGAATGCAGTCATGCACGTCTCCATTAAACGTATCGATTCAACCCTCCCCCTCCCCCAGTACGCCACACACGGCGCTGTCGGGTTTGATATCGTCACACGCGAAACAACCATCGTCGAACCGGGGAAAATCGCACTGGTGCCCGGTAACGTCGTCGTAAAAGTTCCGGAGGGTTACATGCTCTTAATCGTCCCTCGTAGCAGCATGCCCCGAAAGAAGGGCTTAGTCTGCCCTCACAGTATCGGCGTGATTGACCAGGACTACCACGGCGATGCAGACGAGCTCTTAGTGCAGGTTCAAAACATTACTGATACACCGGTGACAGTTGAGCGTGGGGAACGTATTGCGCAGGGAATTTTTGTGAAGGTGGAACAGGCCGCATGGGACGAAGTGGAGAGCCATGGGGCGGAGACGAGGGGTGGGTTTGGATCGACGGGAACACATGCTTAGCTTGTCAGCTTGTTAGCTTGTCAGCTGGTTAGATGGTTAGCTGGTTGGCTTTTTTATTTTTCTTTATAACTGGCCGATCGCAATCAGCTTCACACTGATTGATCGGACAGAAGAGTGTGTGTATGCAGTTCACCCCCTTAGAAGCTAAGAAGCTGACTAGCTAACCAGCTGACTAGCTACTTCGAAATCGGCTTCCTCATAAACGCCGGCACCTCCAACTCTTCCTCCGAAATCTGCACTGCAGGCTTCTGCTCCGGCTTGTCGTCTTTCTGGATCATGTCAGGCGGTCGCCCGCCGCTTGTTGGGGCTGATTTTGTGAGGTAACGCTGTGCGGGAGTCTGGAATGCAGGGGTCGAAATCGTATCGGCCATATCGAAGCCTGTTGCCACCACCGTACACTTGATCTGGCCCGTGTAGGCCTCGTCGATTACCGCACCGAAGATAATGTTTGCCTCTGGCGAAGCGGTCTCGGTGATGATGCGTGCGGCTTCGTCCACTTCGAACATGCTGAGGTCGTTGCCTCCCGTGATGTTAAAGAGAATTCCCTTAGCTCCGTTGAGCGATACCTCTAGGAGTGGGCTATCGATCGCAGCGCGGGCTGCCTCGGCGGCGCGGCTGTCGCCGGTGCCGTATCCGATACCCATAAGCGCCGTACCGGCGTCCTGCATGATGGTTTTGACGTCGGCAAAGTCGACGTTGATCAGACCATGCTGGGTGATAAGGCTGGAGATACCTTCGATCGCGTGCTGGAGCACTTCATCGACCACTTCGAATGCTTCTGTAAGTGGTGTGGTTTTGTCGATGAGGGACAAAATCTTGTCGTTCGGAATCACGATGAGCGTATCCACCTTTCCCTTGAGTGCCTCGAGCGCTTCGTCTGCATTCTTCCGACGCTTGAGACCTTCGAAACTGAATGGCTTGGTGACAACGGCAACGGTTAAGATTCCCATGCTACGAGCAACTTCTGCGATCACCGGGGCGCTTCCTGTACCCGTTCCACCGCCGAGACCGGCTGTGATAAAGAGCATGTCTGTTCCTTCCAGCTCCTTCTTGATCTCCTCCAAACTTTCCTCGGCGGCGCGCTTACCGATTTCGGGGTTAGCACCGGCACCAAGACCACGCGTTGTGCCGCGTCCGATCGTGATTTTTCGCTGTGCAGGGCTGTGGTACAGCGCCTGAATATCGGTATTTACGGCAATAAAGTCGATCCCCTGCACCTTAGCAGTGATCATGCGCGATACCGCATTGCTGCCGGCGCCACCTGCACCAAGTACGCGGATGACTGCACCGGGCAGTGCATCTGGACGTACTTCGCGCGATGTCCCGGTCGCGGTTGTATCGTCATCATCGGTAGGGGGGTTTCGGCCCGAGGTTCCTTTTTGAGCCGAGAAGAGGGAGCGGAACGCGTCTGACATGATGAGTGGAGGAAAAAAGACGAAGAGGTATTAGCGCACCCATTCTTGGGTGCAGAGAGGAATCAGCGCACCCATTCTTGGGTGCAGAAAAAAAATTACGGAAGTAAACTTTTAAACCATGAACCGACTTGGGTCATGGCACGCTTCATCTGGAAGTTACCGATAGAGGACGACTGGCTTCCCTCGCGAACACCCCAAATGAGTGTTCCGAGTGCCGTTGCATACGCCGGGTCGTCGACTTTCTCGATGACACCGCCGACGTCGACCGGGAAGCCCATCTGCACAGGGAGCCCGAGCACATCGCGTGCAAGATCGAGTACCCCGGGGGCTTTGGCAGCACCGCCGGTAAGGACAGCTCCTGCCGGGAGCATGCCGCTGCGACCAAGACGAGCGAGCTCGGCTTTGACCATCGTAAAGATTTCGAAGTACCTGGCTTGCATGATTTCGGCCATGTACCTGCGACTCACGGTCTGCGTGTCGATACGGCTGATGGTGGAAAGGTCGATCGTGTCACGCTCCTGGATTTCTTGGGGAAGCACGGAACCGAATTCAACTTTGATGCGCTCGGCGGTATCGACAGATGTTCGAAGTCCAATCGCGATATCGTTTGTGACACTCTCACCGGCAACGGGCAAACCGATCGAGTGCAAGATGGTTCCTTCTTCGTAGACGGCCACACTGGTGCAACCGGCTCCGACGTCGATGACCACGACTCCGAGTTCTTTCTGGCGCTTACTAAGGGTGGCCTCTGCACAGGCGATGGTGGCAGGGACAAGAGCGTCGATATCGACACCTGCCTGCGAGATGCACTTCTCAATATTCTTCACATGCTGGATGTGGCCGGTGACGATGTGTGCTTCGACTTCCAGGCGGATACCCGTCATACCCATCGGGTTTTTGATGCCGCGCTGTTCGTCGACGGCGTAGGACTTGGGTTCGATATGAAGGATACGGCGGTTCGGTGGGATACTGACAGCCTGAGCTGCTTCGAGGACACGAGCGACGTCGTCCATAGTGATCTCGGAACCCGACACCGCAATGACGCCGCGGCTATCGAACGACTCGATGTGGGACCCGCTCATACCGACAAACACATGGTTGACTGGGACTCCAGCCATGCGCTCGGCGTCTTCTAAGGACGAGATAATATTATGGATGAGTTCCTCGACGTCGATCACTTGTCCCTTGCGGATCCCGAGCGACGGGGAAAGACCGACACCGATGACACTGGGAACCATGTGTTCATTTCCACTTTCAACAATGGCAACAACGGTGCGGATTTTGGAGCTTCCGATATCGAGACTGGCTAGTACGCGTTCTTTGGGCATGTGAGGGTGAGGGGAAAATCTTTCGCCGGAGCAATCTCCGAAATCGATGGTTTAAAGTCTACGGATAGAGGGAACACTCGTGCAAGGGGGCGCGACTACGTTTCGTATTCACGAATCGCTAGATAGAACAAAAAATATACACGGATTTTAGAGGTTCGTACGGGGCGAAGCACACAAATGTGTTCACGAAAAAATACACTCAAAAATAAAAATTCGGAATGTGCACGAAATTGTCTCAGTATTCTTCGGGTAATTGCTCGCCCGCGAGTACAGCAATCTTCTTTTGATGGGTTGATTGCATCTGGATTGTTGCTTCCAGATCTTCTTGAAGAGCTTGGCGATGCTGCCCTGCTTCTTCGAATCGACGATCAACTTCAAAAAAACGCCGATCAACTGATGCAAACCCTTGATCAACTTTTCGTTCGAGGCGACCAATGCGCAGAGAAAACTCACTCTTCATTGCCTGTTGATGCTCTAAGAGCATTCGATTGGTGATTACTCCATCGTCAGTCATAGAAAAATTGGGAAATTAATCGGTATCCGACAACGATTGTCCCGTAAGAACCGCGAGTTGCTTTTTATGTGTGAATTGAGTACGCATTGTTGCCTCAAGATCTTCTTGGAGAGCTTGGCGATGTTGTCTTGCTTCTTCGAATCGATGTGCCGCTTCTGCAAACCCCCGATCAACCTTTAGCTCTAAACGATCCATACGACGAGATAACCCATTCGTATCTGAGCGTAGATCATGGATATACTGCAGTAGCTCGCCTTTCATTGCCTGCTGATGCTCTAAGAGCATCCGATTGGTAATTACTCCGTCGTCTGTCATAAGAAACCGACTATATTCGCACCCCACATAAATTCAAGAAAATAACCGCTTCAGTGCGCTAGTTCACTAAAGCATCATATCTCTTGATTTTTTAAAACAGCGCCATCTGATCCTCTCCCGGCGCTTTTACGCTTGCTCCGGACCCCACAAAAATATCATTCACGGTGTAGTACAAGCGCTGCCCGTAGGGCGTCAGAAGCAAGTCCCGAAGCCTGCGTGTGAGCATACTGAATTCCAGGTCTTTGAATGCCTGTACCAAGCCATCTGCAGGGAGACCTTCAATGCATGAATCTTCTAAGGACAACGGTAATTCAAAATCACACACAAGCTGCGCCATACGCTGGCAAAAGTATGCCTGCTCACGATCCGCTTCGAGCTTAGCACGCACAGTCGGCTTGATGTCAGCCAAATGCTCGTAGATGCCATCAAGCGTCTGATAGTCCTGCAAGAGCTTCGATGCCGTGACAGGGCCAATACCATTCACACCCGGGAGGTTATCGGACGAGTCCCCAACCAGTCCTTTATAGTCAACGATTTGATCCGGGCGCACCCCGTACTTCGCTTCGATCTCGGCAGGCCCCAAGTACTCTGCTTTTAAGTAACCGCTGTGTGGAATCGCGATACGAATTTTATCGGTTGCGAGCTGGAAGGCATCGCGGTCCCCGGTCACGATGGTCACCTTCATCCCGGCCCTCTCCCCTGCCTTGGCATACG
>JAYUSS010000096.1:0-4854 GCA_043755535.1 Candidatus Peregrinibacteria bacterium | reverse complement strand
TCCTCCGTCGGTATCCGCAGCTTCCCGTTCACGATCATCCGGACAAACTGAGAAAGCCGCAGTTTGTGCTTCTTCGCTTCTGCCTCCCACTGTCCCTTCTCGGAACGAAAAACAACAAGCCTGACTTCAGCTTTCGGGCGCGTCATGGGTTGGTGACTGTACCACGCCGGAGCTGCTGCGCTCAGACTTTACCTTGCCGCCAGTCCCGTAGAGTGTTTCGCCCATAAAAGTCCGCGAGACAAGACGCGTCCACAGACGCTTCCTATACAGCAGCGGCGTTGGACTTGATATGAATGCTGTATCACTGTCCTCTGAAAAGATACTTCTTTCCCCAATTCTGCTTGTCCTCGGTTCAGTCTCGATTCCCCTGTGTTTCCTCGGCCCGGCTGTATCTTTTAGGGTACCTCTCTCCTATAAAGAGTGCCTTTCAAAAAAATCAGCAATTTTTCAGGGGAGTTTTATCCGATAAAAGTTGTATTGCTAATGATGCCTTCTGTCCTTCGTTGGATAAATTTCGCCGCATTTATCGCATAGAGGGATGTTCCTTCATTAGCGGTTAGCCATGCTTCTGCACTGGTAATGAGGTCTTCACAAAAAATATTCAGATCAATGTTTAGTGCGTCATTGATGATATTGCGATGAGCAGTTAGGCCGCTCGTTCCAGGCTCGATAAAAATAATGCGTGAGTATGTGCTCTGCGGGTGCTGGGAACTGCCCTGATGGAGACAGGAGCAGCGATAAAAATAGCAGTCCTCCCCGCTGAGTAGTCCTCCATATTTTGGTGCAACATGCTGGTTGAACCATTCCGTATATTTTTTCATTGACGCTTTACCATTCACAGATCCGAGAGCGCCGCAGATGTCGGGGATAGCCAATGCCCCGAAGAGAGCGAGGAAGTAGAGATTAGAGTCTATGGCCGTCCGAATTTGCGATAATAAATCTCTCACCAGAGCAGAATAGCAGCGCCATAGCTCTTTTTTCTGCTAGAATCTCAAATGATTTCGAGATTCTATGCGCGGATTCACTACAACAACGGACGATGTAAAAAGAATTGATACGGCATCTCTCCGAAAAGCAGGGTATCTGAGGACAGGCAACCTTGATGGGATTATCCTAAGTTGGACACGGCGTGGTGAACCTGCAGGAGCGATTTCTGCCGACTTCCGAATAAATGCTTGGCTGGAGGAGAGCTTTGTCGAACTCCATTACGTCAGTCATAGCGACCGAGACGAGACGGAAGAGCGACTGGATTACAGGGTAAGTCTGCTTTCAACCCTTTGCCGGTACGGAGGGATGCGATGGTGGTTCCAGTGCCCTCACACTGGCTGCCAGCAGCGTGTGCGTATCCTCTATCAATCAGGCAAGTATTTCGTTTGCCGCAAGTGTGCGCGGCTCTGGTACGACTCGCAGCGATATGTAAATCCCGGATTCAAACCAATGATCGATGAGCTTAAAGCCGATAATCTGTTTGAGACATTGAATCGTCGACATTATCGCGGGAAGCCAACGCGTAAATATCGGCGATATCTTGAACTCGCAGGGGTTGGAAGTGCTTAAAGCGCAGGCAGCCGGTTCTGGCGGGGAGTATGAGACGCGATGGATAGCCAGATAAAAAGAAATGAATTTACCCACAGAGGGCAATACGAGGTATAGGGAGATGAAAGCTCAAAAACATTTCTAGCATAATCTTTTCAATCGCTGTTCTACGAGATCTAGTTTTTGGTTCACATCTCGGGCATGAATGCGAATAACGTGGAATCCTGCCGCCGTGACATTTCGGTCACGTACATCATCATCTCGTATTTTCTCGGCGCTTAAGTGCTGTAATCCATCAACTTCAATATCATACCTTCTTCCAAATGGCGAAACGACGAAGAAGTCTAGGAAGTATCTTTGAACAGGGTATTCGCGCTGATTCCATAGTCCAAGCTTATTGAGGATTCGGTGGATAACTTGCACAGGATGATTGCTCACTTCCACTGCGTTTTTCTGCGCCACGTTGTCCGTTAGAGATTGCGTGAGTTTCCCAAGATACCCACCTGCTCTGCTACAGGCTTCCTTATCCCCCACAATGTGAAGCGCTCCTCGTGCTCTGGTAATTGCCACATTAAGAAGTTGTTCTGTGTCGGCAACCCACCTAATACGATGTAGTGGCATTCCATCGTGGATGACTGGCGAGAAGATCATGATGTCGCGTTCATCTCCTTGGAATGTGTGTGCCGTTCCCACAATTTTTTCCCCTATGTCTTTCCCCCATGGTTGTTTCGCCATGGCCTGTTCCAGCTTCTTCATTTGGAGCCGGAAGGGTGTGACAATGCCGATGGATGACTGAGGGGTTAGAAGCCCGTTTTTCACCCATTCTCCTAACAGAGCGATAACAGCGTTCACCTCTGTTTCGTTCCATGCACTGCTCGATGAGAACGATGCAGATCCCTTTACATCATGCCAGAAGACTCCGAGTGAGTGATTAGAAAGTCGTTTTTGAAGATCAGGCACGGACGTCCGGAGAATGAGCCTGCCTCCGTAGAACTCTCTGTTCGAAAATTCGATGATCGAAGGATGTGACCTGTAATGCTCATTCAGAAAAACGGGCTCACGCCCCTCCCGAGCAACCGCTGCTTCTGCAACATCGAAGAGAGAGCGGGAGATGTAAGGCCAATCAGGAAGAAGATCGAGGACGTCGGATTCCTTCGCGACCTCTGCTTCCCGCTTTGGTGTGATACTGCTGATATGCCGTAACTGGTGAGGATCACCGATGATGACGGCTCGTTTCGCACGAAAGAGGAGTGGGAGTGCAGACGCAATATCACTCTGACTGGCTTCATCGATTACGACGAGATCAAACAGTGCGGGCTCGAGAGGTAGAGAGCGCCGGGCCGAGAGACTCGTCACGATCCAGAGTGGGAGGTGATGACAGAGAGAGCGAACGGATGATGTGAAGGCCTCGGACATGTCGGTGCGATTAGCCGACCATCCTGCACAATCGAAATACTTGTCCATGAGACTCCGGACTAGCCCCTTACTCTTTGTAATTTTCGATGTCCACGTTATGCGGAAAAGTTCGCGTGACAGGGCGGCTTTCTCTCCTCTGCGTTTCATAATGTCTCTCGCTAATGCTTCCGCTGTGGGTTTGGTGGTAATGCTCTCATATTTCTGATGGATGATGGCGTCAATCTGCGCCCACTGAACGTAATATAGGAGATTTTGTGACGTGAGAAAGAGTGTCTCCCACTCTGGCTGTGCTTCGACGTCGCTGATCGCCTGTTCCGCGATGGTGGGAGGAAAAGAGGAGACCACTTTGGCAAAACGTTCCAATATACGTCGGCGAAGGCCTGGACCAAGCACCAATCGGAGAAACCAGAGCAGCCAGCCGAGTTGGGCATGGCCAGCAAGCGCGTAGGCATCGTCTCTGGATCGCGTTAGAACATCCCAAGAGACCGCCAATGATTCAAATGAAGGTGGCGGTATATCCCTCCACTCTTCGGGAAGCTTCACTTCAATCAGCCGTCTCTTCTCCTCCCCCTCTACAATCTCCTGATGGCATCCTCGAATACGAGCGAGAAGCCCCGTTGCAATGTGGAGTGAACGGTTCGCGTCCTGAATCTCCGTCTGGAGCGTGCGCGACCGTCTCCAAGTTGGAGGGAGTTTCGCCAAGTCTGCGGTGAGGCGCTGGTTCATCTCTTCCCGGGATTGGCTCATGTGGTGCCCGCTTCCAAGCCGCAACGTCCAGTCTTCCGATTCGCCCAAGATCATGTGAAGGCGTTCCCGTACAACATCCACGGCCTTGTTGTTCTTGCTTGCGAAAAGAACGGTTTGCCCAGCATGAACGGCGATGGCAAGAAGGTTTACGACGACTTGGGACTTGCCTGTGCCCGGTGGCCCCGTTATGACCGTTAGTGGGTGTGTCATAGCCTCCCGCACGGCACTTCGCTGTTGATCGTTCAGTGGCAGAACTTCAAGGGGGAGTTCTTCATCCACTAAAATTTCGTGAACAGAGGAAGATTTCAGGAGCGCCCCTAATGCCGTGCCAGCGGTCTTAGTTGCGAGCGACGGTTCTTTCAGGAAAGAAAGCAACTCAGTCCGAAGGTGTGCCGTGTAGTTATTACGTGCGCTCTGGAAGAGGATGGGTCTGTTATACCAACCTGCGCCGCCTGCAGAGGGAAACGGATCGAGACCATCAGGATTGAAGGTCTTGGTCGGCGGCAGTTGGAAGTGTTGAAGTGCCGCACTCAAACGCATCGAGAAGGTACCAAAAGTTGAGGGGTCCTCCAGTTCCTCCTGCAAAGTCAACAATTCCTCTGCTTGTATTTCATAGAACGCATGGTGATTGAGTTGTATGCTGTTTTGATTAGGACGCAGTAAGAAAGAGCCCTCCTTAGCATCCTCCACCGTCACCTCACAATAGAAAAGTGGTGAAAGTTCCGCCTTCAAATTCAAAAAAAATGGGTAGCCATAGAAGAATCTGTCCGGCTCACCTGCTTCCAGTTGTCTTTTGGTCAGGAAATTCTTCTCTGAATCGCCTTGGATTGTAAATCGTATTTCCGATGCATCGGGGTGAAATAGTTCTTCGCATTCATCCCACGGAGAAATAAATGACCTCCCGTTCCCTCCAAGCGGCAGGGTGAGTGATTTGCGGTCCTCCTCATCGACACACGCCAAGTAGAAGCGCAAAAGACGCAAGAGGTCTTTCCCATCATAGTCACGAAATAGCGGTGTTGGGGTATCTTGCATCATGAGTGAGAAAGCTATTTTATTGGCTGTACCGGTGATAGGAGAAGGACGACAATGAAAATTGCGACCAACACGATCCCTATCACTAAACTTCCCACGCCAACTTTTTCGGTCCAATCAGAT
>JAYUSS010000095.1:0-5038 GCA_043755535.1 Candidatus Peregrinibacteria bacterium | reverse complement strand
AGAGCGATCTTGCTGCGTAGCCTTAAGCTCCGTCAGTGCCCATTCTATAAATGCTTGGGGGATGGTTACGCGATCAATGGTGGCACGGAATTGCTCTTCTAAATCTTTTTCTCGCGTGCATCCCTTTTGAGTGCAGACCACGATCTTTCGGTTGTGGCCACAGCGGTAGAAGCGGTAGCGTTGATACTCTCCAGTTATTTTGAGCTTCTTCTCCACCACATTCACAACAATCATGGCTCCGCAGCATCCGCAGCGGATGAGACCGGCATAGTTATTTAAGTATCGCCGTTGCCGGGGCTTGCCCCTCCCTCCGAGAATCATCTGCGCACGCTCGAACTCGTCGCGGGTAATCATGGGTTCATGGCCGCCTTGGTAGGTCTCCCCATCCCAGTCAAATTCACCGAAATAGAAGGGATTACTGAATGCCTGATAGAGCGTTGTAAGACCGAGTGGGCGTGCCTGTTCGGTACGATTGCCCCGTATGGTGAACCCCAATTCCTTTGTCGCTTTTCGGTGAATCTGCGGCACGGTGTAGGCACCGGTAAGAAGCAAGTTCCAGCACTCGCGCATGATGGCGAAGCGATCAGGGTCTTGCATGATTTTCTTCTCGCCTTTCAGTCCGGCGTAGTCATTCATATAGCCGATGCACGCACGTCCGGGACGCCAGCCCAACTTCGCTTTTTGCAACATCCCTCGTTTTACGTCTTTACTCAGGTCCAGAGAGTATTGCGTCGCCATGCCCATTTCGACAGCCATTTGGAGAACATTGTCAGTAGGCAGGTAGATCTTGTCTTTCGTGACAATGGCTTCAAGAATGCCTTCCTGCAGAAGCCATTGGATTTCGCCAGCTTCGACAGGATTACGTGCCAGACGCGAGAGCGCCCAGATATAGACTTTCTTCACTTTGCCCGAGTGAATATCGCTAACGAGCAGCTTAAAGTCCCTGCGTGTGCCCGGGCGTTTTGCAGAACCGGAGTCGGAATAGGACCATTTGATCTCGTCGCCGTTGAGCTTGGCACGTCGGACGTTCTCCTGCTGCTGTCCTTCTTTGGAGAGGATTTGGCGGTCTTCTGTGTCGGTGGATTTGCGGAGATATTCGGCAGCGTTCATAGAGATGATGTGGAATGAAATGAATTGCCCGAATGGGCGACCCTCTAGCACTCCAGCATCAGCCTTGCAGCCTCTGTTGGTAGAAGATCGCCCATTCGGGCAACATCAAACATTGGCTACAGTCGGCGATGTGGAGTGCGGAAGGATTATAGCACATTGTAGAAAGAAAAGAGTCGAAATCCTCTCAGTTTTCAGAAGTCTCCGGATGATCGTTATCATCGTCACTATCGTCATCTTGGCTTGTTGATGCAGCGTGCTGGCTTGACGATGGCATGACGATCGAATCGGGTGCCGTCATATTCCCAGGTGATACATCGAAGATATTCATAGCTGCTTGCACGGTATCGACAGAACTATCTTCGGGCTGTGACGGTATGTCGGTTGTGGCGATATTTTGGCCCACTTGAGAGAGTGTGATGATGCGCGCGCCACCGGACCCGATAACAATGCCGACTTCAAGCAGGTTTGTCTTAATCTCGTTAAGCCGACGGCTAAGCGTATTGGCACGCTTTGGCCAGTCTTTTGATGCGATGTTTAACTTTTCCTCCATGGCAACGGTTTCCAGTTCTTCCAGCAACTCCGATGCCTTCCCAGTCCATCCTTTCGGATTCTTCTGTATGAAAATCTGTATCGCAGTCGAGAGCTGGTCAGCTTGGATCGCTTCCTCATGCTGTTCTTTGATATTAGCAAAGTAAACACGCACAAATTCCTCCTGTGTATAACCAAGGGCAAGGGCAATAGCACATCCCCATCGACAGAAGTCAACCATGCGCGGCAGTCGCTCAAGCTGGATCTCCGGGTAGATCGCCATCGCCTTGGAGAGAGTTGTGAACATCGCACCGACCAGTCGCGGGCGCATCGCTTCGAAGTCTTCCAGCACCAACCGTTCCTCGCGGCGCTTTTCCTCAGGTATGCGTTCAAGGCCAATAAGAATACTGCGATCGAGAAGATCGGGCTTGCTGGCAGTGGGATTGATGCCGGTGAAGCCTACGCACCGGCGAAAGGTGTAGATGAAGTCTTCGTCGTCCGTATAAAGCTGCCGTCTCGATGTTCCTTCCCCTGTCACTGCGCGGCAGATGATGTCCGACATTTCTTGAGTGATTTTTGAAACGTTATCAAAAACTGCCATGTAGTGGTGCGAAAGAATTTGAACAAGTTCCCGTGCGTTGTCCGGAAACGAAAGAACACTCATGCTGGAAGGGTCTACAAGTGCCCGCTCCATTTTCGCAAGTGTTGTCTTTGCCGACCCCTGAGGTCCATGGAAATTCGGTATTGTATGTGGGATAAATGGGATCAAACATGAAACAAGATGCACGAGAAAAAGAAGCTCTTGATCCGCATTTGCGAGATTCGTAAGAGTAAGCAGCTCACATAAATCACCACCATCAATCGGATAAACTTGTTGTTCTTGGTGCGCAAATCTCCGAAAGTGAATACCCGGACTCGGCACGATTGAATATCCGGCGGGAGTAATTTTGACCGCACGCCACAACGGGTCTGCGAGATCGTACAAAATAGTATATTCATCTTTGAGATAGGTAACGCGTGTCTCAAGAGACAATTTGGGGCCGTCGTGTACCGCACGCGCTTCCAAATTTAGAATTGCTGCGCCAATCTGCTCCTTATTCGAGACGATGGCTGCACGCCAACTCAGCATGCTTAACCATCGCTTCATCGGGCGCGAGTTTATGCGCATGGTTTCCCAATGATCATTTACGAGTACATGGGCATGGGGGTCGCTATGCTGATCGTGAAATGGTTGGCAATTTTTTTCGGTGATGAGATCGATCAATGAAGGATCTTCTTCCCTGCCCTTCTCTGACTTTTCTTTTCTCTCCTGCTTCGCAAGGGCAAGTTTTGCCTGCTCAATTTTGAGAATGCCGCCCGCGACTTGTTTAAGTTCAGAATCAGGGAGTGGCGGATCGTTCTTACGGTTCCATGCCACCATCGCCGGCCAGTATGCGGTAGTCCATAGCGATTGGGAAAGATCGCTGAGTAATTTACCAGCCATTACGGCTGCTGCTGTGTGACGTTGCCCCTGTGGAGCGCCATCTTTTATCTGCGCCCAGCGCAGGGTAGTTGCTCCTTGAATAGTGGATTTTCCATCGGGCGAAGGCGTACTTTCTGCGTTCGGCCTTTCGTCCGATGCAAAGTCAGAGTGAGTGGATACATTAGTGAAAGCGCCGATGATGTCAGCAATTGCATGTGGTTTCATGGGAGGTCGTGGTAAAGAAAACGGATAAGAAAAGAATTCTTCGGATCTTTCAGATGGAAAAAGCCCGGTAGACGCAAGACACGCGTTACATCTTTTGCTCCCGGATCAGCACCGAAGTAAGTAACGATTTCACCTTGGTGCTCGGTGTACATTTCCGGCATAAGCGCATGCTCGCCGAATTCAACCAACCATAAACAGTGGAGACCCCCCTTTGTCTCGATAATGACGTGAGGGACAAATACACCTTCCAGCAGCAACAGCCTACGGAGCATATTTACTTTACCGGCCGTAACTTCAGCAAGTGTCTGTGCTCCCGCCTTCTGCGCATCCCAATCAATATAAAATCCACGAAGAAGCGCCAGATTTTCCTTTTTACGCTTTTCCCTGAAGCCATTCACGGAAAAGAAAACGCCACAACCATCCCCTTGCCGCTGCTTGGCTTTATCTCGAACGAATGCTGAGACGCTTTTGGCTTTTTGCGGGTCCTTCTTCTCACTGTCATCGAAATACTGGAATTGTGTCAGTTCGCTTGAAGGAAGACGGGCAAGAAACTCCTCAGCAGTGAGCTGCGTGGTACTGTCGGCAAAGACATCGAGAATCTCTTGCGGTGATTTTGAGGTCGCAGTTTGCAGGAAGCGATGAAGAGCTTTATTCGCGCTTTCAATCGATGACGCCTCTGATGGCGGAGCATTATTTGATGTTGGAGCATCCATAAGGAGAGGTGGAAGGCTTGATCACCAGCCGCGCGTTCCATGCGTCCGCGAGTTTGGTAAGAGCAGAAATAAAGGACAAGACAAAGGGATCTTCTTGGCTTTGATTAGCCGATGGTGTAGAATTTGTGAGCATAAAACTGGGGAAGAAAATGAAATCGGTTGGACCTGGTTTCTGAGATTCCTGTTATCAGGGATCTCTTCCTCGTGGTTGTGGTTGTTCAACTACGGCACGGACAAGTGTGATAATGCGGTCGGCATACTCTTGAGCCTCATCATCCGAGAGCATTAGACCAAGCTCTCGTTTCGCGAGCTCCTTGAAGTGCCCGATGCTGGAATCGGAAAACTTCATGGGTGATAGTCGTAAAGAATGTGTTTGGCACGTCGAATGGACCCTGCAAAGGATTGAGCGGGCACCATCAAAGAGTCTTGCCAATATTTTTCTTCGGCCTTGCGTAGTCGGGGTGTATCTTCAAAAACAAACTCTGCCTTGGCATCTGAGCGACGCAGGGTCACAAGCTGAAATTTCAAATGCAGTAGCGTCGCCGCAAGAGATAAATCCGAAGTCGCATACAAATTCGATTGCATGCATACAGCGTAAAAGAATGCTTTTTATTGAATAGGAACCGCGCTTCCGTATGGCAAACTAAACCCACAAGATAATCCTGTTCATTGTTTGTATTGGAAAATACCATTTTAGGCTCTAGCGAGAGCGATGACGGTTCAACGATTATTCTAAAAATTTGAAATCGCCATGAGAATGATCCGATGCCTTTCCAAAGCCATTAGCAGGCTAATTCTTTGGATCTTCAATAACTTGCTTTTACCTCGCAGTGCATAGGTCAATGGCTTTCAGATGCGATTTTTTTGGGCTACTCCGAGAATTTGAGAGTGATATACTTGGCCCGCATCCGACAAGTTGGTCTGCGGCTATCTCTGCCGCACTTTGTTTAACCCCTATACGCAGTGCAGAAACGGGCGCTTCGCTCGGACGACGCACTGC
>JAYUSS010000094.1:0-5039 GCA_043755535.1 Candidatus Peregrinibacteria bacterium | reverse complement strand
AATCCTCCGCGGCATCGATTTCCAATTGCATCATTCTCGAGCGCATCTTAAGCAGATTCTGCTCATGCACCGCGCGCAGTTGCGCCAATTCTTCCCCGTCACGTTTCTCGATGGCGCTCAATAGTTGAGAACCGAAGCTCTGCAACGTGCCTGCGTATTGCCTTGCTTTCTCGATGAGATAGGTGAACCGGTACGGCGGTAAGTTGCCGGAAGTGGCATTCATTACGTCGTCTAGCGTCAAGCCGGCGGCTTTCATCCGCACCAATAAGCGCGGATCGATCTCCGGCGCGAATAGTTCCAGCTTGCGGCGAACACCTGCAATGTCCATGCAGTTTCGGATCTTAAACAGCCGATCCTCCACCCGTCCCCAGTAAGCAAGGAGGTCCTTGTTTGGCGGAATGCAGAAGACCGCGTACTTAGGCGGAGGTGGAACGATTTCGACCGGATTGAACGTCTTAGGCGGAAGTTCTTTATCGGGAATAATGACACCCAGCGGATGTTCGATGTCAAAGTAGTCCCGACGGCCGTACTTCACTTCGAGTGACGGGATCTTATCGAAAGGGATAATCTTACCGCCATCGCGCGTCCCGAATTTCCCTCCCCCCACATTGCTGTTCGGGTTGCCGAAGTCTATATTGCCTGTTATGTTTCCAGGGATGCGGGGTGCCCCAGTGTCCGTACCCAATATTGTTAAACCACCATTCCCGACACCAGAACGGGAGCCGTATAACTCCTTCAAGTTGGTACCGCCAGTGTTTGTCCAATACTGCGCGCCCGTCTGATATTTCCCGCCGGAGGATTGAGAGGTTGACGGATTAATTCCTGCCATCGCCATCGATGGCGCAGAAGCCAGCGCTAATCCACTCGGCATGGTGCTCGCCTGCATCCTGCTTGTCCGCTTGGAGGAGATAACACGCTTCCCCCCTTTCCCCTCCAGCTTGAGGGGTTCATAACCGAGCAACAGGGCGGGGGACTCAAGCTCGATAAGGAAATCGCTTGCCACCCCAAGTCCCGGCCTGATCGTTTTGTAGGACTTCTTGTTGTTTTCCGAAAAAACCTTGCCTTCTCCGCAGGAGCCTAATATGGGTGGTCTTGGCCCCAGAATATCTTGCGCCATCACGTAGAGCATGGTCGCTTCGTTGATCGACTCCATGGTGAACTGGTTAAATAAACTGTCGCCCCAATCCAGCAGATTGTCGATGTATTTCATGACAATCGACTTTTGATAAGCGTTCAAACGCGTGCGCGCAATCGCATGTGGATTGAATGGATCATCCCGAAAAGCAGCCAGTGCGTCCTTGTGAGTCAACATTTCACGCAATGACTGCCTCTCTAGATTGCGAAACTCGCGATAGCGCCAAGCCAAACCATCTGCAGCGGTCGGGTTGAAAATGTAGTGATACCAACGCTGCGTTTCTGCAAATTTCTGTTGGCTGTTGAGATGGTTGGCCACCAGAAAAGGGATATGGAAAAAGGTCTCGCGGTAATAGGTCAGATAGGGATTAGTGGGATGAAAAGGGTTCTTCATTTCTAGATCACTCTCGCCGTCGACTGGGCTGATCTTTGGTGGAAGTTCCGCTAGTGTTCTCTGGAATTCAGCTTCCAACAAACTGCTTGCGCCCTTACGGCTAAAGCGATTCATTAAAGTCGCCGTGAGTGTCGTTCCAAGTCGCGTGCCGTTATTCACGTCCGCCCAAAAGTCATGCCGCATCCAGACTAAGGCGCCGTTTGATTCGATGATTACGGAAAGCGCATCTCCGTTTACGACTTGCACGTCGGAATTTACTGGAGCAAGTGCAACAAGATTTCCTGTCTTGGAAAAGTCGTTAAGCCAAAATGATTCGAGGTAGAACTCTTGCCCTCCGTAAGTGGTGCTGAATGATTTAACTAACCGAAGGTTTCCATGGAAATTACTAATTCTCGTCCGAGAATCGGCAAATGGATAATCGGTCACAAGTTGTTCGCGCAGAACACCAGCAGACAGGTCGACTTCATTAGAAGTTAGAAGCTGAAATCCACCGATCGAAGGAACCGGATCGTTTCTTGGAACAAGCATAAGTCGAATACTCTTTGCTTCTGGTGCGTTAGGCGGGCTGTACACGTCTGGATAGACTCTGTCCCACTCCCACCCTTCCGGTTTGTAGTTGTCTAATGGCTCGCTGTGATCTCGCCTCCTTTTGTCCCAGCGAACCGAGAAGTTTAATTCAGCGAGTTGCTTCTCAAGGTAGCTTTTGTGCGCCCGGATCGCCACCAGCACTGTTGTCGCCGTAATCCACGCTCCCGCCGCATTTCCCGCAATAAGCTTCGCAACCCACAGTGCGTGCTTGCGCCGCGCCACGTAGGGCGCATCAATCACGTTCACCCCTGCGGCCCGCAACTCGGATACCGGCATACCCACCGACAAGGCCAGCACTCCCCACCACGCCAGCGCAAACGCTGCCGCTTGCGCTGGCGGTCCTGCAAAGGCCGCTGACGACGCCGCTAACGACGCCGCTATAAAAACCGCCGTCGCCTCCGCCTTATTCTCTTGGCTCGACTCCAAATCCATCTGACCCTCAAAAAACTCTACCCTCTTCTTCGTACGCTTCATCTCCTTCGCTGCCGCAACCTCGGCCGTCAGCTGATCACCCTCGCCCTTTCCCAAATCGAGGATCTGCTGCTCTAGCGTCGCCTTCTCCTTTATTTTATCCTTCGGTAACGGGTCATGAATAATTCGAGACTCCTCGATTGCAACGCCGTTTGAGAAACTAAGGCTTTGCGGAGGGATCCATGCCCCGTCGGGCCGCAAGGTCGAATACTTAATACGTACGTTATGCCTGTAGCCGGTGAATAGAGAGGTCCCTCTCTCAAAAGTATTGTGTGGCCGCGTCGTGGTTTCCAGCCAAAAGAGGTAAAGCCGCTCTTCAAATAGAATTGGAGAAACCTTTCGCACAGGGATCTGTAGATTGAGTTTCTGCCAAGCTGAAATACGTGGAAATTTAGATCGTGTGTTTTTGATAACACGGTAGTAATAAATGGGGGGGGCGTCCTGCGTCACGCCAAACAGGTGCAGCACGTCGTCACGAAGTGCGATATTCACGTCGTCACTATTTGGGTCAAAGACAGCTCGCTCGTAGTAGGCACCCGCAATTTTCAGACGCGCCACTTCGTCAAAACCAGTCAGATATTTGGCATACGCGTCATGCACGTTCGATTCGCTGATCTCCTGCTGGAGCAAGGTGTCTTCGAGTTCCTTAAACAGCGGTGTTTTGTCATCGCGCAGTTCTGGCTCGATGTAGTTCTCTGGATAGAGGAAGACCTTACGGTTGGCTTCCCATACCCGGTAATGTTCGCGCCAGTACCATTCGGCTTGTTTGTGGGTGTCGGTGAAATGGGCGTAAATGCCGCTTTTCGAGGGGATGCTGCCGTCCAAGCTGGGCATCCAGTCCTTGCTCCACTCCAGATTCATCAACACCCGATGCACGTAAAGCTGAAGACTGGAAATCGCGGACACAACACGGGAGGTGCGCCCGCAACCTTCCATTAGGACGTCGATGAGAAAATACTCATAGAGCTTATTGGCGTCAGCAAAAGGCTCAGGCCATTTACTGATTATGAAATCAACCAGCCCATCGCGCTTACGCGAGCGCAACTTGTCCTCAAACGGCTCCATCTTCTCCTGAAATGTTTTTTCTTCCGGATACTTGGCGCGAAATGCGCCGAATACGTCTTCAGCGGCACGGGATAGATCATCGAACGCATCTGATTTCATCAGCTTGAGCGTCTCACCGCTGACCCCCATCTGTTCCGTAAACACCAGGCATCGCGCCAGTAGTTCAAGCGCTTCGAAGGGGTTGCTGGGAAGTTGAATCAGGTGCGGCTTCAAGGCGCCGACGCGTGTCTCGTCCGTGTGCAACACCTTTGCCAAGCTCTTGTCGGCTGCGATACTTACATCCTTCAAGACTTCATGGAGCGTAGCAATATCCGTAGGGTCTGAAGCCGTGGCCGAGCCGGTGTCGATGGATTTCGCGAGCGCAACGTAAGCCGCCACGTTGCGAACCACTTGTCTGGTGATACCGTTATTTGGGGGATTGCTCGGTGGCCCAAAAAAGACGGCTCGGTTGCTTCGAACATAACCTAAGCTCTTGACCTTGAAGACCTCACTCTTAAATAGCACGTGGTAACGCAACGTATCGCTGATGAGATCGGTCAGACGCGCATTATCTGGACCGCCTTGCATCGCCAAGGAAATTGCCTTCGTATCCGCAGCCACTAAGCGGCCGGTTAGTGCACGAAGTCTTGATTCACCATCACGGCGTTCGATCGCCAGGGCAATCTCTTTAGCATCCGCAGCAGACAAGCCGTATGCAAGTTTTCGGAGTTCTGTTGTTTGTTCGCGCGACAAGTTGAGAACGCCGCCAAGAGCAACGTCGAGGACGTGGATCGGATGGTATTTCCTGAGCAGATTAATCACGAGTTTTCCGTCAACAGGCGGATTGCTCGACGGATCGATCGATAGCGGAGTCTCAGGGTCGAAGCCCATCTTGAGACCATAGCTCGTGCCATCTGGGAGCGCTTCGAAAGCTTTGTTATCGATGGCTTTATGGTTCAGGTTAGCCAACACGATTTCGCGTGACTGGTGGTCGGTGAGTCCTATTTGCGTGAATACAGTATCTGCAAACTCAAGACTCTTCTCCGCATTCACACGGGTAACGATTTCGCTGGCAAGTGCCGCCGGATCGAGCGTTCCTTCCGGGCTCGCACCACCGGTCACATAGATGATCTCATCCGGGCTGAAACCGCTGGCTCTTTGCCAAGCAACAAACTCGATGACGCTAGTTACGTCACCAAGATCGCGAATGTATTGCTCGGCTGGAAGCTGAGCTTTTATTCGTGGCGTAAGCTTGATGAGTTTGACGAAATCAGTAACAGGGCTTTTGAGCAAGCGCATCAAGCGGGCGTGACGATACAGGATGCCGATTGACTCTTTAGTTAATAAAATACTTTCGTCCGTTGTTGTGCTAGCTGATTGGTAGCCAATATCGGGAATGGCTGCAAGA
>JAYUSS010000093.1:0-5045 GCA_043755535.1 Candidatus Peregrinibacteria bacterium | reverse complement strand
GAAGCGGTAGAGGTTGACACTCCTACTTTGCAGCTCTCTTTCGTTGTTGCACAGGGAAAAGACCCGATCAGGGTTCAGGGTTTACGGGACACGAGTGTGCAAACATATATTTGTCCGTCGTTACAAAAAGAAAGAACGTTGGGTAGAACGAGCCTACGATGATTACACGGCACGACGACAAACGTACGACAATCTTCAGGAAACATACGACAAAGATCCAAAGACTCTACGCAAATACTTCGATCTGCATGCAGGGGCTACGGGGGAAATCATCGTGGAAAAGCAGCCAATCAATCTCCTCATGGATGCAACGTTCTTCACACAAACGGACGGTCTTCTCGTATGCCGCGCGAACAGCCGGAACCTGTACTGGAAAGAGATTCGAAGCGAGAAAGTGGAACACTACGGCGCCTGTCTGGATGCTCTGGAAGCAGCGGGCTTCCGCTTCCAGTCTTTCATCATCGACGGGAGGAGAGGGGTGCGGGACATGCTCCTGAAGCGATACTCCGTCATTCCAATCCAGCTCTGTCAGTTCCATCAGATACAGACGATCACACAGAAGCTCACCAAGCGTCCGAAGCTTCCGGCGGGGAAAGAGCTACGGATGATCACTCTCACGCTCACACGGACGACACAGAAGGAATTTACTGACTCTCTTGATCGGTGGCACGAGCAGTGGGACGTTTTTCTGAAAGAACGTACATACAGTGCGGAACGGAAAAGACACTGGCGATACACACATGAAAAACTCCGCAGCGCTTACTTTTCCCTGCGACGAAATTTGCCATGGCTCTTCACGTATCTCGATCATCCAACACTTAAAATTCCCAACACAACAAACTCCTGTGACGGATCATTCACACACTGGAAGAACAAGGTGAAACTACATCGAGGCATTAAAAAGAATCGAAAGAAAAAGATGATCGATTATCTTCTTGAAATATGATCACAACATATTTTTAGCTCTCATTTTTTCCCTATATGCCGAATTTTTGATGGATTTTATCTTTTCTTCAAGACCTCCGTTATTTCTACACCTCAATCCCAGCCGAACGCAGGATCGCTTTCGCCGTCCCGATCGGCAGATCTTTTCGTCCCATGGGAACGGTGACATGCTTGCGTTCCACGGGATGAAACAGAATCAAATGGCTGCCCTTCCTTCGCATATCCTCAAACCCGTGTTCGTGCAGCAAATGCACGATTTCGGCAGATCCCATACGCGGGAATTTCGGGGTCATGGGACAGTGATCTGTAAGCGGGCCTCTAATGTATGGGTGTCATCTATCACTTCTTCTTTCTGCATCCGCTTCGCTTGAACATAGAGTTCAATAGCTTCTTTTGCCATTGCTTGAGCCTCTTCCAATGTTTTCCCATACGTCACGCAGCCCGGCAATGAAGGTACCAAAACGGTAAATCCTCCTTCGGGTTCGGGTCGCAAGACTATCTGGAAGAGAAAAGACATATGCCTATTGTATCATACTTTTGCCTTTTCCAGCCTTCGTATCGTCTCCCCCTTCCCCAGCACCTCCGCCACCTCCACCGCCCCCGGCGAATACTCTCGGCCGGTCAGTATCGCTCTTAATGGCCAGAGCAACTGTCCGAGTTTCAAATTTTTCGGTTCAAGCACAGCTTTCACATCACCAAGAATTCTTTCTGCATGCCACTCACTCTCGGGAATTGCATTGAGGATTTCTTCAAGAGTCGTAAGCAGCATCGGCAGATCACTCTCCTCCACCTTCTGTTTTTTATTCGCCATCAATTCTTTGGATACCGTCGGGGCCGTATAAAAATACCCGAGCATGTCCGGTGCTTCGTGAAAGAAGGTGATGCGCTCTTGGATCAATGCCGCTTTTTTTGCGAAATGATCATCGTTTGTCGCACCCGAGTGTACGGCTTCTACGAGCGGTCTGATACGTTTGACGAATTCATCCGTCGTGAATTTCCGCATCCACTGGCCCTGCAGCCAATCAAGCTTCTCTATGTCGAAGATTGCGCCGGACTTTTGTACGCGCTCGATACTGAATTGTTCGATCAGTTCCTGCATCGTGAAAATTTCCTGCGTTGTACCGCCGTTCCACCCCAGCATCGCGAGGAAGTTGATCATCGCTTCGGGCAGGTATCCCTTCTCGATATATTCTTCGACCGAGACGGAGTTTTGCCGCTTGCTCAGTTTGCTTTTATCTTTATTGAGCAGCAACGGCACGTGCGCGTAGCGCGGCGGCGTCCACCCGAACATCTCGAATAGAACCAGGTGCTTCGGCAAACTTGGCAGCCATTCTTCGCCTCGAATCACCAAATCAAAATCCATGAGATGATCGTCGACAACATGCGCGAGGTGATACGTCGGAAAGCCGTCGCTTTTGAGGAGTACTTGGTCATCTACGTTTTTCCCTTCAAAGCTCACAGAGCCGCGAATATCGTCGCTAATGGTAATGGTGCGGTCATGTGGCATCTTCATGCGAAAGACGTGCTTTTCTCCTGCGGCGATCCGTGTATCACTCTCTTCTTTGGGCAGATGCAGACAATGGCGGTCATACATTGGGGCCTGTTTTTTTGCCTGCTGATCGTTACGCATTTGTTCTAACCTTTCTGGGGTACAGAAACAGGGGTAGGCATGTCCGTGTTTCACCAGAACATCGAGGTGTTCACGATAAAGCGCCAATCGTTCAGATTGCTTATAGGGTCCTTTGTCTCCTTGTTGACCCGGTACTTCGTCCATCATGACCATTCCTTCCTCTGGGTCGATGCCGGCCCAGTGGAGGCCCTTCAAGATGACATCCACTGCTCCTGCCACTTCACGCGCCTGATCGGTGTCTTCGATACGCAGGGCAAACTTTCCATCAGTTTGCTTGGCTATCAGCCAGCTATACAAAGCCGTGCGGAGCCCTCCGACGTGGAGGTTGCCGGTGGGAGAGGGGGCGAAGCGGGTGCGCATGTGTGGGAATAGTAGAGTACTAGAATAATAGAATAATAGGACCGGCGTCGACCCTATTATTCTATTATTCAAATCCCTATTACTCTCAGTTCTTCACCTCTACCTCCATCGTCACCGCCTCATTCGGCATATCACTTTCGTTGCGGGCAACATTGCTGATCGCATCGACGATCTCCAGCCCCTGAGTCACGCGACCGAATACCGTGTGGCGACCGTCGAGCCAAGGCGTTGCCTCGGCTGTAACAAGGAAGAACTGGCTGCCGTTCGTAGCGGGGCCACGATTGGCCATCGCAATCACACCGCGCACTAACTTGAGATCATTCTCTTCATCTTCGAACGTTGGGCCGAAGATGCTGCCGCCGCCTGTACCGTTTCCGTTAGGGTCACCACCCTGAACCATGAAGCCGGGGATCACGCGGTGAAAGTTTAGCCCGTTATAGAAACCCATCTGGCTGAGGACGACAAAGTTCGTGACGGTCTTCGGCGCCTTATCGGCATCGAGTTCAAGCGTGACATCGCCCATGGATGTTTTGAATATAACGGTGTGCATGCCGGTCAGCAGCTGTCCGTCGAATCCGACCGGTTGGTCGGTAGCTTGCTCCGTGGAGCCTTGGTCGTTGTTCATGGTTTGATCGGGAGTAGAAATATCCTGTGGGGTCTCGGTTTTCGTGCAACCGACCAGAAGTGCTAACGCAAAAAGTGGGATGAGGAATTTAACCATAGTAGAGCCACGTTAATCATTTGACCCTGCCGGTGCAAGACACCCCGCAACGATGTCCGCGATCCGTCGAGCCGCTTCCGGATGATATATATCGCGTATTTTTTTCGACATTGTCGAGAGTCGCTCTTGATCCTCCACCAGATTCACGATCGATGAGACGATTTGTGTTTGGAGAGTAGATTGTTCCATCGTAATGCACCCGCCAGAGTTTGATGTGCTCTTGGCATTCATTACCTGATGATCGTTCGCAAGTCCCTTGATAGGAACGAGAATAGAAGGGATGCCGTTGGCGGCAAGTTCGCCGATGGTTCCCGCACCCGCGCGGCTGAGAGCAAGAGTGGCGATCGCATACAGATGCGGCAGCTCTTCATGAGCAAACTCAACCGACCAATATCCGCTTTTATCCAGCATCTTTCCTTTGCCCTTGCCTGTGACATGGACGATGTCCACGTGTGCGAGCAAGGCATCGATATATTCATAGATAGCATCATTCAGAGCCTGCGCCCCTTGGCTTCCGCCGATCACAAGCAGTACGGGGCGTTTGCCCGAAAGCTTGGTGATGCGTAGCCCCTCAGCTTTGGAGCCGTTGGTGATGGAGGGACGGATGGGATTGCCGGTAACTACGAAGCTTCTAGCTTCTAGCTTCTGGCTTCTAGCAGCATCCTTATTTTTTCTGAAAGCTGAAAGCTGAAAGCTAGAAGCTACCGGGAATCCTGTGCATATCCTCGTCGCCCACCTCGCTACCAACCTATTCGCCCGTCCCATCACCGCATCGGATTCGTGCAGAACGATCGGGATCTTTTTTCTGTGCGCGACGAAGCAGAGAGGAATACTGACGATGCCGCCTTTGCTAAAGATGACATCGGGTTGGTAGGTGTCGATGATCGCGCGTGCGCTGCGGATGCTCTGTAGTAATTTGATTGGGTGACGAAGAGGATGACGAGGGAGGGGTAGAGGTTGGAAATGCACGCCCTCTTTTTTAAGAAACGAGATATCATCATCGATCTGCGAACAGACGAAGAGGCTCTCCGCTTTCGGGTGAGCTTCCTTCATTGCCCGTTCCACTGCGATAAGGGGGGCCAGGTGACCTGCTGAGCCGCCGCTGACGTAGAGGATGCGCATGGGTTCAGGATACAGGAATTGTTTGTTTCTGCCTTGCCCTAGCAAAACCTCCCCCTAACCCCCAACCCCCTTTCCCCCGAGGGGAGCAAGGGGGCTTTAAAAGGAAAAATTATTTAGTAAACGTACTGGCGTTCCCCTCTCCCTTCGGGGGAGGGGCTAGGGGAGGGATGACCCGCTCGAGCTCGTCCTCGCTGGGCGGCTTGGCGACCAGGTCGGCGGCGATTTCATCGGCGGTCGCGAAGAACACTGGCAGCGCCTTGGGATCGA
>JAYUSS010000092.1:0-16789 GCA_043755535.1 Candidatus Peregrinibacteria bacterium | reverse complement strand
ACAAAAACATCTACCGAACGCACGTAGTAGAACAACTCAGCATGTTTCCCTCATAACTTGCACCGATACCGCGTCAGCTTGCTGCGCGGTAGTTCATTTTTAAGGGACTCCATCAGGGCGGGGCCATTTTTTGATGGGATATAGTAATCAATGAAGGCATAACCTACATCTTCCCACATCAAATCTTCTGCTTGCTGCGTTGTCATGGCGACAATAACGTCCCCTCTCCAGTGAAAATGACCGAGCATTGAGACCATCAGATCGATTTTTGCCTGGCTGTCGTCGGCGACCAGAAGAGTCTTCATGGAAAGTTGAAGTATTTTTCAGCGACGAGCATACAGCGAGGATGGACTACTAGAGTAATAGAATAATAGGGTCGTCCTATTACTCGATTATTCTATTCCCTATTATTCTCGTTCTCCCCCTCCATAATCGTATGTAAAAATTTCGTCACATCATTCACACTTCTGACACTCGGGTCGATGATGAAATCATATTCCCCGTCTTCCTGCGATCCCAAATGCACCGTCATGCAGTTCGGTTGGAGTCCTTCTGCAAGGATCTCGCGCTGCGCTGCGTCTGCGGGCATCGTCAAAATCAGGTGCAGATCGTCTTTCTCGAGTGCGTCCACACACTGTTTGATGATGACCAGATGCCCTTCGCTCTCCGTCTCTTCCGACAATGCGGACTCCGCAAGGACTTCTAGCGCCAGATGACGCCATGCCTTATGCATCTCCACGGCCTTCTCGGCGATTGTGATGCGGCCCATGCTGGAGGATCCGTCGAGGAGGATGACCATACGTTCAGCTTATAGTTTTTAGTTTTTAGTTGGTAGTCATCTGTTTTCTATTTGACTGTTTTTTGTCTGAGAGTAAGTTAGAAGTTATGGAAGACAATGAAGATCCATCTGATCAGTTCCTGTCGGATGTGAACGCATGGGAAGGGCCAGAGATTGCAGCTCTGACAAGGGATCAATTATCGATACAACCAAGCTTTTTTATGGCATTGTATGTAGCTCAAGGTCGGTATTATGCTGCTGATTTGATGCGTTCTCGTAGTGAGCTCGGGAGGCGTTTCGATAGCACGAGAGCGTAACGGATCAGATGTTTTAAAGTTTGCAGAAGACGAAGAGGAATTTCCTCTCTATCCTCTACTTCTTCTATTTCCTCTACATCCTCTCAATACTTCGGCCTAATAACCTCCTGCCCCCCCATATACATCCTCAAAACCTCCGGAATCACCACACTTCCATCCTTCTGCTGATAAATCTCCAGAATCGGAATCAAAATACGCGGGGATGCGATACACGTGTTATTCAGCGTATGAACGAACTTTTTGCTGCCATCCACGTCTTCATATTTGATGTTGAGACGGCGGCTCTGGAATTCGTGGAAGGTTGAACAGCTGTGGGTCTCGCCGTATTTTCCGCGGCTGGGCATCCATGTTTCAATGTCATTTTTGTAGATCTGCCCCTGCCCCATGTCGCCCGTGCAGACATCGACGACGCGGTACGGGAGTTTTAGCGCCTGCAAGACGGCTTCGGCGTTCCCGAGAATTTCTGCATGCATCTTCTCGCTCATCTCTGCGCTGTTCTCACAAAAAATCACCTGCTCCACTTTTTGGATCTGATGAACGCGATAAAGGCCGCGCGTGTCTTTGCCGTATGTTCCCGCTTCGCGACGAAATCCGTTTGAAAGGCCGCAGTAGCGCACGGGAAGATCCGCCAATTTCAACGTCTCCCCGCTATGGTAGCTGGTCACCGGCACTTCCGCCGTTCCAATTAAATACAAATCGTCGGACTCGATCAGTTCCCCTCTCTGCTTCTGCACGCCGACTGCGTATGCCTGCTCCTCTCCTCCCGGAAAATAGCTCGTACCCATCATCGCATCGTAGTTCGCCAGCACAGGAGGATTGATCTGCGTGAAGCCTTTTGCATGCAGCATATCCAGCGTAAACATCATGATCGCCATTTCCAGACGCGCGCCGTCCCCTTTCAACACATAGCTCCGGCTGCCCGCGATTTTCACGCCGCGCGGAAGGTCGACGATGTCCAGGAGTTCTCCGAGTGTCACATGATCTTTCGGTTCAAAATCGAAGGTGGAAGGAGTGCCCCACGTGCGGATCGCCACATTCTCGCTGTCATCTTTCCCGACAGGTACCTGTGGCAACGGAATGCCCGGCATACGCAGTAGTAGGTTGTTCCACTCCTTCTCGATGCCGCTCAGTTCCTCTTCTTTCGTCTTCAGTGTATCGCCCACCACTTTCATCTCTGCGATCAACACCGCTTTTTCATCACCCTGCATCTGCGGGATCTTCTTGCTGGCGGCGTTCTTCGTCGCGCGCATGTCCTCCACTTCGGTCACCAGTAGACGGCGCTTGTCATCGAGGCTGATAAAAGCATCAACGCTCAGTTTGATATTCTTCTGGTTCGCCGCAATCTGATACGCATCCGGGCGGGCGCGGAGGTCTTGGAGGTCAATCATATCTAAGGGAGGAAAGATCTCGGCGAAATCGGGATGAAGCCGGATCAATCATGCCCCGAGAATAGCGGAAACGTAGACGGCATGAATAGGCAGCGATAGTATTTTTCCGCGGCTTGGTCGTCCGCTGTTGGACTATCGGCATCACAAGCATCCAATGCATTATTGAATGCATCGCAGATATTGATAGGTATGGATCCGGACAAACGATGTTTCAAGGAAGGAGGTATGACAACGCGCGGACTCACGTGAGGATCAGGTGCATGCATGTTCAATAGATGGGAACATGCATATTGCATCTTTTCTTGGGCGATTTCTTGCAGCCTGTCCAATGCCCCATCGATGTTTACGGGGACAACATGGAGTTCAGCATTCTCTTTGGCGATCGCCTTCTTGCATCTTCCCAAAGCCTCTGTCTGTAGTTGTTGCAACAAGATTTGTCGATCATTCTCCGGTAAACCCAGCCATGCCTCTTCCAGGACAGGCCATGGAACGCCGGATTTTTTGTCAATCGTGCGTGTTATTTTGCCCGGATGCTCTTTCGTTTCTGACCAACAAACATGTGCCTTGATTTCATACCCGAGTTCGTCCGGATGGTCCGCACACTCGATGATATTCTGAATGGTGACGTGCGTTTGATTGTTTATGGGAGCAAGAGAAATTTGCAAACCAATGTCAGGAACAGACTTTTTCTTGTTACCCCTATCCTCAGCTGAAAAACCAGCATTGTCTCGAAGATGAAGAAGAGAGGATAAGAATGCTTTCTTTGTGTCTAGGAATTGCTGGTGGGGGTTTTTTCCATCATCTGGTTTAGGATCGATGGATGATTGTTCTTGGGGGTGCGCTGCGGAAGCAATACGTATGCACATCCGATCCTCGTCTACAAAACGAGCTAGAGCGACAAGTCGGTCGATCTCAAGGGTGTTTAGAATTACCAGCAGCTCATCATCATCCAGTGTTTTCCAAAAGATGCTCTCTGTTTCGACACTGCGTTGGATGATGCGTCGTTCACTTTCGGCTACTCCATGTACCTCATCGTTCACCGCACGTAGTTGAGATTGCTGATTTTGTTTCCATCGAATAGACACGCTCAGTATTCTTGCAAGCTCCTGCGGCGATGCCAAATCATCAAGAGCGGGAGACAGGTCTGTCGGTATCTCGTTGGGAGATCGTACGGACAGTATGACAAAGTCCAAAAGGTCCGTACCTATCGGTGCCACTTGACGTAAAAGGCGACGCAGTTCAGCATTTTCTATAAGTGCCTGCGTTGCGATCTCTCTGCATGCGTCCTGACAAATTTCCAGCCATCTATCGGTTGGTTCATTGTGTTCGTTCGGAGCCTTCCATTCATCGTATTCCATCATGCTCATAGAATCTTTGATAAAGGTATAATAATACAACAAAAATAAAAAATAGCAATACCCCAAACGGGCTTATTTATGGGACGGCGCGGAGTCGTTTTTCTTTGCCCTAATAGCTTTAACCCTTCAGAACAGGGTTTGTTGAGAACAACAAATGTATACATCTCCTCTCTTTCTTTTTGCAAGAGCGGTTTGGTTGAAATGTGGAGAAGTTGTTTCATAGTACTATTTTAGTCATCGACGTTATCCGTTGATGATGCATCGGTATGCTTCCAATGCTCCGGTCTTTGGATTCCTCTCTCATCCAATTCATCGGGAAATTGAGTTGTACGTAGATCTTCGTCCGTAACAAAGGGCAATTCGGGGAGAATTCCGAATAGTCCATCAATGATTTCTCTTCGGAGATTCATCAGTGATTGAATTTCTTGGATTTCCCTTTGTCGCTCTTTGAATTCATCAAAATGCAGTCCGTCTCCCGTTTCATCTTCTCTGTCATCATTTTCATCTTCAATGACATCTTGAAGGTATTCATTGTCTCTGACATATGCGGCGATGATTGCGTTCGCCACGGTCTTTCTCCATTTTTTCTGCATCGACGCCAGTGCTTCCGCAATCAATCCGGATTCGATGTCCAATGTGACGGACAGATTCAGATTATCGGTACGGCGAATGCGTTTTTTCGGACGATACCATCCTTCAAGAGTAAAGACGGGATATTCGGGCACATCTTCCGCATCATATGAATCCATCCATCGGACATTGCGTTCATCATCCTCATCGACTTCCTCGTACACCCCCGCATCAAGATTCAGCTTGAGGTCTGTCGGTTCCAGGTCATTCATGAACGCTCGGATCACGTCATCTCTGCATCCGACAATCATCTTTTGCATCAATATTTGATGGAGCCGTGATTTTGCGAGAAGCATTCGCTTCTCGGATGGCATCGTCGGCAGCCATAATTTTGGTTCCTTATCCATAGGAGGAACATTGGATCACACCTTCGTTTCTGATACAATCCCCTGACCCTTCGCCTGCTTCGGTAGGCTCAGGGCAAGCCCTTTTATGCTCAAAGACAAGACATTACAGCTAACGGCCCCCTATAAGCCCACTGGCGACGCCGCTTCGCTCCTTTGGAGCTACGCCGCCGCAAGCCAGCCTTTCTCTCTATGAAACAGAAACCGTTTCAACTTGTGGCTCCCTATTCTCCAAAAGGAGATCAGCCCGCGGCTATCGAAAAGCTCGTAGAAGGGCTTCTGAAAGGTGAAAAGCACCAGACCTTACTCGGTGCCACAGGGACAGGGAAAACCTTTACCATGGCCAATATTATAGAGCAGGTACAGCGCCCGACACTGGTCCTGGCCCACAATAAGACGCTGGCTGCCCAGCTCTGTAACGAGTTCCAGATGTTTTTCCCCCATAACGCGGTTTCGTACTTCGTCTCCTACTACGACTACTACCAGCCGGAGGCGTACATGCCGCATACCGATACTTACATCGAGAAAGATGCGAGCATCAACGAGGAGATCGAAAAATTCCGCCATGCGGCGACCATGAATCTGCTCACCCGCAAAGACGTGCTCATTGTCGCGTCAGTCTCTTGCATTTACGGTCTTGGGAACGTCGAAAGCTACGAAGCGCTCGCAATCACGCTTGAACGTGGTATGCCCATGCAGCGCGATAAGCTGCTTCGTCGTCTCACAGACATCCAGTACCGCCGCAGTAACCTGGAATTCAAGCAGCGTATGTTCCACGCGCTTGGCGACACCGTCGAGATTTTCCCGCCGAACGGTGACACCGTTATTCGTATCGAGTGTCCGTTCGATGAAATTGATGTGATCCAAGAGGTCGACAGTTTCACCGGTGAAATCCTCGAAGAGCTTCAACAAGTCACGATCTTCCCTGCAGCCCACAACGTCACCACCAAAGAAAAAATCGACGGCGCGACCGAAGGCATCATGGCCGAGATGAAAGAAGTCGAGGCCGAGTTCCTGAAACGAAATGAGCATGCCAAAGCCGAGCGCATCCGCACACGCACAGAGTACGATGTCGAAATGCTCAAAGAAACCGGCTACTGCACGGGTATCGAAAACTATGTGCGGTATTTGGAAGGTTCTCCTCCCGGTAATCCCCCCTCCACCCTCCTCGATTACTTCCCCGATGACTTCCTGCTCTTTGCGGATGAGTCTCACATTTCCATCCCACAAATCGGTGGTATGTACGAAGGAAACAAGAGCCGCAAAACGACGCTCGTCGATTACGGATTCCGCCTCCCCAGCAGCTTCGATAACAGACCTCTGATGTTTGAGGAATGGGAGAAGCGGATCGGCCAGCGTATCTACGTATCGGCAACGCCTTCCAAATACGAGTACGCAAACACGCCCAAAGACCGGCTTGTGGAACAGATTATCCGCCCGACAGGACTCATCGATCCGCTCGTGACGGTTAAGCCGACCAAGCATCAGATCGACGATATCATGCTGGAGATTGCCGAGGCATTGAAGCGTAACGAGCGCGTGCTTATTACGACCATCACCAAGCGTTCAGCAGAAGACCTGACGCAGTTCCTCAGCGACCGCGGTCACAAAGTGCAGTACATCCATAGTGATGTCGAAACCTTGCAGCGTATCGAAATCCTCAGGCAACTGCGTACGGGTGAGATCGACATTCTTGTCGGGATCAACCTGCTGCGCGAAGGGCTCGACCTACCCGAAGTAAGCTTCATCGCGATTCTGGATGCCGATAAGCAAGGGTTCCTCCGTTCACGCGACGCTTTGATTCAAATCATTGGACGTGCCGCACGGAACGTGAACGGGCACGTGACGCTCTATGCCGATAAAATGACGGATGCGATGACGGGTGCCATCAACGAAACTAACCGCCGCCGTGGCATTCAAGACGCCCACAACAAAGCCAACGGCATTACCCCGCAGACCATCATCAAAGCGGTGCACGATATCTCCGAAGAGGCGCGTAAACTGGAACTGCGCCGCCCCAAGCGCGATCACACGAAGATTCCCAAAGATGAGAAGAAGCGACTTATTACCGAGCTGGAACAGCAGATGGAAATCGCCGCTGAAAACTTGGAATACGAAAAAGCGGCGGATTTGAGAGATGAGATTGAGCTACTCAAGAGAGAAGTCTCATAGTGTTTCCTCATGTTTCTGATTATCATCCTGCGTATCGAAGCGTCCTAAAAATCCTTGCAACAGATATGCCCGGTCGGGGCGCTGCAGCTTCCTGATTGCCTTGTTTTCAATCTGCCGGATGCGCTCACGTGTAACCTTAAAGACACGGCCGGTTTCCTCCAGGGTCAGGGGCATTTTGCCGTTCAGTCCGTATCGAAACTCGATGATCTCGCGCTCGCGCCATGGGAGTGTCTTCAGGACTGCTTCGATTGCCTCATGGAGCATATTTACTCCTGCTAATGCATGGGGAGAGCTCTGGTTTTCATCCTCCTGCATATCGCCGAATTCGTCTCCCCCTTCCTCTCCCAGGGGGCGACTCAGCGAGACAAGGCTGCCCTTAAGACGTTGTCGCAAGACGGGTATATCCTGCATTGCCATAGCTCCGCCTGCCGCTGCAAACACTTCTTCATCGTTCGGTTCATGGCCAAGCTGCTGAACCAATTTGGTTAGAAATTGCCGGAATGCGGTCAAACTCTCTATGTGGTGTACTGGCAGGCGGATAGTGCGTGCTTGGTCGGCAACTGCTCGTGAGACAGCTTGGCGGATCCACCATGTGACATAGGTGCTGAACTTATAGCCGGTGCGGTATTCGTATTTCTCCACTCCGCGCATGGCGCCGGCATTTCCTTCTTGGATAAGATCCAGAAACGGGAGTCCCCGGTTGCGGTACTTTTTTGCAATCGACACAACCCAGCGCAGGTTGGCAGCTGCCAGTTCTTTTTTGATCGATGCATTGAGTGCATACGACTTCTCCAGTGTTCCGAGTCGTTTCCGCAGCGTATCCGTGTCAGGTTGTCCTACCTCGAATAAGGCAGTCCGGATGGCGCTTCGCAGAGTCTGTTTCTCCCCTTCGATTTCGGTCACCTGACCGTTGTGTGCATGGATGGTCTCCAGCGTCTGGAGTGCGAGCTCCATGTCGAATATCCCCTGTATTTTTGCGCGCAATGACGAGCGCATCTCGCGCAGGACTTTGTCTTGCAGCGGCGTTTCGCCTAGCAGCCATTCGATTCTGTGCTGCAACGTGATTTTGTTGTTCTTTACTTCGTCGGGTGTGTCACCGGTCACGTCGGACAAACGGATGGCGAGATGCTTGAGCGTGTCGATATTCAGTGGCAGGCGTTTCTTTATCGAATGCGCAGTTCTGTCATGGTCCTTTGCAATGCGCATGGTTCTATCGAAGGGCAACTTCTTGTCGCGTACATTCTCGAGCGTTTCGATCGTTGCATCCAAAACAGGTTTCCACGTACACAACTCCGCTTGAAAACGGATGCGTGTCACCTCAATGGCCTTCGCAAGACGAAGTTCCTCTGCACGATTCACAAGTGGGATATTTCCCATTTGACTCAGATACATGCGGATCTGATCACTCTCGGGCCCTTTGATGCCATCGTCCTTCAGTTTTTCCGGCTGCGTTCCGGTGTGCGGCATCGGCGTGTGGCTGATAGGAATGCTACGTTCCCGCAGAAGTTCGATGATCTTCTGTAACTGTTCGAATCCCGCCTCATCCGGAAGAAACGCATCGATATCGTCGGTTGTCAGCCTTCCACGTGCCATCGCCACGTGAAATAATTGTTCCAGATGTTCATGGTCACCGGTAAAGAACAGGGTATTCTCGTATTCACTGTAGCCGGAGCCTGAACATGATTCTTCTGGCATGGCTGAAGATGGTATCCGCGAATGCAGGGGATGCAAGGGGAGATTGCCCTTAAGCACTTACAAGCGGCACGTACTCTTCGCGGTTTTTCCCAACACCGACTCCCATGATGTTTACCCCTACATTCTCTTGGATATCAGTGAGAATACGTTGAACAGTCGGTGGCAATTCGTCTCGTGTTCGCACATGCGTGATGTCATGCTCAAATGGGTCATACGTTCGTTCGACGATCTCGACCCTGCGGAGAGCTTCTTGTGACAAAATCGCCGCATCAACAAGTTTTCCATCCAGTCGATACTGGTCCACAAAACGAATCACTCCTTTGTCGGTGCGCGCAAAGTGAACCCATTGATCTGCTTTGCTCATAAAGAGTCCGTTGATACCAAGGGCTTTTACCAGCGAACGCAGATAGACTAAATCGAGCATGCCGACACGCCTCGGGCGCTTGCTTGCGCCGTATTCACCGCCGAGCATTCGCAGTGCAATTCCTACTTCAAAATCATCGGGGGAACGAAGCATCTCATCCAGTTTTTTAATGGAACCATCATCACCATACTTCTCCCATTCTTCCTCTGCGGTGTGGGCATGGCCGTTGCCTTCGGACCAATATGCTTCTGAGCGGTTGCCTCCAAATTCTCCTGCAAAAGGTCCAAAGCCCACACGGCTGGGAATGCCTTTAATGATCCCGAATTTGTTCCGCAGATAATCCGGATCAATACCCGCACTGTGCGCGGCGGCGGCGGGAGTGATTTTGCTTCCCGTGGTGAAGGGGTGTGTCCCGTACGTGTTATCAAGGCCGATCGACTGCGCCCCTTCCAGCAGAATTTTCATCCCCTTGCGGATTTGTTCCATTAAATAGAATGGATCCAATTCGATGTTATCTTTCAGTCTTTCAAACCCCCTGCGCAGGTCCTCCAGCTCCTTGTAAATATCAATTTTCTTGGTTCCCGACAGGCGCTTTACATCATCGGGTGTGACGTTTAATTTCTGCATTTCTGCATCCAAGTTCCGTTTTATCATGTCGAACCAATAGTCGAAATTCTCTACCAGGTTATTAAGGCGGATGTCGAGAACACGATCATATTCCATGCGCGCTGCCTGGTCGGCGTAGCAGGGGCCGATGCCATTTCCCGTTGTACCGATGGACTGCATGGTCACAAGGTCACGCACGATGTGATGGGGCTGTATCACCGATGCGAAACCCGACAGCCTCAGTCGGCTTTGTACCTCGATCCCTGCCTGCGACAATTCATTCATTTCGGTTTCTAGTTTACCCACGTTTACAACACAGCCAGCAGCGATCATAAGCTGCTTACGTGGGTACTCAACGGCAGAGGGAATTTGTCGCAAAAGCACTTTTTTTCCCTGCACACAAATCGTATGTCCTGCATTTGGGCCTCCGTTATACCGTGCGATTAAGTCATAGAGCTCTGCTAACTGATCGACAAAACGAGCCTTTGCTTCGTCCCCGAACTGCAGGCCTACGGCAATATCCGCGTATCCGTCATCAGGAGCCCAAATTTTTTGCATAGGAGGAGCATCTTGCTCCTACACCCGATTACTCGTCAACACCTCTCAGTCCTCTGTCACTTCCCCCTCAAGATGTTTGCCGAGTGCCATGGCGATCATATGACGTACGGTCAGTGCGGCTGCCTCATCAAAGTGTGACCACTGCTCTACAAATTTATGGGCTTCTTCCAGAATCTCACGGTCGGATCCCGGGACATCCGCCGCCTCCGAAATTTCACGAAACAAATCCGCTGCGGGGACCAGGTTCTCGCGCCGACGTGGGTCACTTTTTGACATCATCCCAGTATAGCACAATTCGCCCATTTTAGATCTCTATGTTGACCATAAAAATGCCCAGCCAAGAGGCTGCTCCATAAGCATGTGTATTACCCCAGCATCTTCACCGCTTCTTTGTATCCCTCCGGGGTCCCCGTATCCAGCCGTGTGCCTTCAACTTCGCATCCGTAGATACTCAGGCCCTGATTCAGCTCTTCAGTTAAGGCATCAATCAGGCGGATTTCGCCGCCATGACCCGATGTGACGGTGGGCAACACTTCGAATGTCGAATGCGGAATAATGTACTTCCCGACAATCGCGAGGGTGGAAGGCGCTTCAGCGGGGATAGGCTTTTCGACCATGCCGGAGAGTTTTCGCACTTTTCCCGTTGAACCTTCGGCCGGGATGACGATGCCGTACTTGCTGGTTTTCTCGCGCGAGACATTTTGCAAGCAGAGCATCGCGGCATTCATCACTTCTATCTCGGGGACCTGTTCCATGGCTTTCACCAGCTGCTGGAGCCCGCTTCGTTCGTGGATAATAAGGTCATCACCAAAGAGGACGGCGACGTGGTCGCTCTTTACCCAGTGCACCGCTTCCAAGATCGCGTGCCCGTCTCCCAGTTGTTCGTTTTGGTACACCACGTGGAAGTTCACATTGTCATACGCCTTCAATTTACTGAGCATATCGGATTTCCCTCTCTTCCCCAGTTCGTCTTCCAGCTTTTTATCCTGCGCAAAGTACTGGGGAATCAATTCTTTGCCCGGGCTGATCACAAAGCAGATGTCGGTGATGCCCACACTCAAGCATTCATCGACGAGTAGACCGATGATCGGCTCGTTGCCAATCGGCAGTAATTCCTTGGGGACAATCTTTGTCCACGGCAAAAAACGGGTCCCAAGACCGGCTACCGGCAGAATGGCTTGTGTAAGCTTCATAGTGGCCTTCCTAGTGTACGCCGAAAAGGGGTGTTTTGACAAAAAGTCTTTGAGCGCCTATAATGGCCAGAAACATTCACATCCATTCCCCCTTCGTTTATGTCCGACAAGCATCAGGAAAAATACGACACATTGGAAACGGCATTTGGTCTTTCGAGTGAGCTCGGCGATTATCTTGATCGCATTGAGTTGCAAGGCGAGCAGCCCTCGCCTGAGCTAAGACAGACGTTGGCTGCACAGGCTCATAAGCTCAATGTCATTCTCCCGATGGCTCAGAAATATAGATTGGATATGGGCGGGTCGGATGTCTTGGATGAGATGTTTAATACCGTGGAAAGAGCGCGTCGCATTTTGCGGGACCAGGCGATCTGATCCGGCTTCGCTCGGCTACGCCGAGACATGCTTCATACAAATGCGCACCGAGAGGTGCGCTTTTTGTTATGCTTCGCTAATCCTCACAATCTTTATTTTCTCTTCTTTAGGAATAAGGATCTTAAGGACGCATTCTTTATTGAACGTTGCCTTCACTTTCTTGGGGTCAATGGATGTAGGAAGCGTGACGCTCCGTGAAAACTCACCCCAGAAACACTCCTGCAAATAGTATTGGTTACCGGGAATACTGTCCGTCTGCTGGCGGATCCCGCGGATAGTGATCACGTTATCGCTAATCTCCAGATCCAAATCGCTTAAACGGACACCTGCGATAGGAGCCTTAATAATATAATAGTTATCCTGCTCATAAATATCGACTGCCACCTGTCCTTTACTGCTCTGCTTACCGGTCTGTACTACCGGCTCGTGAAAGCTCGGGAGTGGCGAACTGCCGCCCGAAAACGGCCCCTCCCCGTTCGACCCCATCCCGGCGGAGAGCGCGGGGTTTTCCACAACGCTGTCCAGCGGGTCTTGGTTAAGCGAAGAGAAAATGCCGTGGAATGGGAACGATGAAGCCATAGATCGCATTCTATGATATCTCGGATCGACATTCTTGAGCAAAAATGTTGAGTGGATAACATGTGGAAAATATGAGGATGTGTTGTGGATAACTTCCCCCACCCCGTCCCTCCCCCTCGGGGGAGGGTGGCCCATAGGGCCGGGTGGGGGTAAGGTCGGCGCATGCACATCTGGCAGGCAATCATCGTCGGCATTGTCCAGGGCCTCACCGAGTTTTTGCCTGTGTCCAGCGACGGGCACCTGGTCTTGGTCTCGGCACTCCTCCATCTTCCCTTGGAAGGCCGCGATGCGCTGGGGTTTGATATTCTGCTCCATGCAGGAAGCCTGCTTGCGATTCTTATTGTCTACCGGGCGACGTGGGCTGACCTGATTATGCGCACGGTGAAGCTCGATCGAACGGCGCTCAGGATGATTGCATTATTGCTCGTCGCAACCGTTCCCGGGGTTATCGCCGGAGTCACGCTCCAAGACACTGTAAGCGGCATGCGTTCGTACACCGCCGCGGGTCTCGGGTTTTTAGTGACAGCCATGGTGCTGATTGTCGGTGAAGAAATCGGTCGCAGGCGCGCATTTCGCAACGACGATCTGGCAACACTCGGGTTCAGCCAGGCGCTGCTTATCGGCATCGCTCAAGCGATTGCGATTCTCCCGGGGGTATCCCGTTCAGGCTCGACGATTTCTGTCGGGCGAGCACTCGGCCTCCCGCGTAGGAACGCGCTCGATTTTTCCTTCCTGATGGCGGCTCCTATCATCGCAGGGGCAGTCGGGAAGACCCTGCTGGATGCATGGAAGGGTGAGGTGGTCTTCCCCGTTGCTGCCATTTCCTTCACAGGATTCTTCACATCCTTTGTTGTCAGTATCTTTGCCATCATTATGCTGAAGATGCTCGTCGTGCGCCGCAGTCTTTCGGTATTCAGTTGGTATCTGGTACCCCTCGGCGTAATGCTTGTACTAGCGGATCGCCTCGCATAATCGCATTGCAGGCGGAGTCATGAAAAATGGGCTGATTTGGCCTTGCACCGAATACATCTGCCAGTAGAATTGCCTCCCTCTCATGTAAAGGGTACTCTGCATTTCTTGCCCCCATCCCATCATGTCCGTCCAGCTCCTCAATCACATCCGCAAGCTCCGTTTTGAAAATGGGATGACACAGGAAGAACTTGCGCTTCGCACAGGAGTCAGCCGCCAAACGATCATGTCGATCGAGCGTGGACAGACAAATCCATCCGTTCTTCTTGCCTACAAAATCGCCGCTGCATTCAACGTACCGGTGACGGAGGTGTTTGATATGGAGGGGAAGCTGGCACCGGTGTAAATGAGCTTCTTCGCTCCATAGCACCTTCTCTGTTGAGGAGTTTTTTTGCTAAAGGCGACGATACACTTTGCCTCTGTGTTTAACAGCAACGACAACAATGACTACCCGGTTTCCTTCAAGGTAGAAAATAGCTCGATGCTCGCCGATCCGAAAGCGGTACATTTTGTCAGATCCTTGGAGGGGTTCTGCGAATGAAAGAGGATCGTCTTGTCCTGCGAACCAATACAGTTTTTCGAGCATACGACGCCCCATCTCTTTTGAAAGTTTTGCCATATCGTCTTGCGCCTTTGGCGAGAGAATGATTTTCATGAAAGATATTACAGACCGAGATTTTTGCGAACTTCATCAAGCGTGAAGTACTTACCTTCTTTGTAATCCTTGATCCCCTGCTTAATCTGATCGGCGTATACTTCCAATAGCAGCTGATCTTCATCAATTGGCTCCACTCTCCAGACCGGCTCCTGATGGTTCATCACGATATACACAATCTTCTTTTTTTGTGCGTTCTTATGGATTTTGCTGATGTTCTGCCGGAACTCTTTAATACCGATTGTTTGCATCTTCATGAGCAGGATGGGAAAGTGTATCTTTAGTGTACACTATAGTGTCACTTTTTCCAAGAGATCTCGCGCTGCGTATATCCACTACAACCAACTGCACCTCCGTTTTCCCGTTCCACGTATTCACCCCCACTCTGCACGCGAGGTCGACGGTTTCCCCTTCCAGTTCTTCCAGCAGAGGTCCGTGTCCAAATCCAATGACGGAAAGTTTGCCGGCTTTTCCTTGCAGGTGTCTGTTCTCGTGTCCGACGCGACGAAGTTTTTCCAGTTGCACGTTTGGTACCAGGAGCATCGGTTCGGCGTTGCCTTGTCCGAATGGTGCGAGAGACCGGATATCCGCGTGGATGTCTGAGGTGATCGCTTTCAGGGGCATGACGGCGTCAATCAAAAGAGACGGCGACAAGCTGGCGGGGTCTAGGTGCATGGATGCATTCGCACAGAGCCTGTCGGCAAGGGTGATAAATGATGCGAGCGGAAAGCTGGCTCCTGCAGCCTGCGCATGTCCTCCAAAATGCGTGAGTAAGTCTTCGCTGCTTCTAAGCGCCTGCGTGACGTTGTAGCCGACGGGCCCGCGTAAACTTGCGGTACATGTTTCTCCGGTTGCATCAATACTGGCGGCGAGTGTGGGGCGGCCGAATCGTTCTGTTAATTTGCCGGCCAAAAGTCCTACGATCCCGGGGGCATAGGAGGCGCTTGCAACGCACAGAAACGACGGCAGGGTGTCATGGGGTTCAAGCTCCTTCAAAGCGCGTTCCAGGGCCTCTGCCGTGTCATCCTGGCGCACCGCATTCAGCTTATCGAGCATCTCCAATGCCTCGCCCCCGTCCATCACTGCTTTGAGGGCGGTCATGGGGTCTTCCATGCGTCCTGCGGCGTTTATGCGGGGTGCAACTTTAAAAGCGATATCCGTGCTCTCGGGTGGGGTATCACCGCACGATCGGGTGATGAGCGTTTTGAGTGGGCAGTCGGGGAGCTGCGCAATCGCCGTGAGTCCTCTCTGCACGATCAGTCTGTTTTCGTGTGTGAGTGGGACAAGGTCCGCGACGGTGCCCATCATCGCAAGCACGGTATCAATCGCGGAGGTGTCCCATACGTCACTCTCCTCGAATGCGCGGACAAAGCTGAAGGCCACGCCTGCGGCCGAAGGGTGCGCGCCGTTCCAGTCAGGGATAAGGGCAGGGTGCATCACAGCGTATGCATCCGGCATCGATTCACAGTGGTGGTGATCGAGAATCATCACATCTATGCCTCGTTTTTTGGCTTCCTCTAGGGCTCCGTGAGCAGCGATACCGTTATCGACCGTCAGGATCAGAGTCACGCCTTCATCGGCAAATGCCGTCACTTGCGTTGCCCGGAGTCCGTATCCGTCGCGTATTCTGTGTGGCAGGCGAATGTGTGGCTTGCCGCCATGACGCTCCACAAGTCGCGTAAGGAGCGCTGCCGATGTCACACCGTCGCAGTCGTAATCCCCAAAAATGCCGATCTGTTCCCCTTCGGCAAGAGCGCGGCGTAAGCGAGTAGTAGCGCGGTCCATCTGCGGGTAAATATGCGGGTCACTCCAGGTCTCGACGGATTCGCGGTCCAGTCCCCGTTCCCGTCGTAGTCTCGTAACCAATTCGCGTGCGTGCTCCAAAACGGATGTATGCCGGACCGTCCATCGTTTGCCGGTAAAAGAGAGGTGTTCGTCGATGCCCCCACGGTATCAGATCTCCGGACTTTCCCCATGAAAAATCCGCATCAGTGCGCTAGCGCGCGAACGCAAAAAAGCTTTTAGCGGGATAGCTTCTGGCTTCTAGAAGCTAAAAGCTAAAAGCTAGAAGCTTGTCTTTTCCGCCTTCCGTACCCGTCTCCACGTCTCACATACCGCCAGTCCCATAAGCGCGACGGCGACAAAGGACATCGGGCCCGTATCGCTGAGTGGTGCGCCGCTATGGAGCACGGCATCGTCACCAAGCAAGGCTTGGATCATCGCTGCACGTGAAGCAGCTTCCTGCCGTGCGCGAATACGCTCCAGCAGGCGTTCGTCGGTGACGCTGAGTCCGGAGTCGGGGTTCTCTTCAGCCGGTGCGGCGCTGTGGCTGTCTTCATCCTGCAGCAACTGGATCAGTTGAATCAGCTTATCGATATCACTGCCGGAAGACGCCGGCTCGGGGTCGTTTGCGGCTACATTTGCCTCTGCCTTTGGCTGTGGTTTCACAAGTGCCAGCTCCGCTTCGCGGCGCATGGCACTCAGTTCCTGCTGTCTCCTCAGAACATCTTGAACGGTTCTCCTGGAAGGAGGCGGTGCAAAGAACTGTGTTGTCAGGTTTTCATCGTCCATCACATCTTCGGGCGACATATACGCATCGGCCGTCAGCGGAATCGCGACGATAGTTGCCAGGAGCACGGTGGCGAAGAGTTTCCGGAACATCATAGTATTATAGCTGAAATAGATACTATTTGCAACTATTACTCTTCTCCAACACTCGTGTCCCGTAAACCCTGAACCCTGATCGGGTCTTTTCCCTGTGCAACAACGAAAGAGAGCTGCAAAGTAGGAGTGTCAACCTCTACCGCTTCC
>JAYUSS010000091.1:0-5100 GCA_043755535.1 Candidatus Peregrinibacteria bacterium | reverse complement strand
TTTCATACCTATAAGTATACCAGATTTGAGACTCGGATACCAGGCCTCGCTGTGAGGTATAAAAAGGATATGTTCAGGGAGGTGGTTCTGTGCTATACTAAGAAGAACTTTATGAACAAACACACATCTGCCGGGATCTTGTTTGCCGCTTCATCCTTCGCGGCGTTCTTGCTGTTCTTGTCGCTCTCACAGGGGCTTCAAGCATCAGTGACTTCCGATTGTGTCGGCAAGCCGTATGGCACGCCGGGTTGTCCGGTAAAAGCGGCGTCCAGCAGCAGCCGGTCACCGCTCTGCGGGAACGGTGTGCGGAACGAGGGAGAAGAGTGTGATCTTGGATCGACAAAAAACGGATTCAGTAACTGTACGAAAGATTGCGTGGAACTTTATTGCGGAGACGGACTCATTTCCCCTGCACTCAAAGAAGAGTGTGAACCTGAATCCGAAGAAGTGTACGCCCTGGACCCTGCGACGGGAGAATTGATGATCGAAACGCGCTACCTCGCCCCGATGTGCGGTGCGATTTGTACGGTTCCGACCTGTGACCAGAATGGTAACTGTACCGGTGGTTGCAAGCGCAACTTCCTCCCTGCTTGTGGTGGATCATCTGCTACCAGCGTGGTATTGCACCAAGCAGCGACATCTGGAGGGACTTCCGGCAAAGCATCCATCGGTACTACTGCCGGTGTCGTATGCGGTAACGCAATCGTTGATATAGGTGAACAGTGTGACGACGGTAATCGTTTGGATACGGATGCCTGCACCAACTCCTGCCGCATTGCGGTGTGTGGAGACAGCACCGCTGCCGTATGGGAACAGTGTGATGATGGTAATCGTGTCGACGGTGATAGTTGCAGCAACACCTGTAAATCTCCCGCATGTGGAGACGGTGTCGTCCAGACATCCGAAGAGTGTGATGACGGTAACCAGCTGAACAACGATACGTGTACCAACGCTTGCAAGACTCCCCGCTGCGGTGACCAGATCATGCACACCTCACTTGGTGAGCAATGTGATGACGGAAACGTAGTAGGCAGCGATGGATGTACAAATGACTGTAAAATCCCAACCTGTGGTGATGCTATACAACAGACAGGCGAAGAATGTGACGACGGAAACCGTGTTGATGCCGATGCCTGTACCAATCAATGTGTCATGGCTCGTTGCGGTGATGCAGCTCTTCAGATCGCTGCAGGCGAAGAATGTGACGACGGAAACCGCGTGAATGCCGATGGATGTAATAACCTCTGTAAATTGCCTCTTTGTGGCAATAATATCCGCGAGGGTCAGGAGGAATGTGACGACGGTAATGCAAGCAATAACGACATCTGCAGCGTGGAGTGTAAAAAGCCCCGTTGCGGAGACGGATTCTTGCAGCCCGGTGAATACTGCGATGACGGCAACGACAATAATGACGACAACTGCACTACGCTTTGCAAAGCCCCAACCTGCGGAGATGCAATCGTCGGTAGCCGCGAACAGTGTGATGACGGACGCAATAACTCCGATACCCGTCCTGATTCCTGCCGTTCCGATTGCCGCGAGTCACGTTGTGGAGACAGAGTGATCGATGAAAAAGAAGACTGTGACGGTGGAGAACTCTGTGGGCCCGACTGTAAGGCGGTTAAGCCTGCAGCTCCTATCCAGGAAGATACCTTCCCATTCTTGCCGATCGGCTTGGGGCTTGGCCTCTTTGGAGCTACTGCAGTCGCACTCTTCCTGTTCCGTAAACAGCTTCACCCAATTATTGCGAAGGCCGCTGGCGAAAAAATCGCCGACTCACTCGACGATATTCCTTTGGATCAGATCGAGATGCCGTGGCAGAAGTGGTAGACGAGAGGCTATAGAGGACTTAGAGGATTTAGAAGAAATAGAGGATATGCTCCTCTACGTCTTCTAAGTCTTCTACATCTTCTAAGTCCTTTTAGGCTACTGAAATGCGAACATATGTCGTAATCTTCCCTCCATCCAAATGCTGCTCCACAGTCTTTGAGGGGTCCTTCACGAACGCCTGCTTGATGATGGCGTTCTCTTCGCGGAACTTCTTCTCTTTACCGGCCATGATCTTGTCCAACATTGCTTCCGGCTTGTTTTCCTTCTTCATCTGCTCCTGCCAGATCTCGCGCTCTTTCTCGAGCACATCTGAACCGACTTCCTCGGGGTGTACGTAGCGTGGGCTGAGGGCTGCGGCGTGCATTGCAATATCGCGAGCAACTTCTTTGCTGGAACCTTCAAGTCCGATGATGACACCGATCTTGTGGTTAGAGTGAAGGTAACTACCAAGCACTGGAGCTTCAATGACATGCATATCATCAGCGGTGATGTTTTCCCCTAGCTTCTGCACGAGTTCAGGCACAGTCTCGGAAGCGAGTTTTTTAGCTGCATCGAGGCCGGCTGAGAAAAGCTCTTCGACGAGCTTTTGCCCAACTGCCTGGAAACCATCGTCGCGTGCGACGAAGTCGGTCTCGCAGCGAAGGATGAGCATGGCGCTCTTGTTGCCTTCTTCTTTATGGAAGACGAGACCTTCGCCCTGGGCGCGGTCTGCCTTTTTGGCTGCCTGGGCGATTCCACGCTTGCGCAGTATTTCGATTGCCTTTTCTTCGTCGCCACCGGCTTCGACCAATGCATCTTTAACAGCAGAGATGGAAACGCCTGTGCGGGCGCGAAGGGATTGGATGGATGATGCGGAGATGTCCATAGGAGGAGGGGGTTAGGACTTAGGGGTTAGGACTTAGGGGTTAGGACTTAGGGGGATTGGGATTAATAGGATCCACCGATCACCGTGCGCTCTTCTGGCTTATCTTCAGCCTTGAGCGCCTCAGCCTTTTTAGCGCGAACGTCGACGAGTTCACCCGAGATCGTATCGAGCAGAATCTGGATAGAACGAACTGCGTCATCGTTAGCCGGGATGAATTTATGAAAATCAAAGGGATTTGCATTGGTGTCACAAATACCGAAGACAGGGATGCCCAGTTTCTTTGCTTCGAGTACAGCGACGTGATCGCGCACTGCATCCACAACGAAGAGTGCATCAGGCAGTCCGCTCATGGTTGCAACACCGGAGAGTGCGGCATCGAGCTTGGCAAGTTCCTTGCGTAAACTTGTTTGCTCCTTCTTGGTGTACTTCTCCACTTCGCCTGTCTGGAAACTGCGGCGCAGATCGAGGTAGTACTGGAGTCGGCGACGAATTGTAGGCCAGTTTGTTAAGAGTCCGGGAATCCACTTCTTCGTAACGACAGGTTGCCCCAGCTTCTGTCCCATGTCCTCGATCAACGGGATTGCCTGTTGCTTGGTGGAAACGAAGAGGATGGTCTTGCCCGATGCCTGCAACGCCTTCATAGCCTCGACAACGGATATCAGACCTTCGCGGGTTTTCTGAAGGTCGAAAATATGAATACCCTTACGTGTACCGTAGAGGTAAGGCGCAATCTTCGGGTTCCACTTGGATTGTGGGTGACCGAAGTGACACGCGTGTTCCAGCAGCAGCTGTTCTGTAGGAATGGCCATACAACGAGAAGTAAGGAAGTAATGAGGGTAAATAATCAGAGCGCCGATGGGTGGGCGCAGAGCAGGAATTAATACAAGCAGGAGCACCAGTTTAAGGTGCGGATACCATACGATGATCAAAATCCTTAGGTTCTACCCGAATGCGTCTTTTCGCCTGATGCGGAGGATATTCCGTTGAGGATGGCACCCTTCGACGCGCCCCTCGACAAGCTCGGGGTTTACTCAGGGTGATCCCTTCGGGATCAGGACCGCAGCGATCGGCATTCGGTGATGCGGGGTTTATACACTTCAAATAGCGTTTTTGCAAGCAAAATATTTGACATATATAAAATAATAGTGAATAATATCGTGTCTACCCAGATTGATTATTAACAGAATAGCGCTACGTCCGTTCCCGCCGTGCTTTTGATCCGAGAGCAGGACGGGTACGGAACGGAAATCAACACATTTCAGCAAGAAGAAAGGAGCCAGCGCATGTCCGGATTCGGGCGGCATCACAGCTGGAGTGAATCCAGCGACAAAGAAAAGGAAATGGTGATCAAAGTATGGGGCGCGTCGGTTCTTGCCATGATCGGCATGAACATTTGGATGGCCTACAACGGCATGGCCGACGAACTCTGGAAGATCGTGTGGGGCAATACCGTCATCTGGTTTGCTCTGATTGCAACCTTTCTCTACTTCTGGTTCTGGAAGTACAAACATGAAAACTTCACGAATGGGGAGTTTGGGTTTGCATGTTGTGTGACCCCATTCTTCGTGTACACGGCAACGGCCGTTGGGTATTTCTTCCTTACCGACATCGGTGACACGGAAATTTACAACGGATGTGCCAAACGCGCAGAATACATTGAACGTTACTACACGGAGTCGACGGATAAAGATGGGAATAAGTCACAGACCTATTGGGGTCCCTACTACCATCTCTATACATCAAACTCGATGCCGAACGGTGCAGAGGAATACATCGACACCAATGCATCGGTGTACGCCCAGTTTCTCAGTCATTGGGGTAGTACGAGACAGACAATGAAACTCAACTCCAGCGCGGATAGCACTTCGTACATCTACGAGATTACGTGGGATGGAACACTCCCAAAACGTATCCCTACTGCCATCCGTCATTACACTGTTAACTACGTCAAAGGATCTCATTCGATCCGGAAGACTAGTGGTGCGATGAGCGGATACAAAGAACGCTTGCTGCCTTACCCGGAGGTCTATGATGGGCCCTATGGTCACATCTGCCTGAATCGGGTATTGCAGGCGGGAGTTGCGCCACCGGCGGATTTTACGCCGATGGTGAACAAGACTCTGACGGACGCACTTTGCACCGTAGGAGCACGGAAGCAAGTGAACATCCTGGTGTATCTGGTAGACGCGGATGTCGGCTTCGCCGACGCACTGCGTGAATACTGGTGCAACGGGAAAAAGAACGACGTGATCGTCGTAATCGGAACGGACGCTTCGTCATCCATCCGATGGGTGGATGTCCTCGCCTGGACCGACCACTTCGAGTTTATCGAAGCCCTGAAGGACAGGGTTCGCGCTTATCAAACCTTGCAAGGAAAAGGAGAACAGATTGCGGAGGCGATTTTG
>JAYUSS010000090.1:0-5109 GCA_043755535.1 Candidatus Peregrinibacteria bacterium | reverse complement strand
TGAGCGTCTTACACTCAAATATAAGCGCGTATTCCACCTCGAAAGACTCCCTTTTAAGCAAAATCATGTACGCATCGAAGATGAAGCAACAGCGATTTTATTAGACCAATACCTACAAGAAGTCTACGCGGAGCTTGGCTATGACGTCATCCACGTGCCTATCATGAAAGAAGCACGCAATCGAGCAGACTTTATCCTTAGCCACATTCATACAGCGTAATTCCCCCCGCTATCCACCACCGCAATCGTGTGCGGGTGACTCTCCTTCATCCCCGCCTGCGAAATTTTGATGAACTTTGCTTTCTTGTGGAACTCAGCGATGTTTTTGGAGCCGAGATAGTAGAAGGACGAGCGCAGACTGCCGGCGGCCTGGAACAAGAAATCATGCACATCCCCTTTGAACGGAACCAATCCTTCCACGCCTTCTGCAATCAGCTGCTTGGCGGCATTCTGCGCCTTCTGACCGTAACGTTCGGCACCGCCTTTTTGCATGGCGCCAATGCTTCCCATACCTCGATATTGCTTGAACACCTCACCATTCACTTTCACTTTGTCGCCCGGCGCCTGTTCATGCCCTGCGAGCATCCCTCCGAGCATGACGGCTGATGCACCGGTAGCGAGGGCCTTGGCCATGTCCCCCATCATTCTAATTCCTCCGTCAGCCACGAATGTTACGCTTGCCTGCCGTGAGCCTGTCGAACGGCATGCACGCGCCACTTCCATCAATGCCGTCATCTGGGGAACGCCCATCCCCGTAATCACACGCGTGGTACAAATGCTCCCCGGTCCAACGCCGACACGCAGTACATCGGCCCCTGCTTTAATGAGCGCCTTTGCTCCATCGAAGGTCGCAATATTCCCCGCCATCACCACCACTTTGTCTTTATAGGTTTTCTTGATGTGCTTCACGCAGTCCATAATGTACGTGCTGTGGCCATGTCCGGAATCGACGACGATCATGTCCGCACCGGCTGCAACCAACGCTTTCACACGTTCTTGCATATCTGCACCAGCACCAATTGCCGCTGCACATAGGTAGCGTCCTTTGGAATCGAGTGATGCCCTTTCTTTATCAATCACCTTTGCCTCCTTTACGTGTTTAACCATGGCCGTCTGCTTCTCGATCGCGAGGTTTCGGTGAATGACGCCAAGCCCGCCACGCTCTGCCATGGCAATGGCCATCCCCGACTCCGTTACCGTATCCATAGGTGAGCTGAGGATAGGGAGTTTCAGCTTGATACGAGGGTGGAGCTGCGTCGCCAAATTCACCGCCTCGCGTGGGAAGCTCGATTCATTGGGGAGCAGGAGCAGGTCGTCGAAGGTCAGGCCTTCGAGAGAAACGATTTTTGAGCCGGAGGGGGATGACTTTGGCATATGCGATTGATGGATAGGAAAATTTTATTCTGTGCTTCCTCCCCCTCCCCTAGCCCCTCCCCCGAGGGGAGAGGGGAACGCCAGTACGTTTACTAAAGAATTTTTCCTTTGAAGCCCCCTTGCTCCCCTCGGGGGAAAGGGGGTTGGGGGTTAGGGGGAGGTGTCCGCAGGCAATTAAAAAGATCAAAGATACAGATTCTTCCCTAGCTCTGTAGGAATAAACGTACAATCAAATGCCCACTGAATCGTCTGATCAATCTGCTCTTCGGTCAGACAGTTGTACTGACGCAGATATTCAATCTCTTTTTTGAGGTTCGTACGAAGCATCGACGGGTTATCGGTGTTCATGCAGAACTTCACCCCTGCGCCCCAGAGCGCCTGGATGACTTCACGGAAGTGATCACCGTCTTTAATAAACCCGACGCTAAAGTTCGAGGTTGGACACATACAAAGCGTCAGATCTTTTTTAACGATCTTCTCCATAAGCTTCGGGTCTGTGTAAGCGCGAAATCCGTGGTTGATGCGATCAAGCGGCAAAACATCCAATACGTGATTCATTTCCTCCGCTGTGCCGTCCTCACCTGTGTGAACCGTCGTCTTGAGTCCGTTGGCCCTCGCCTCTTCGTAGAGCTTGGTGTAATCCGCGTATTCGAACGTCTGATCTTTGGCGAGCGGCCCTGCAATGTCGATACCAACGACCCCGCGTGAGCGGTATTTGATGGCTTTGCGGACAATGATCGCGTTTATATCAACAGGAAGACGGCGATCGAGCATGAGGATAAGACCAGCCCGAACCTTGGGGAATTCTGCAAGCGCACGCTCCATACCGCGTAGCGCCGCCAAAATGATCTGGTCCAAGTCTCTCTCCCCTTCGCGATTACGATACAGCGGGTTAAAGCCCGGCTCCAGGAGCGTGATGTTATTCACTCGGTACGCACCGGAAATCACTTCGTAGAGCGTGCGCTCCATAGCTACTGGTGAGCTTTGAACAAGCTCTGTCAGGTGAAACAGCTTGTGATAATCCTCCCAGGTGATCTGCTCCTTCTGTTTATTGAGCGTCACCATATCGTAAAACTCCCAGTAGTCTTTGCTCGGCAGTTTAATTCCCTGCTCATGGGCAATAGACCACAGGATGTGAGGCTCAACGCTCTGTCCAAGGTGGAAGTGCAACTCCGCTAACTCCTTTGTGGGTCGAGTGGCTGTTACCATATGGTATTCTTATCCGAATTGGCCTGTGGGGGCAAGGGGAAATGGATTTCTTACGAACGCACAACTTCATAGCGCGTCTTCCGTTTTCCTTCCTGAATAGAATGTGCATCTACGTAGCTCAACCATGATTGGAGCGCTCTTTTAATTCCCAGAGCCATGTGACCTACAGTTTCCCTCCCAATCTCAGGGTAAACCTTAGAACCAGCCGCGCCTTCGGCATGAGGACCAACCTTTCGAGTAGTTTTCTGCTCTCGAGTCGTGATTTCTCTTCGCAACATACGTTCCAGAGCTCTTGGCGCAGACGCTTCACCTTGGATCATTTTATATTTTCCCTTCTCATCTACTTTGTAATCCGTTGCTGTTTCGCGTAGCGGCGCGAATCGAGAACCCTTCATAACGTAACCAACACCAGGGAAAGACATAGCAAGACAAGCTGTGGCATCGTTTGCAATAAAGCCATCTGCAATCACAGATCCTCGCCCATGTGCCGCAGCAGCAACACCATTAATATAATGTGCCCAAGCTGCAGGAATTCCGACCCCGGTTGTACTAGTAGTTGTGCATTGCTGGCCTCCTCCAATACCAATTTTGGCATACTGATATCCCAAATCAAGAATGCGACGTGTGCCTGCCGGACTAATAACCGTACCTGCGGCCATCACAGCTTTTGGATCAATATTACGAAGTTGCTCAAGTGTGTGCATATTATCTTCTCGCAGCATATGCGCTGTATCAGCCATCCAGTTATGCACACGAGACTTGAATTTCTTCATGCGACCGACAGGATCGCTCTCCTTACTAAGGCCAACACTGATCATATAGTCCAAACCACCTTCTTCACGCTCAAAAGGATTAAGCAGAGTATAAAGATGTGCTTGGGTCTCAGTTAAAATACGGAACTTTCCGTCGTTACCTTCGATCGCAATAAACGATTCGCGGTTCTCCATCAGATCAATTCCTTCATCAGGAGTGATACCTTCTTTTCGTACAATGAAATTACCCGCCTTCTTCGCATAATCCCATGCAGGCACAGAATCGTATTGAAGTTCCAGGTTGACAAGATCACGAGTTGCGAGTGTGCCGATAAGATCTCGTTTTGCATTTTTATCCGATTTCTTGCCACTTTTTAGATCATCCAAGAAAAATACAGCTGAGTCGTTATCGACACGACTCAGCATTCTTCGTACTTCGCTCACTTTTGTCTTTTTATTGGCAATAATTGGCGTTCTATACCACTTATGACAGCTTTCAAAATGCTCCACAATAGATCTCAATTCTGCATCTGTCATGTCATAGCAATAAACAGGAACCATTCCGAATGCGGCAAAATACTCTCCTGCAATCGGATCAACTCCCAACACATTTTTATTATGCGCCGTCATCACTGGCAAAGGAGCTCCTAAAGGATCTGAACCATCTCTCACAGAGCTTGGAGGAGTGACATCGATGCCTGAGCGACTAATGGTGCCTCGAAGTCTATCTTTGGGACCCAAATCATCATCGTGTTCTCCGACAAGCGTCGTACGATAATCGTTATATCTTTTGGAAGCAGATGCTGCCTTAAGTTGTAGCTCTGGATCCCCCTCTCCATTGGAGCGAACATATTTCTTCGAGGTATCTTCAGCACCTAGCTTTTTCCCGAGAAGGTCATGCAACTTCAATCGTTGTTCTTCGGTAAGTCTCGCTTCTAATTGCTCCTGACGGGGTTCATTCACCGTCATGATTCGCAAATGCTGATAGTTGGGCTTTGGACGATCCCGAAAGGCGTCAGCTAGGTTTTTCATAGGTCAGCCATTCTGCCCTTATTGACAAAAATTGTCAAATATCGTATAAAATACACCTATGAACGAAATAGCCGTCATCTTCGATTGGGACAACCTTCTGGTTCCATCTCATACAACATGGTTGGAAGCCAATCAACGAACACTGGCTGAATACGGCAAAACTATCGACGAGCGCCAGTTTATTGAGCTTGTCTACGGGACAGATATTGTTCGACTTTTGGAAGCGGTTGGGCTGAATATCTCATTGGCAACTACTATTCAGCAACAACGAAATGATCTGTATGGCATCCTTCTTGCAGATATGCATTGGATGGAAGGAGCTGAAGACCTTCTGCTTGAACTCAAATCACGATCCATTCCTATGGGCATTGTTTCTCATGCAAGAAAACAGAATATCCGTGTACTGAACCACCTGCAGCATGATCGCTTTTTTGCTCCTGATACCTTCATTTGTCAGGACGATTTGGAAGGAAAGAAAAAACCGGATCCCTTCGGGCTCTGGAAAGTTGCAGACACTCTTAAAGTCACTCCTGAGAATTGTGTCTACATGGGCGACCTATATTCAGACATGCTTGCTGCAAAAAATGCTCATATGAAAGGTGTTCTCATTCCGAATCAACTCACCGAACGAGAAGCGCATGGAATCGCGTGGAACATATTCTCCAGTCTGGATGAATGCAGAGAGCGAATGAACTACCGCGCAGCAAGCTGACGCGGTATCGGTGCAAGTTATGAGGGAAAC
>JAYUSS010000089.1:0-5143 GCA_043755535.1 Candidatus Peregrinibacteria bacterium | reverse complement strand
CATGCGTGGATGCATGCATGACTATCAGTCTGATTCCTTATTTCTATGTGCTATAGAGGCATGTCAAGAAAAAAGTAGGGGGGAATCGACGACTACCTGTTGATGAATCTAGATGCGTTCAGAGTTCATCGGAGTACAATCAGTCAGCACTTCCACCCTCACTCATGAAAATCTTTTTGGATACCGCTAACGTCGAACAGGTCAAACTTGCTGCATCGCTCGGAGTGTTAGATGGCGTGACGACCAATCCGTCGCTTGTCGCGAAGGAGGGGAAAGACTTCAAGAAGACCGTGCTCGAGATGTGCAAGTACGCACCGAATGTCAGCGCACAGGTTACCGCGACTGATTTTGAAGGAATGAAGAAGCAGGGAACGGAATATGCAAAGTGGCATAAGAACATTGTCGTCAAAGTGCCAATGACGACGGAAGGATTGAAAGCAGTGTCTTATTTCAAATCCAAAAAGATCCGCACGAACGTCACATTGGTGTTCTCTGTTCCCCAAGCAATTCTTGCAGCCAAGGCGGGAGCAACGATTATCAGTCCTTTTATCGGGCGTCTTGACGACATTGGGGAAGACGGTATGCAGTTGATCTCCGATATTCTCGATGTGTGGAGTAACTACGATTTCAAAACGGAAGTGCTCGTTGCATCCATTCGTCACCCGATGCATGTCGTCGAGGCTGCACGTCTTGGGGCGCATATTTGTACCATGCCGTATGACGTCTTTCAGAAATTACCGAATCATCCATTAACTGACAGCGGCCTCAAGAAATTTATGGAGGATTGGGAGAAAGTGTCTACGAAGGCAAAGAAGGCATAGAAGGGAAAGACGGGATAGAGGTATAATTTATTCATGAGCGAAAGGCCGTATCAAAAGTTAGTTGTCTGGAAAGAGGCAGATGCCCTCTGTTTATTCACATATAAAATTACTAAGGATTTTCCCTCAGAAGAAAAATTTGCTCTGGTACAACAAATGAGGCGATCAAGTTATGGAGTGCCGATGTGTATTGTTGAAGGAAGTGCTCGCAAAACTCCGAAGGATAGAAAGCATTTTATGGTTATGGCCATTGGTTCTCTGGAAGAACTTCATTATCAATACTCATTGGCACAGCGCCTTGGTTACATTGAATCATGCGTATATGAAACTGCTGATGACCATATTAAACGCGTGAGCTATCTTTTACGTAAACTTCACGACTCCATCGTGTAATCCTCTTTGCCTTCTATGCCTTCTACAACCTCTTTGCCTTCCATAGGATTAATCGGCCTCGGAACAATGGGCGCGAACCTTGCGCGTAATGCCGCACGCAACGGCGCTCGTGTTTCCGTCTATAACCGCACTCCTGAAAAAACGGATACCTTTATGGCAGCACATGGGTCGGAAGGAGAGTTCATCGCAACCAAGACGATTGATGAGTTTGTGCATTCCATGCAAAGCCCACGCGCAATTGTGCTGATGGTGAAAGCGGGTGAAGCGGTAGATGAAATGATCGAGCAATTGATGCCCCATCTATCAAGTGGAGATATTTTGATTGATGCGGGTAACAGTCACTACCGCGACACAAAAAGGCGATGCAACGAATTATCAAACATCAGCGCGGCCATTCCTGGCCGCAGCGCTATCAGGTTCGTCGGCATGGGTGTATCTGGCGGCGAAGCAGGTGCACTACACGGACCAAGCATGATGCCGGGTGGAGACCGTGAGGCGTATACACATCTTGAGCCATTACTCATGAAGATGTCTGCTGATGACGGTGCCGGTGGAAAATGTGTCACATACATCGGCGAAGTCGGTGCAGGCCATTTCGTCAAAACCGTTCATAACGGCATTGAGTACGGTGTGATGCAGCTGATCGCCGAAGCCTACGATCTGCTCAAGCGTCTTGGGGGCCTTACCAATGCAGAACTCGCACAGATATTCAGTGACTGGAGTAAAACCCCGGAGCTGAAGGGGTTTCTGATGGAAATCACGGCGCAGATTTTTACACTGAAAGACCCCGAAAGTGGAAGCGATCTGATTGATATGATCAAAGACGCAGCCGCGCAAAAGGGTACCGGCAAGTGGACGACGGAGTCTGCGTTTGAGTACGGAGTGTCGGTTCCAACGATTACCGCAGGGGTTGATGCGCGCATTATGTCCTCGGCAAAAGAGTTCCGCGTAAATCAATCAAAAGCTACACCGCTCCAAGTTGACGATATTCCTGTCGATCGCACGGAACTGATCGAAGATGTACGTGCTGCGCTCGAACTTTCCATGCTCAATGCCTATGCACAAGGGTTGCAACTTATAACTGAGGCATCTAAGGCAGAAGGATGGAACTTAAATGTATCGGAGATCTGCCGCATCTGGCGTGGGGGTTGTATTATTCGTTCTGCGATGACCGAGTGGTATCAGAAAGCGTTTGCAGGAGATCGTGATGCAGGGCTGGCATTGCGTGCACGATTCGAAAACGTCCGGCAGATCAATTGGCGACGTACTGTCGCTCTTGGCGCACTGCGAGGTATTCCGCTTCCTGCAATGTCATCCGCACTCTGGTACTACGACAGTTATCGTACCGAGAAACTTCCGCAGAACTTAATCCAGGCACAGCGCGATTTCTTTGGCGCACACGGGTTTGAGAGGATTGATAAAGAGGGGGAATGTCACGGAAAATGGCATTGATTCTCGATTTCTCGACCAAAATCATGTATAATAGAAGAGTATGAAATCTACAGGACTGACATGGGTTGCAGGGTCCGGCACGCCGTTAAACGTATACATCACGCGGGTGATAAACTTGGGTACATGGGAGGAATGGAAGGAACTGCGGAGCTCGGTGTCCAGAGAGCAGATTCTCGATGCCATCGAGCACCCGCTGAGGGGCCAGTGGACGCCGCGAGGCAAAGCGTTTGCCGAATGTGTCTTTGAGCGTACGCTGCCTGACGACGTTCTCATCTCCTATGCCTGATCTGCATCTTGAAGTACTCCGAGAGTCGCAAAAAAATGTCTGGAATGTCCTTCGCCAAGCATCAGATGTTCTTAGCAGAAACCAATTCTACCTCGCAGGTGGCACCGCTCTTGCGCTGCAGATCGGCCATCGTGAGTCACAGGATTTCGATTTCTTTTCGCAGATTCCGGATATTGAAGCCATTCGCGTATGGCTAGAGAGTTTTTCGGATCTTAGGGTTCGGGATGCCGATGCTCATACGATTCACGCGGATCTGGCAGATGTAAAACTGAGTTTCATCGCCGATTACCGGTACCCATTGGTCATGCCATTGCTGGATGCTGTCAGTCTGAAGATGGCAAGCATTCTCGATATTGCTCTCATGAAGATGCTCGCGATAACCCATCGTGCCGCAATTCGCGATTATCTGGATCTTGCGATCATCTTGCGTGATCACTGTACTCTTGCGGAATTGATCGGGAGGAGCACGGAGAAATATGGTGCAAACTTCAATCCGCTTCTTTGCTTAAGAAGCATGGTGCATTTTGAAGACCTTGATCAGGAAATGCCGGTTATTCTCGATTCGACTCTTGCTGCTTCGTGGAAGGATATCCTGCTCAAGGCGGTCAAGGATATGACGGCGTAACCCAGGCGCAGCGTGATTTTTTTGGCGCGCACGGGTTTCAGCGGATTGACAATGAAGGGGATTGGCATGGAGGATGGAGTCCGTCGATTGAGCTCATTTGAATCCTGTCTTCAAATGAATAATTGCGATTATGGCATCTCGAAATGTTGCATTATGAGTGGGTGCATATGCTCCCTGGGTAATTTCAAAAGGATGTTCATTTTCGTCATCGCAAACATGAAGATTGGTAGAGTCATAAACCACAATTGCTGGATTATCGGATTCAGATGCATAGTCCAAAACGTGTGGCGTTCCACTAAAAGAGCATTCAAGTATTTCTTCTATTGTTTGGGCAAATGTTGTATTGCTTTCTCTTCCTGCAATACCTTTTTCGAGTACTTCTTTAATTCTTTCTTCACTACCATCCATTCCTGTCAATAATAAATTTTCTGGAGATATGCCTCTTTCTTTAAGAAACGATTGAATTTTTTCAACTTCATCTTCCAAAGCGAAAAGACCTCTAACGTCAACCTCATCTAGTATGATATTTTTCATATATTTATAATAACTCATTATTTTATCTTGTCAACAACGCCGCCCCCACAACCCCTGCCTCCTTCATCGTCGCTGCTTTGATCGCGGGCAGGGGAGTCCCCGGCAAAGTCCACTTCTTTAACTCAGCAGTAATTTGATCCACATGCTTAAGCAGTGCATGCCCAGCACTTCCGCCAAACACAATCACATCCGGGTCCATCATGTAGGTGAGCGTGGTGCAAAGCCATGCAACCTCGCGGTAGATCTGCGGTTGCATGAAGGAGCACACCGCGCCTTCTAAGTAATCCTCGGGGCTTGTTGCCTCTTCGCAGCGTTTGCCCATCGCCGTACCCGAAAGGAATTGCTCCACGCGACCCCTCTGATCTTCTTTATCATCGTATGGAGGATGCCCTGGCATCATCAGCATGTGGCCGATTTCCGCGGCGTAGCCGTGTGCACCTTCAAATAATTTTCCATCGATCACGAGCCCGCCACCGACCCCCGTACCGAAGGTAATGCCGATCACCATTTTGTAATCTTTACCGCTACCAAGTCTCGCTTCTGCAAGCACGAAGCAGTTGGCATCATTCCCGACAAACACCGGCATGCCGAGTTTTTCGGTCAGCATCTGCTTGATGGGAAAGTTATCACTATTGGCAATATTCGGGGCTTTGATCAAAAATCCTTCCGGCTGACGGACTAAGCCGGGCACGCCGATGCCCACCGCTGTAGTTTCTGGTGTCTTCAGACTTTCGATGGCTGCTACGACATCATTCATCACTTCTTCGAACCCGTCGGTCGCACGAGTAGGAATAGTCTTTTTTTGGAGAATTTCAAACGTTTCGGCATCGAATAACGCGAGCGCACACTTGGTTCCGCCTAAATCCACGCCAATCACATGAGATTGTGTCATTGGGGGCACTATACCACATCCTTTTGTAGTTGCAGCTTCTTATAGATGGTAGTCGTCTATTTCCTATGACTTTTTTTGACACTATGATTTCAGCGCTAGCTGCTGCTTAAAATCGATAGTGTCTTATTCTTAACATCACTCAC
>JAYUSS010000088.1:0-5259 GCA_043755535.1 Candidatus Peregrinibacteria bacterium | reverse complement strand
AAGCTGACAAGCTAACTAGCTGACCAGCTAACAAGCTAATAGCTAGCTCATCCAAATCCCTACATACGTCACCACCGTCCCAAACACGATGCCCCCCATTACTTCCAGTACCGAGTGCCCCACGCGCTCACGAAAATGTTGCCACTGCTGCAGACGGTTGAGCATTTCTGCCTGTAGCCCCACTTCATGTCGTAAGCTCACTGCGTCGTACCATACGACCGCCGCGAACACGAATGCCATCGCGAATTCCAACGACTCTAGGCCCGCCTTTCGTTCGACAATAATCAGCAGCGACGTGACGAATGCACTGTGGGTACTAGGCATTCCTCCGGGTCTGAAAAATCCCGCATGCCATTGGCCAGTTCGGATCCGCTCCGTGCATGCCTTCGTGCACTCACAGAGAATCATCACTGCCAGCGGTATCAAGAATAGATAGGTGCGGAGAATGTCCATGGGTAGGAGTGTAACGACCTACTTACACGCGTTCAAAGCGAACGTGCAGGAAATTGCTTGTGCGCGTTTTAGATGCAGCATCTTTGTCGAAGTATGTGATGTCGCAGGTCACGGTGGACCCCGTTGCTTCGGCTAGGAGTGTAACGATGCGCACCGCCTCGGCAGATTCGATATATCCTTCGCCGGACATTGCTCCCAGTGCCATCCGTCCAAGAACATAGAGTTCGCCGTACGATACGCGAACGATTTGTGCCATGGCGCTTAAGTCCAGCGATGGGGATGTCAGGAGCGCCCGCCATGCCGTGTTATTGATCGTGATAACTGTTTCATCGTCACCCTGGTTATTTCGGACGTCGAAGGACACGGTGATGCCATCGGTGGTCAACGGTTGCTTTAGTTTGCGCAGCTCGGTTTCTTCCAATAAGGGATCGTCGAGCCAGGACTTTTTACTGCCGCGCCCACCCCTCGGCTCTGCTCGGGACAAGCTCCGGGGCGCTGCTGGGTTTTCGATTGTCGGTTCTATTTCCAGCACGAGTGGTTCTGGTGTTTCGTGTACCACGGGGGCTGGGATTTTTTTCGGATGAATGATTACCGGGTCTGCCTCTTTGTGAAACGAGATGGTCAGATTCTTCGCTTTTTTTGGGGCCTTCGCAATTTTTACCGCACCGACCCATTCGACAGACTCAGGGTAAACGCCGCGGTGCTGCTGGGGTGCATCAACAACGGATGTCGCAGGTTTGTGATCAAATTCCATTGTAATCTCATCTTTTGCAGGCTTCTTCTGGGTCTTCTTTTTCTGTAGCTTCGTGTGTTCCTCTACCTTCAGAGGCATCGATGGGACCCTGACCGTCGTATCGATCCTCTGAATCCTCTGAGTCTTCTGCATCCTCTGCTTCTTCTCCGTTCTCTTCGTCCGATACATCAAATACGCCACATCGAGCGCCCCGATCATGCGGAGGAACTCGCGCTTTGCAGTTTTCTCGGGGTAGGTCTGCTCCAGCCAGGCGGGGAAGGGGAGGGGTTGGCCCATTTGGGGTGAACTTTTTATTTTCATGCTGTTTTAGGAGTGGTAATTTCTTCAAATTTATCAATACCTTGCATCACTTTCCCATGTGCTGACTCGATAGTGCCTTCTACATTGCCGCAGAGTGTCATAGCACCCGAAACTACTTGAATGCCGAGTTGGCTGTATGTCACCACTTGCATGGTGCGTTGGGCATTATTCACAAAGCCTTTTACTTTGAGAGCTTTTCGCTGGAATGCTGTCATTTTTAGCATGTCATCCAACACCTCGACACTATCTTGCCCCTTTTCAATCGCTTTGATACTTTTTGCCGTTACTGTAGCGACATCGACGCCTTGTGAAGCCATTTTTGCAATATGTGTCGCTTTGCGAGTCGCTAGAAAGCCTCTAACTGCACGCCAGCCAACAATAGATATTCCTCCTGTTGCGACGCCAGCGGCAAGTGCCGCGGCACCGAGTGTTCCAAAGGTGGCCATCTGGGCTCGTTGCCAAGAATCCAATTCCCGTCCGTTCAAATCTTTTCCGGTTGCTGCGCTATAAAGGTCAAGTGCATCTCCGACGCCGGGAACAAATCCCAGTCCAGCTTGAGCTACATCAACGGCCAATGCTTTGCGTGCGGCTGCTCCTTCCGGCCCGCGTGTACGCAGCGATGCTACCCCTTGCATTGCGAGTGGGAGCATCGAATAACCGACGATAGCCCCAGTGATGTATTTTCCACCGGGTACTTTTTTGATGCTGCATCCCAATTTTTCAAAGTTTCGAGTAGTTCCTTCCAGTAATTTGGTCACCCTGCCAGTATCTGCCGTGGCCGCATTCATGTGATGAGAGAGTGCACCTTGCCCCCCTGTGGTGATGCTATCGGATAGTGCGCTGGCAACCGCCGCCACTTGCTGGGTAACCGGTAATTTTTTCGCTAATAGAGCTTCCTGCTGCGCATTGATGCGTTTTGTGGCGGTATCAACAGCTTCCTTTTTGATGTTGTCAGCATCGCCACCGTGTTCTCCACTAATAATCTTTTTTTCCGCTTGATACATCGTATCTTTTACACTGGCACTTACCTTGGAGAAATCATCTACCTCTGTTTTGTATACACGATCCATTTCCGCCTCCAAAGTTTTGAGTTTTTGTTCCATTTCTTGCTGCGTTGTTTGTACGTTTACTGCCGCATTCTTCGCCCCGAGGCCTAAGTCACTCTCGAGTGTATTAATAATGCGTTCAAGTTCCATTTTTCGCATATCCCCATTATCGGGTGTGGAATCTGACATTAATTCCAGTGCGCGTTTCGCAAGGATTTTTTTATGTCCGGCAACGCCCTGTGATTCCTTTGTCACAATGTCAGTTTGGCGCAAAATGGCATGGAGCCTATCTTCTACTAGAAATGTTGAATAGCCTTTTTGTAAGACACCTTCGCCCATTCGTCTGCGTACACCTGCTTGCCAGGCAACTATTGCCGTAGGGCGAAGAGTGGCACCTCCAATTGTCACTACTCCTGTGTCTTCGTCATATGTTCCTCCAAGGACAGTCGTAAATGCGACAACAATTCCTTTCAGTGTGGCATCTGCTGCCTTTCCAGCGAATTCACGAGCTTTTCCTGCAACGTTTTTGACTACTTCAATAGCTTGCACTCCTCTTTCTCCAGCTACTCGTTCGATCTGGTTTGTAATTTCACCTGAATTTTCCGACATGAATTTATAGGCTTCACTTCCCACCTTAATCCCCATCGCTGCAATCAGCGCAGCAAAAATCGGGTGCTCTTTCGCACCTTCAATTGCCGTGCGCAGGTATCCTTTTTCTTTGATGCTCGAACGAAGTGCCTTGGCGCCACTGAACCCGAGCCATGCAAGAATACTGATACCGGCACTTGCGATGACGGCAGTAAGGCCTCCTTTCTCCACCATCTTTTTAAGGAAGCTCTCTTCGGCTTTCTTCTGCATTTCGGCAACTTTGCCGGACGGTGCCGGCTTAATGGACGCACGCAATGTTTGCCAGCGCGTTTTTACGGCGTCCGCCACTTTCAGTTCTTCCATGCGTTGATCGACTGCTTGTTTTGTTTCTTCTTCGTGCAATTCCTCAACAACTCCGCGCTTTGCTTCAAAGTCATCCATCAATCCCTCAAGCTCGCGGTCGGTGAAAGTCTTCACGCGTTCGCGCAGGTTCGGTTTTGCCTCGGGAGTGGAGACAGTGGGGGATTCGGATGGAGAGAGTGTGGGTTTTTGGGTCATACGATTAATGTGGATCAGTCTATTTTGTACCAAGTTTTGGCTTCTATTAATCTTGCCTGTAATTCGGGTAATGCAATCTTTGCCGTACCGTTCAATTCCGTTCCATCGGGCAATTTCCCATTCTCGATTTTAAGATCTAGCAATTGTTTTATTGCACCCACAGGATTGGTGCTTGGGTTAAAGTTAGCAATAAGACGCGGATCATATCCCCAGTTGTGGCCATCATCTAATTGCAATACACCATGATCAAGCTCAACGCCAAGCATTTGGTGTGTTTTAGTGTAATCACTAAAGACCCCAAAAATTGCATCTTTTAGATTGTTAGCCCTCGCCGCGCCATCTTTTGATCGAATGGATGACGGAGTTAATGTTTGTAAAACATTAACCAATGGTTTTCTGTCCCAGCCCCCATTTTTTTTACGACTTATTTCCTCAAGTGTTAGGCCAGCTTTTTCTAAGGCATAAGCTAGAGCACAAAGATGTCCGGCTTTGCGGACCTCACTCTCCGGTGCCTGATCATTTGGATTGATTGGATCTAACGGCTGATTGGTGGGGTCCGGAGCCTTTTTTGTATCAGGTGGGGGCAAGGCAGGGTCTGTTGTAATCAGGAGATCAGCGATTTTATAGTTTCTCTTTTCATCAAAACCGGTTTTAAGCTTCTCGGCTCTTTCCCTGCAAAATGCTTCAAACGTCAGATCTTTTCTTGTCTCCAGTTCTTTTTTGTGTGCTGCCTCAAGATTGCGTAGAGCCGAAGCATCACTCTTATCTTTCACAACTTGTGTTTTTTCGCCAAGCACATCTTTGATCGTTTCATGCACTTCCGCAGGCTTCAAAAATCCTTCCAAAAAAGTCACACCTGCGGGGAAGCCTATCATTGCAAAAAATGACTTAAGTCCGTTCATGGCGCTGACACTTAATTCAGACGCCCACTTGCCGATTTTACCCATGACATTACCAATACCATCAGCTGCCCTTTCGCCGAGTGCTACCAACTTATCTGTCATAGTGCGCGGCTCGGCGATTTTTTCTTTCACGACGGTTTTAAGTTTCGTTACTTCGTTCTTGAATTCCTGTGCTGCCAATCCATCAGTTATGGCATCGTCAATGCCGCCTTCGGTTGCGTCTATGTATGCGTCGTCGATAAATTTATTTAGGGGGCTATCTGTCGCATCAATTTGAAGTGATAATTCCTCAAGTGTTTTTTTATCTGCAGTTGCCGCTGCCGTTTTTGCCTCTGCAATTTTTGTTTTCAGGCTATTCATCTCACCTACAGTCGTTATGATATCAGCATCGCTGGCATCTGTTTCCATCCTTCTCTTGAGGTTGGACAGCCCATTTTTTACTTCAATGACAGGGGCGTTACTCAGATTTTCCCCAAGTGGTGGTGTAGCCATAAATATTTTTGGTATGAATATATCGTCTCATTGTATCATTTTGCGGCCTTTTTCGCAATAGAGCCGTTTGTAAGTGGGCACTGACCCTGCACATCAGAAAGCCTCCCATTTCCGCACAATTGCCCGATAGGCCACGTAAAAGTTTTCCGGCTTCTTCCACCACGTT
>JAYUSS010000087.1:0-17580 GCA_043755535.1 Candidatus Peregrinibacteria bacterium | reverse complement strand
TAGGCCAAGCATAGCAGGTTGCTGTTCAGGGTGATGAAGCCGGAAGGAACCGCGTCTCGCGCTGCGGCGCTTGAACGCGGGGCATGGGGTAGTAAATTGATAAACGCTGGTTACCATCAGGTTTGTTTTATTTCAATGCTAGAATAACGCTTCCATGAAGCAGCAAAGGATATTCATTGCGGCAGGGATTATACTTATAGGTTTCATTGTATGCGGAGCCGTATATTTTCTTGGATTATTTCGCAGCACCCCGGAACTTGGTTCATCGGACATCCCACCTCAATTTTCTTTGAAAGTGGCATCTGATTCCAATTTCCGCCAAGGGACTAACCAATGCGGTCCGTTCGCTGCTGCCATGTTTGTGCATACATTTAAATCAGGGGCCGATAATGATCCCTTGCGAGCTGTTACAGAACTCCCATGGAAACTGCCCGGCGGCTATACCCACCCTCGCGCTCTCGAATCACTCATTCGTTCGCGTATACATGGGCTAACAGTACAGGGCTATGACGCAGGTCTATTGAACGACGAACAAAAAATCCGTTTTTTGCAGCAGCAAATTTCCTCCGGCTCCCCCGTCATTCTGCTCACGTACATGTACGACTATCAGCATTATATAACGCTCCTTGGATACGATGCGGACCAAGAGGAATTCTACGTATACGACCCTGTTTTTTCGCGTGGAGAAACAGGTATGACTCTTGATGAGAATGGAGAACTCCCCGGCAACAGAAACATTGCCCATACCCAACTCCTTTCCGATTGGTCGAAGGGTGGGGTAGCAGGGTTTTATACCTGGTATCTTTTAAGTGTTTCACCATGAGCATTTTTCTCTAGGAAGAAGGAAAGCGAACGTATAAAAGGGAATAAACCCGGTTAACATCGTCAGTTTTTCAACTTTTGAATTTTTGAGTGGTATAATTCGCATATGCCTAAAAAAATCATCATTGGTGTTATGGGTGCAGGAGAGCAGGCTCGCCCCGAGGATGTGAAGTCTGCATTTGAACTGGGTGCCCTCATTGCAGGAGAGGGATGGGTTCTTTTGAGCGGTGGGAGAAATTCTGGAGTTATGGACAGCGTCAACAAAGGTGCAAAATCTATTGGAGGCCTGACCATCGGTATCTTGCCAACAAAAGAATTAGATATGATTTCCACATCGGTAGATGTGCCTGTTATCACAGATATGGGAAGTGCGCGCAATAATATCAATGTACTTTCAAGTGACGTAGTCGTCGCCTGTGGAGTAGGAGGCGCAGGAACCGCATCAGAAATTGCCTTGGCCCTGAAATCAAAAAAACAAGTTATTCTCCTGAACGACTGTGAAGAGAGTCAGAAATTTTTCAAGAAAATTGGCGGTAATCTTGTGTTTTACTCTACGAGTCCCGAAGAGACGATTCAAACTGTGAAACAAATCTTAAAGCTCTGAATCATTTGGTCTTTTTTGGCCTCCGGATAACAAAAACTAGGGTGAAATACCTAGAAAAACCCTGTTTACCATCTAACATTCCGTTTTCACCACGTCAGCCTATAATAAACATATGACTTCGTTCAGCAGAAATATTCTGAAAATTCTTGTTGCTGTAGCCGCATGTTTTTTTGTTTATTTCTTGATCACTTCTCCTTTCACAACAGCATCTAGAATGGAGCTCCAATCATATGGAGATCCTTTTGCCCATAGCATTCGAGAGCTCTTTCGGTGGAGTCTGGCGCCGAAAAATTCCTTCCAGCCGCCGGCATGCTACCCCGAGGCGAAATACCTGTGTCAGTGGTCGTTTTTTCTTTTACCTTTCGTCATCTTCATTCCTGCATTACTTTTTCTTTTGCAGGAATTCGTCTCCAAATACAAGAAAAGCGTCACAGTCATTTCCTGTGTGCTGGGAGCATTGTTTCTTGTAGCGAATCTGTTCTTATTCGAAGAGATTCTCACCAGCTCCGTTTCCATTGGCATAGGGCACAGCGATTCATACTATACTGAGCCACTGACAATAGTGAGCCTTCGGTTGTTTTTATGGTTTGTGCTTGGCGTTTTGCTCATCATTCGTCAGCTTGTTGGCTTTAAAACTGCCCTCGGTAACACAAAAAATAGGGTAAAATAAAACGAGAAACGTCGATTATCAAAAAATTGATAATGGTTTGATAGGGAGGTACTGTCAGAATCATGGAAATACGATTCTCCCTTCCACGTTTTCGAGATCTTCTATTTGAGGGATTGGTGCTCTGCATACAAATGGGTATCTTTTTTGTCGGAGTCTTCTTTCTTTTCTCCTTCTATTATCCTGATCCATCGATTTTTGTTCCTGGGGAAATAAGCAGGAGCCACCTGTTTGAGTTCGCTATTTTCCTGTGCTCTAGCATCATCGCATTTTGGATCTCACGCTGGAAAATAAAAATGGCAATTGCGTTGTTTGCAACCGAAATCAGCGTCCTTCTTTTCGTCCAGTTACTGAGCAATCTGTGGGGATACGAATGTACGACCCTTATCAGCTTGTCGCATTTTCCGGAACTATCGATACCAAAATGCGGGATATCATCCCTCAATCCTCTTTCAATTTGGTTCGGTGTTTTCCTTATGACGACCGTCCTCTTATGGGATTTTGCTCTCCAACAACGAATCAAAGGCGAAAGCTTGAAAGCACGGCATAGCCACCGTATTGTACGTGTCACTTTTGAAAAATCGGTTTAATAAATCGAGACCCCCTATTTACCATCTTCCATCCCGTTGTATCACTCGAAACGAATCGAGGAGATAATTCGGTCAAATTCCTGCACGAACGCGCTCTGTACTTTTCCTGAAGCAAGTTCTTCCATTTTTTCTTTGGTCTCTACTGCATTGCTTACAGGCACATCGAAAGCATAGACATGCACGAATACGCCCGGGTGTTCAGATTTATTAGTAAAGAAAATTGCAGCTTTGTGCAGGCTATAGGACCTTTCAGGATGACCATCACCGATAAACAGTTCTGCATGCGGGACAGGTTCTTGCACAATGCTGCACTGCATCGAAACCAGCGTCGCTCCCTTTAGGTAAGGACTAGAGCAAACGGTTTCTAAAGTTGACTCAGTTGCAATTTTTCCAATGAAATCGGAATACCATGTTTCGTACTCTGGAACGAAGTCCTCAGCCATAAAACTGAAACGAATGTTGCCGGCACCCGCTACAGGTTCGTTCTGTTTAAACAAAGACACTCCCCAGCCATCGCTTATGAACTTTCCATTCAGGTCTGTTGTGGACCAGCGCACGGGCTCTTGAAACACAGTCGTCGAATAGTCGAAACGCATGCCTGCTTCAGGAATCAAATAGGTAGCAGTTCCCGATTTGGAGAATAAAGACGAGGAGCTGGTCTGCATGACATTTTCCTCCTCTGGAACCTCTATAGCTGGCTGACAGCCAATAAGGATGAGTGTTGTCATGCCAATAGTGAAGAAAGAGAATGTTTTCATGTTCATAGTCTACAGCAGCTGCGCTCAAGCTACATAGCGAGTTTTATATGTATTTTTGGCCTCAGTACAACAAAAACAACGGTAAAATACATCGAGAAACTCAGCCAACTGTTATAGTTACATCCTTGATTCCTCGGGAACTATGACGCCCATTCGTTTTAGCACTCAGCCATTCAACATCGGCTCATGGACTATTCTCCACCTACCAAAGAGTGCAAGCGCGAAGCTTCCATCACGAGGCATGACAATGGTGGAAGGAACCCTCAACGGCTCTCCTTTACAGACCGTGCTCGAACCCGACGGTAAAGGGAGCCACTGGTTTAGAATTACTAAAGCGATGGGGGTAGATGCAGGCGATACGGTAAAGATGGAGATCGAACCGACTAAAAAATGGATAGAGCCCGCGATACCGGCAGATGTAAAGAAAGCTCTCGCAGCCGCTCCACAGGCACAGACGTTATGGACGAAGATCACGCCGATGGCGCGCTGGGATTGGGTGCGCTGGATAGGGTCCACCAAAAACCCGGACACACGTAAGAAGCGCATTGAGGTTGCATGTTCAAAGCTCAAATCGGGAGAGCGACGACCTTGTTGTTTTAACCGCAGCATGTGCTGCGAACCCGCTGTATCGAGTAATGGGGTGCTTATTTTGCCTTAAACGGTTGATTGCGACGATCGAAGTTGAGTTACATCGGGTTTAAGTCCCATTCACGAACATTCTCATCGGCTTCCGCTGCAAGAAGTTCTCTTAAAAGCATCCTTCTGTCATCGAGGAGGATGGGTAAAATACGCTGGTCAGCCGTCTCTATTGGGTAGGTGCGATTCAGGATAACGAGCGCTCGTGGGGAGAGTCTGTGTTCATCATCCAAAACGATTGTTGGGGAATATGTTTTGTTATGGCCCTGAGAACGAGGAAGGCCGCCATCTGTATCCCGATCCAGAAACTGATGCAGATCCATGCACTTCATTTTACCCCTGTGATTTTCACGATCAAGAGAACCTACCCGGCTTCGCTCTTGCTACGCCGAGGCCTGCCGTTTCCAACCCGCAAACACTGCAGCGCTACCAAGCTCTTCCTCAATACGCAGGAGTTCGTTGTACTTGCAGACGCGGTCCGTGCGGCTCAGCGAGCCGGTTTTGATTTGCCCGGTTGCAAGCCCCACTGCCAAGTGCGCAATAAAGGTATCTTCCGTCTCACCGCTGCGATGGCTTGCAATCGCGTGCCATCCGTTTTTCTGTGCCAACTGAATTGCATCCGCGGTCTCAGTCACGGTTCCGATCTGATTGAGCTTAATAAGCACGGCGTTCGCTGCCTTCTGTTCCAGTGCTTTCTGGATGCGCTCGACGTTGGTAACAAGCAAGTCATCACCTACAAGCTGCACACGGTTACCGATTGACTGCATCATGCCCTCAAAGCCGGTCCAGTCATCTTCGTGGTGGCTGTCTTCGATGCTGATGATGGGGTATTTGGATGAAAGTTCAGCGTAGTACGCGGTCAGTTGCTCCGACGAAATTTGGTTGCCATCCAATGTGTAGACACCATCTTTACAAAACTCCGATGCGGCCGCATCAATCGCAAGCTTGACCCGTCCCGTGTAACCCGCAGCTTCGATTGCCTCGGTGAGCACGGCAAATGCCTCATCTCCATTCTTTAAATGTGGCGCAAATCCGCCTTCATCCCCTACGGCTGTGACAAGCCCGCGTCCGCTCAAGATTTTTTTGAGGGTGTGAAAGACTTCTGTTCCAGCTCTCAGTGCCTCCGAAAAACTCGGGAAATCTACGGGTACGATCATGCATTCCTGGAAGCTTAAGCCCGAGTCTGCATGAGCACCGCCATTGAGCACATTCATCAACGGCGTTGGGAGCATCACGGGGTTGTTCACGTTGAACTGCTTTGCGAGAGATTTATAGAGTGGCTGCTTTTCGCTGGCTGCACGGGCGCGGCAGATGGCCATCGACACTCCTAGAATCGCGTTTGCACCCAAGGATGACTTGTTTGCCGTTCCGTCGATGATAAGCATCTTACGATCGAACTGGCGCTGGTCAGAAATATCCATGCCAAGTACCTCGGGCAAAATCTTTTCCATCACATTTGCTACGGCTTTCATCACCGACTTTCCACCATACACAGCCTTATCTCCATCACGCAGTTCCAATGCTTCGTGCGATCCGGTCGATGCACCAGATGGCACTGCTGCGCGACCGAATGATCCATCATCGAGCGTGCAATCAACTTCGACGGTGGGGTTTCCGCGGGAGTCTAAAATCTGGCGAGCTTTGAGGGTGGCAATGGTAGGCATGAGAGAGGGTGTAGAGGATGTAGAAGACGTAGAGGATCTAGAGGATCGCGACGTGAAGAGGATCGCCTGCAACAATCACGGTTGATCCCGACGGGAGAACTGCCGCCTGCCGAACGGCTTCGAGAATATCGGTGTTCACGGAGACGACGGGGACAACGCCGAAGTACACCTGCATTTTGCGTGCGCTGTCCTCACTCTCCGTTACGGCAAATACGGGGACCTGCGGGCGGAAGGTGCTGAGTGCATGAGCCAGGGTTCCGTCATTCGAGTGGACGACGATGCCCGCTGCATGTTTCTCATATGCTTCTTCCAAAACAGGGGAAGCGCTCATGTCGCGGATTAAACGCTTTTCGGTTGTGACCAGCACGCGGCTCATCATCTCGAGTGATTCAAACGGATATTTCCCTGCGGCAGTTTCACCCGAAAGCATCGTGGTATCAGTGCCGATCATTGCAGCGTACGCGATATCCATCACTTCGGCACGGGTAGGGGTCGGGTTCTCGATCATGCTTTCCAGCATGTGGGTTGCAACCGTCACCGCCTTCCCTGCTTTACGACAGCGCGCGACGATATCATCCTGCGCTGCCGGCACATCCTCCGGTGGAATCTCGGCACCCAAGTCTCCGCGGGCAACCATTACGGCGTCACTTGCTGCCACAATCCCTTCGATATTTTTGAGCCCCACGCCGTTCTCGATCTTCGACATCAGGTGAATGTCTGGGTGGCCGTGTTTGGTCACGAATGCGCGAACTTCTTCTACCTCGCTCCCGCGACGGATAAACGAGAGCGCGATGTAGTCCATTTTTTCGTCGCATGCGAGCTTGATATCGGCCCAGTCCTTCTCGCTGATGGAGGGGAGGCTGACATCGGCGCCGGGTAGGTTCACATGGCGCCTCGAGCCAATCAGCCCCGCACCGCGTGCCTTGGCAACCACACGATCCTCGCCAATATCCACGACATCGAAAATAAGTTCGCCGTTATCAATCAAAATAATTGGGGCATCTTTTACATCCTCTGCAAATTCAGGGTAGTTCACAGTAATCACCGTGAATTTGTCATCTGTTCCCTTGTGACTGAAAACGACTTCCTGCCCCGCTTTAATCTCGATTTTTTCTGCGACGTCCGCAGTGCGGATCTCCGGTCCTTTGGTATCCAGCAGCAGCCCGATCGTGCGGCCATCCTCTTTATTTACTTTTTTAATTGCGTGGATGACCTTCGTTTGGCTCTCGTGGTCGCCGTGGGAAAAATTGAGGCGTGCAATGTTCATCCCGCGCTCCGCAAGGCCGCGGATGCCTGCCTCGTTATTGGACGAAGGGCCCATAGTGCAGATGATTTTAGTGAGACGCATGCGCGGATTTTGCATCAAATGCGCCAAAAAAGACAGAGTCGGGCACAGAGAAACACCCGGTAACGCATGACGCGGTACCGGGTTCGTGTACCTGGGTCGGCCTTTAGAAGGCCTCGAGCGCCGCACTGCGCGAGTCGTAGGCCATGAAAATTTGGCCGAGCTTCGTTGTTCTGAATTGATCCTCGACCACTGTTTGCATCGAACAGATCTTCAGCTCGCCGATCTTACGATGTAATTGCACGAGCACGCCCCATGCAACCGATCCGCACGAGAAGACATGCTGCATGTCGAGCAGGATCTTCGCCGGCTTCTGTTCGGCCAGATCCCTCAGTTCTTGGAACAATCCATGTTGCTCATTGTCGAGAAGCTGGGTTGTGACCGTCACAACCAGGACATCCTCGACTTTTTCTACTTGTACGTACTTCACATTGTGCCTTTCCTACATAGAAATGATCAGCGAGTCCATTGACCCAGATAATTAATATTATAATATAATTAATTATATTAGTCAATAGCATCCCGCGAATCATCTTGCAAGACAGAATCACCTATAAAACACGTCGAATTTTCAGGGTGGCTATTCTCTCTTTGGCGGAAGCAGCGGTATACTTTCACCCACTATGCGCCCGACCCTCCTCGCCACCCTCCTCGCTGTCGTTCCGTCGATCGCCTTTGCGCTCGATTACCAAGACCTTACCGGTCGCTACAGTGACCGCCCTTTTTCTACCGCTGAAACCGCGGGTATCAGCGTCCTCACCGAAATCGGTGCGGTTGGCGGGAACCCAGACGGATCCTTTGCGGCAGAGCGCACCTTGAATCGCGCGGAGTTCATGAAAATCGCAGTAGCGGCAGCACCTGACAAGGTTCTTGAAGCAGATTACGCAAAGTACCCAATGCCTAAGGACACGGATCCATGGTGTTTCCCGGATGCGCGTATCGGTGACTGGTTTTCGCCCTACGTCTGCGCGGCGAAGAATGCAGGTGTGGTGCAGGGGAATCCTGACGGACTATTCCATCCTGAGCGTCCGGTGAATTACGCAGAGGCCCTAAAGATTCTTGTTGAAATCTACGACTATAATCTGCCAGAACCCGCACCAAACGAGCGTTGGGCGTGGTACACGGGCTACTTGAAAGCCGCTACTGAGCACAAGGTATCGCTGCCGGGAAGCGTTGAAGCAGGTGACTTTTTGACACGCGGACAAATGGCGCGTCTGGCCGCCGCGTTTGTCGCCGAAGATGAAGGCGAACTCGATGCATACCGTTCCTTCGAAAAAGGCCCCTCCTCCGTCTCTTCTGAGTCCTCTGCATCCTCTGCATCCTCTGCATCCTCCTCCTCTATTGCCTCTATATCCTCTATTTCTTCTAGTTCCTCCTCCGCCGCCCTCTTCCCCGCATTCAGCCGCTTCCTTGTCGCTACGACATCGAACAACACGATCTACGATGGCCTTGCCCAGGCAGTAGATGAAGACGAGCGTGTGCAGTCGGTGACAGTCGAACTTTTCCGCCAGATTCATTCCCTCAGTTCGCTTCGGCTGATCGACGAACAGGGTACGGTGATCGCAACACTGGAACTACAGAGCTACAGCAACACCGACAAGAAAAAGTGGAGAGCGGATATCACTGCAAATGGCTATGTGTTCAAGAAAGGCGTACCCGTTCGCATCGCGCTCCAGGCAACGATGAAGTCGCTGAACGATTCTATATCGAGTGAAATATTCGAACTGAAATACTTCAACATCTACACCGGCGGTATCGAGAGTAACAGTGCGGGCGAAATCGTTCCGTCGGATATCCACCAACCATCACACCAGACCGCATTCGGCTCCTTCGACATGTTGCGTAACGACCTTGCCGATACGTTGTCGATGAAACAGGGAGCATCTCGCACGCTCGGAACCTTTGCCCTGTCAGGCCGGGCGGCGCCGGGGGCCGTAGCGCGCGTGGACAGTCTGACATTCACGCTTCAAACCACGGACGTGAGTGTCTCTAAATTTAAAATAGGAAGCTCTGCCGCGATTGATCAGGTTGATTGTGCCGTGGAACAAGGGCCGGATAAGACACTTGTGATCTGTCCGTTGCCGCAATCGATGCAGACAGTTTCTGGTGACCCTGTCACCGTGATCGTGTATGGCGATGTCACGGTTGCGACGGCAAAGCAGAGCGGGATCGTGCAGATGCAGTCCTTTGATCGGGGAACAATCGAGCGCGCAGGCGTGGTTCGCTGGAATGACGGAGTAGGATCGTTCTCGTGGGTGCAGGCTGATGCGATGATGGAAAACGGGCCACTGATTACGGTGACGAAATGACAGTATTCGTTGTTCGTTCGGATGGGGTATGAGGGATCAACAGAAAAAAGCTGGAATTTGCGCGGAATAATATTGACATAATTTATAAAAAGTGTCAGCGTATTTATGCTGCGGATAAATCGGCTGCAGCAATCGCTCTTGGGCAACACCGGTTAGTGCATATTTGGTAATCCCCCCTCAAAGGAATGTCTGTCATGTACGCGATGATGTTTCTATCCATGGCACTGTTGGGTGCCGACCATGCGGATCCCCCGGTTCAGACCATTGTCTTTGCCTATGCCTCACCAACGGTGTGTATGGCAACGGTGAAGAATGGGTCGGCCTTTGGGAATTTGGAAGGTGGCAAATCGGCCGCGACTCTCGAAACGCTCATGAAGAACCTGGGTCGAGGTGCCAAGGTTGAAGAGATCGACCAAGTTCATGACACGGATATCATCCGTGTCGAGTTCCAAGATGACGAGCAGTTCCCCTATCGTCGGATTGAAGTGGGGAGCTGGACCGGAGAGGTTTACTACCTGATGGTCTGGAAAGACCCTGGTAGTGACCTTTCCAAAAAGGAGATGATCAGCCTCGTAAATTGGCTCAATACCAGTTTCGACACCGGCCTCAACCCTGAGACTGTCTCCGCTGAATTGAAAGTTGAGAAGTCAGGGTGTCACCTGATGACCGTTGAGCCGAAGCGCAAGTAGGCGCTTCACGAATGTCCAAGAGCGAAGATCGGCTCTGGTAGTTTTACTGCCAGAGCCATCTTTATGTTGCCCGACTATCAGATGCGGATATATTCAGTGCACTGCGGCCATGAGTTCTTCCTGCATTTTTTTTGCCGCTTCCCCTGCAGCCTCCGCAAAATCTTTACCGGATGACGCGTAAATAATCGATCGACTCGCATTCACAATGGCCCCCGTACCGTCCGGTAAAAATCCATACTTCACATCCTCTGCCGTTCCACCTTGTGCTCCGTAGCCGGGGATCAAAAACGGAATATGGGGCATCAATGTGCGGAGGTATTTGAGTTCTTCGGGATACGTGGCACCGACGACCGCGCCGACGCAGCTGAGGTTCGTTTCCGGTCCTATATGGTGCATGCCCCAGCCTTCGGTAAGTTGCGCGATCTGCTCGTGCACAACCTCGTCTCCGATGGGCAAATCTTGGATTTCCCCTGAACTGACGTTGCTGGTTTTAACAAGCACGAAGACGCCTTTATCATGTTTTACCGCACGGTCGATGAACGGCAGGATACCGTCTGAGCCGAGGTAGGGATTCACGGTGATTGCATCGATCGGACTGCCGGCAAACAGATAGGCATCCGCATACGCCTCGCAGGTTGATCCGATATCGCCGCGCTTGGCATCTGCGATCACCATCAATCCGTTCTCTTGCGCGTAGGTGCAGGTCTCCCAGAACGCTTTCATACCCTCCCATCCGAGCAATTCATAATACGCCAGCTGGGGTTTACAGACGGAAGCCGTCTCTTTCACTGCGTCGATGATTGCCTTGCCGAACTGGAGGACGCCCGCAGCATCACGACTGATCCCATCGGGGAGTTTTTCGATCATAGGATCAAGCCCGACGCAGACAGGACTTTTCTGTCTGACGGCAGCCGTAAGATGATCGCCAAAATGCATTGAAGGAAGTGTACTGGATACTGCAGTCGTATGACAGGGTCAAGAGCAGGAGCGCTTTAGTGCGCTAGCGCACTGATGCATCCAATGCTCTGGCGAAGCGCTATACATAGAGAATGTTAACGCAACTCCTTTCGTTTGCCACCGTCGGTCTCGATGGTGAATGCATTACCGTTGAAATCGGGTCCATACCCGGCGAAAGCGGCATCACGATTGTCGGCCTCGGCGATACTGCCGTACAGGAAAGCAAACAGCGGGTGCGTACGGCACTTCGATCCTGTGGCTACAAACTGCCGACGGGACGATCGGTCATCATCAATCTCGCTCCCGCCGACATTAAAAAAGTCGGCCCGCGCTACGACTTGCCGATCGCGATCGGACTGTTGCTGGTTCACGGTCTCATTGATCTTCCCCTCTCGGTACTGCGCGATACCGTTATTCTTGGTGAACTTGCATTGGACGGAAGCGTACGCCATGTATCGGGAGTGCTGAGCGCGGCGGTCGCCTGCCGTGACCGAAAAATCGGGCATCTGGTGGTTCCTGCGGTGAATGCGGCGGAGGCGGCGCTGGTTACCGGTGTGCAGATTATCCCTGCTGCGACGGTGAACGAACTGGTGGAGATGCTCAGTGGCGACCGACCGTATCCACACACCGAACCTGCAGCTCAGCAGCACGATGAAACGTACGCCGTCGATTTTGCTGATGTGCGCGGGCAGGAACTCGCGAAGCGGGCGCTCGAAGTCGCGGCGGCGGGCGGGCATAACGTTCTGCTCTCCGGTGCGCCGGGATCGGGAAAGACGCTTCTTGCACAGGCACTGCGCGGCATCCTCCCTCCACTGACCTCCGACGAAGCGCTCGAAGTGACACGCATCTATTCCGTCGCGAATCTACTTCCTTCTGACTCTCCGCTCATTACACGCCGGCCGTTCCGTGCCATTCATCATACGGCCAGCGGCGTTTCGATTGTCGGCGGCGGGCAGATTCCGGGTCCCGGGGAAATCAGTTTGGCCCATCGCGGGGTGCTATTTCTCGATGAACTCGCGGAATTTCCCGCGCAAGTCTTGGATGTTCTTCGTCAACCGCTCGAAGACCGCCGCATCACTATTACCCGCGCGCAGGGTAGTGTCACCTTCCCCGCAGATGTATTACTTGTCGCCGCCATGAACCCGCCGCGCTATGACACGGGTGCAGGCGGTGGTTCACGCAAGCGCATTAGCAAACCGTTTCTCGATCGCATCGATCTGACTATCGATGTGCTCCCCGTTCCCATCGATGATCTCGTGCAACGTCAAGCGGTCATAGGGGAAAGTACGGCCGTTATCCGCCAACGAGTCCGCCTTGCGCGCGAACGCCAGCATGACCGCTTCCGTGAGCTTCCGATTCGCACGAACAAAGAAATGGGCGTTCGTGATCTCCGGCGTTTCTGCGTCCTCGATACTGCGGCGGAATCCATTCTGCGTCAGGCGGCGCAGCAAATGGGGTTATCGGCGCGCGGGTATCACCGAACCATCAAAGTCGCACGGACCATCGCGGACCTTGCGGGGAGTGAGAATGTCGAATCGTCGCACATCGCCGAAGCGCTCCAGTACCGCCAAAACCTCGGACTTGACTAAATGTATGGATGATCTGTTTCCACTACCACAGGCCTGCCCACCGGAGTCTGCCGTAAGCGGACGCAGGCGGGCTCATATTCGTACCGGTAAAGGAGGTGAATCACTCGCGGCGGCGTTTTTGGAGAAGCTCGGATGGCGCATCATCGGGCGCAATGTCCGTATTGGAGAGCACGATGAAATCGACTGCATCGCCTTTGATCCCGACGAGCGCGTTTTGGTCTTTTGTGAGGTGAAGACGCGGAAAAAGAGTCCCGAAGACTATCACCCCGAGATCAACCTGACGTGGAAAAAACGCGCGAACATGGCCCGTGCCGCCCGGAGGTGGATCGATTTGCATGCATGGGAGGGCGGGTATCGGATGGATACGTTGTATGTCGCGGAGAACACGGTGATTGATCATCACGTCGATGTGCAGTGGCCGGTGAATAAGCGGTAGAAACTTCGCTGCCGGATCATCGGCAGAATGTTCTTGAGCTGATGATTATTCCGGTCGCCATCCTTTCCACGCCGTCCGGTCCAATACCGCGAAAAATCGACCTTTCTCGCCATTCGTGCAGCCGTTCATCCACGACTTGGTGGACGCGAAATGCGTGATCCACGGATCGGTCTGCAGATGCCGGAGCATCGGCTTCTGTTCCTCTGTCGGCCGCCACCAGTCAAAGGTCTGCAGCGCGCCGAGGACGACGTTCCACCGATCGTCCAAACGGTTCCATCGTCCGTGCAGCAGTGCATTGAGCCCGTCCTGTTCCCATAGTCGGACGGTTGCACGATGCTCCTCGGTAAAGCGGATAACCTGCTCCGCGATCTTTCCCCGTCTCCACACGGGAAGGTTCAAAAGCATCACACCTGCGCTGAAGTACGGTTCGTCCGCTGCAATATTGAGTGCTCTATAATCAGCCAATCCCCACGGCTCGCTCGATACGACCGGAACGCCGAAATCCCGTACGGCCGCGAGAGGTGCATCGCCGAGATCCGTATTCCAGAGATCGGAGAGATCGCGATGAATCACGAGGTCACAGTCCAGATACAACACTTTTGCATGATGCGCCGGCAGCAGGGAAGGAATCAGCAGCCGAAAATACTGCGCGACGTGCCGGTTGCCGTGCAGCGTCAGATGTCCGATGCGTTGCGGGTCCGGCGTGATGAAGCGGAATATCGCCTGCCCGACCGTCCATGAATCGAGAAGTTTCCGCTTCGTTGCGGGCGTGATGCCTCCATCAAGAACGTAGAGAATGATCGGCCGGTTTGTATTCTGCTCCAGAAGCGACCGAACGGTTACCGCCAAACCCATCGCATAGCTTTCATCTGCAGAGCACGCGACGATCATCGGTTCTTTTGCCGGGTGTTTCTTCCGTAAACCAAACATGTTCGCATGCTACACGTCTTCTTATCCGAAAATCACCGTCACATCCTCCTGCTCCAGAATCCTCTTCGCCGGCCACCGATGCTCATCCTCATCGCTTGCAAGCATCTCCTCCCATAGTTGTTTCTTGTCCTCCCCTTTCAGCAGAAACACATGCGCGTTTGCCGCCGCAATCGGATTCAGCGTCAGCGTGATGCGGTCATGCACGGCGAACTGATCGGTGATTGTATGTGCGACGAGTTGCGTATCATCCATCAAACTGGGCGCAACAGGTGGGAAAAGTGAGGTGATATGGCCGTCGATGCCCATGCCAAGGATGATCAGGTCTGCAAGGTGCTCACTCCATTGCTCTTTTAACCCATGCGTATAGTTCGCCATGCATTCATCGATGGGGAGGGTAGTATCCGGAAAGCAGATATTCTCACCGGGGATTTTTGCATGAGCCAGCAATGTCTGGCGGATCATTCTTTCATTGCTTTCCAGGTGACCGGGCGAAATATAGCGTTCGTCCGTCAGGAATATTTTTACCTTCTTCCAATCAATTTGTTCTTTGCCGAGTAGTTCATAGACGGGTTTCGGGGTTCCTCCTCCACTTAATCCAAGAATACATTCACCCCGGTCGATGATGCAGGAGTTGATATTCGCAGCGATGAGACCGGCGGCTTTTTGGGTGAAATCGAGGGCGGAGGAGGTGTTGATTGTTTTTAGCATCATTGGGTTAAATGAAGATTGTGTAATAGTGGAAGTACTAATGAGCGCCATGTTCCCGATGCCAATTCCATCACTCCTCCAAAAAGGATATGGAATATATTGGCATCTGTGGAGTTGTTACCACTCAAATATGTGAATAAAAAAACAATTAGTATAGCTAGAAAACCAACTATCATACCTCCTGAGAGGAGGGAGATATCCATTTTGTGTATCCCCTTTTCTTCTTCCAGAAATGAAGAATCCAGAGTCGGGTCAATACCGAGTAAATGGTGAAATTTGCTCACAATCTTAGGTAGGCGTTCATACGGAAATGACATAAGTGGGAAAGGTGCATTTGTACTCGCATCTTTTAAAGCAAGAATTCCATTCACAAGACAAAAACGAGTACTGGAAAAATCTAATATATGACTTTTAAAAAATGTCCTAACAATAATTCTCTCCCTTTTTTTAGAAATGCTGATGCACCAGCCCGAGCATGAAATAATACCTATAAAAAACGATATAAAAAAAGCAATGATCAAGTAGTCAATAGTTTGCCAGAAATCAGGAATGTGACGCACATAACGTGAAGTACCAATGTTTCCAAATAACGCAAAAGAAATGAAAAGTATCGGTGTGATTGGTAAAATTAGGATTTGATCCTTTCTTGTTGAAATAATCATGGAAAAATACTACGTATCAATTGAATGAGGAGCAAGACAGCGTCTTGATTTTACTTTTTCAAAACCACTGCGCCCCCTCCCGCTTCATCCACGCGTCCGATTCCTTCGGCCCGTGCGTTCCCGCCGGGTACAAATGCAAAGGTGTGGAAGGTTTGTCTAGGTGCGCCTGCAAGGGATCGATGATTCTCCAGGCAGCCTGTACCTCCTCGAAACTGAGGAACCACTGCTGGCGGCCATGGATCGCCTCAAGCATCAGAATGCCGTGTTCTGGCAGACAGTCGCCGTAGCAGATAAGAGGATCTTGCATCAGAAGCGGCCTGAACGACGGCTCTGTTCCGCCAATCTTCGTCTGCAAATGAAGGCGCAAGCCGGCTTCACCCTGTAAAATGATGTCGAGGCGGTTGGGATAACTCCCTTTTCCGACCGGGTGCGTTTCCTGGAATTGTATGGTGATGCGGGTTTCGCGCTCTGCTAAGCGCTTACCAGTACGCACGTAGAACGGAACACCTTCCCAGCGCGAGATGCGCGTCATCAGCTTGAGTGCGATGTACGTGTTTGCACGCGAGTTGCTCGACACACCCTCTTCGTCTTTGTACCCCTTCTCGTGCTCATTTCCCACTTTCCCCGCCGCATACTGCCCTTGCAGAATGATGTCATCGATGCTGCCTGCAGGTGGAAGGTAAAATTGCTCCAATGCGTTCAGGCGGCTGTCACGGAAGCTTTCATCGGCTTCACGTAACCTCATCGTTAAGAGCGCTGCCATAATGAGCATGTGGCTTTGGACGTAATCACGAAGCGTTCCCGTATCGTCGAAGTATCCTGCACGACCTTCTAATCCCAGTGATTCTGATGCGGTGATTTCAATGTGGTGAATGAGCGTGTTTTTAAGCAATCGCTCAAGCACCGGGTTGGCGAAGCGCAGATAGTAGAGATTGCGCACCGCTTCTTTGCCCAAATAGTGATCGAGCAGATAGATCTCCTCTTCGTTAAAGCACGATGTCAGTTTTTCCCTGATTTCTTCAAAACTTTTTAAGTCGTGTCCGACCGGTTTCTCGACGATACAACGGAAGGAAATGCCGTTCTCGCGGATCTTCCCCTCACATACATTATGCAGCACCGATGTGAAGACTGTTGGCGGAATCGAGAGGTATGCCAAGCGCACGGTGTCCTTCCATCCTTTTTCAATTGTTTGCAGTCGTGTATGAAGCAGCTTGAAATCATCGATATTGTCGTACTGACCACGATGGTAAAACACGTGTGACAGAAAGTCTTTCAGGGTTGTTTCATTCACTTCCATCATGTCACTGCGGACGGATTCTTCGACCATCGTACGGAAGGAATTGTCGTCCATGTCGCTGCGTGCATACCCGATAAAGGCATAGTCTTTCGGCAGCCGCTTTTTCAGCGCGAGCGTGTAAAGTGCCGGGTAAATCTTCAGTTTCGCGAGATTGCCGGATGCTCCAAAGAGGATGAAACTGAAGGGGTGGGGGGCGGCGAGCGTGGTCATATCAAAGCACGATCGGATCATACACGGGATGGATAGGAATGATATCGATCATGGCATACTGCAGGGCGATTCCCTCCAGCCGCTCGAGGGAAGGCGGCCCCGCGAGCATTTCCTGATATAACTGTTCCCAGTGATAATTCTGGCCCGCTTGCCGGTTCGGATCAGCTTTGTGGCGTTCCCAGCTTTCTATGATTTTTTGCCGGATCTGCGTGGGGCTGCGGACGGGGAAATGGGCGAGCGACAGTCCGTCGATCGTTCGCATCGGGACGGAGCCGGCCTCACTCTCCAGCGTGTGACTCCCGAGTGGAATTATATATGGCCTCGCGTGGAATGCGCGCGGAATCAAGATTTTATGATACTGCGGAACCTCAACGGACCGCCGGTGCGTGATGCGCTTTACGACGTTCTCTTCCCACAAATCATCCTCTTCTGTCGGTACATACGTTTTCCATGGAATCAGTGATACATGATCGCCGGGCAGATCTGCGATTGCGTTGCGCGGATCATCACCGCTCGTCAGAAATTCATCGGCATCGAGGGGGATCATCCAATCGGGATCATCACACACGTTCAGCTCATGCATCAACGCCGTCAGGGCGTCGCCCTGTCTGTGGATTGGGCTGTCATCATGACGAAGCTCCAGCGGCAGGCCTTCTTCCTGAAGCCGCCGCAGAATATCCGGCGTCGCATCGGTGCTCGCATTGTCG
>JAYUSS010000086.1:0-5374 GCA_043755535.1 Candidatus Peregrinibacteria bacterium | reverse complement strand
TGACATAGTTGTCCATTCTATGTTTTAGAGAAAAATGGATCAACTGAAAGTGGCTGCGCTAAAGCGCAGGGATTTGGACCGGGGCGGGGACATTAAATACCAATACTCAAGAATTAAACCTTGTATCTTGGCTCTTCGAATGTATTTGTACCTTGGAATTTGGATCTTGAATCTTTCCTCGCGGGTGTGTGGCGTGGGTAGGAGATGGGCCGGGGGTGAGGCAAAAAACTGAGGTAGATGTACACAAGATTTACCCAGCAGTTCAAGCAATAAATCCCTACGCATCGGATCCCCCATCCCTATACTGCCGCCACCGGTCTTCGTTCTGTATTCACAGAACTTCGCCCCGGGTAAACATGTCTTTTAACGTCCGCACGCTCAAAGAATCGCGCCCTCCCAAAAAAGCCCGTCGCGGGTTCGGTTTTGCCGACGTCATGCGTTGGGTGGCACTCGCAAGCGGACCTTTGCTGCAAGTAGGACACCTCTGGCACGAAAAGGCGGAGGAACGTAAGCGGGCCGAGCGCCGGGTAAATTTATGTAAGCGGATCATGGTGATTCTGGTCGCCGTCCTCTGCACGTTTTTACTGTTTGCGGGGGCAGCCAAAGCTCTCCTGTCGCTGAAGGTATTGAGCCTGCAGAGCTTCGCAGATATCGCGGGATCCGACCTCCCGACCGACGAATACGGACATACCAACATTCTGCTGCTCGGGCAGGGTGATGCCGATCACGACGGCGTCGATTTAACGGACACCGTGATGATTGCATCGCTGGATCCGGCGAAAACCAAGAGCGCAGTGCTGATGTCCCTCCCGCGCGATCTCTACTTTTTGGAAACCGAAAACATGGGCAAAGACCGTCTGAACAGCCTGTACCGCAACTACAAAATCCAACTAAAACGCGCCGGGAAAACGGACACAGAGGCATCGATGCTTGCTATGCGCGAGCTGGCCGACGAAATCGGACGCGCACTCGGCATGGAAATCCACCACATCGTGAAAGTCGACTTTATCGGTTTCGTACAGGCAGTCGATGCGATCGAAGGGGTCGATATAGAAGTCCCATTCGACCTGATCGATACACAGTACCCGGGCCCCAACTACACCTACGAAACATTCAGTCTGCTCGCAGGACCCAAGCATTTAGATGGCGAGACGGCGCTCAAATACGCACGCAGCCGCCACTCCACGAGTGACTTCAGCCGCTCTGCCAGGCAACAGCAGATTCTGCGAGCAATTGCAGATAAGGTGAAGTCCGAAGGCATCCTCACTAAGCCCGGACAGATTATCGACTTACTCGAGATCATGAACGAGCACGTCCTTACTACATTGCAGACTCGCGATATGGTGAGCCTTGCCGCACTCGGTAAAAACCTGGATCAATCGCGGATCATCAGCATGCAGATCAACTCCGAAAACGGCTTGTATGGGGCCCTCTCCGAAGCGGGCGGCTTACTGTATAACCCCCCGCGCGATCAGTTCGGCGGAGCGTCAGTGCTGCTCCCCGTATCCATCCCCGAGATTCCCGTCACCTGGAAGCGCATCCATCTGCTAGTACAGATGCTCATGCACGAACGGACGGCGTACGTCGAAAACACCCCGATCCGTATTTGGAACACAGGGGCTCTGCCGGGCAGCGCGCGAAAACTCGGCGGCGAACTCATCCGCTTCGGCTTCAATGTAGCTACAACCGAGAACGCCCCCGAGCGCCGCGAGCGGCCGGACACGGCAATCGTCACATCGGGCAGCGGTGTCACTGCCGGATTGATTCATGATTTGTTTGGCTATCCGATTGAATCGTTATCATACCCGCAGGTGGGAACACCTGCTGCTGGGTCCTCTTTCCCCTCTACATCCTCTTTGCCCTCTCCCCCCTCCGTCCTCACAATCGAACTCGGTGAAGACTTCGACTACACCCCCCTGACAGGTGATCCCCCCACTCTCCCGTGACCCCCCGTGAGATCATTGCCACTGCCTGGGCCATCACTACCCGCGAGCCGCAACTGCGACGCTGGGCCTTCACATCATCGCTCCTGGAAACCTTACTGCGCCTTAAGCTGGTCGGGTACCAACTTTACTTCGCCTATGAGTACTTCCTGCATGGCGGGGAGGTGGGGTTTTTCGATGCCGAGATCTGGCTCTATAACGCACTTCCTCTGTGGCTATTTCTGGTCATTATCATCGCGTTCATTCTGATGGTGGTCGTGGAATTCTTCATGCCGCATGTGTGTACAGGCGCCATCATAGGTCTTGCGGCCAAGTCCTACCGTAAAGAAGAGGTGAAGGGAGGATTGGTGCTCGGGCTCTATAATTTCTTTTCGATCTTTGCCATCCACGAGTTTTTGACGCTCGGCAGCGTCTCCACCATCATCACCGCACTCTCGCTGATTCTCCGCTATATCCCGGGGGCCATGGGGACGCTGGCGATCAGCATGACGCTCATTTTGTTCGCGTGTTCCATGATACTGCGCTTCTTTTTCAGCTTCGCCGAAGAGGCTGTAGTCACACAAAAAATGGGCATCTTCGCGGCTATCGCCCGCAGCTACAAACTGATCATCAGCCACCTGAGTCACATCGTATTTCTGCTGATCCTGCTGTTTGTGATTTCGCTTCGTATCGTCGTCAACGTCATCATGGTCGTGCTGATCCCCGGCATCATCGTGGGACTCGCCTTACTGCTGACAACCATTCTCCCCGAAGTGATTTCGTATAGCATCGCAGGGCTTGTGGGTGTCGCACTCGTTATTGCAGCCAGTTACATGTTCGCGTACATCCACGCATTCAAAATCACTGTGTGGACTATTACCTACCTGGAACTCATCAAACACAAAGATTTAGATGTCATCCTCGACGGGGACGCGATCTGATGTTTAGGACACCCCGACCTTCTGTCTGATTTGAGGCAGCTGAACAACCTCAATATCATCAAGTCGTTCATCGATATTACCCACTTGCACAAATAATAGATCCACTTTTCGTTCGAGACGCTCTAAGCGTTCATCAATACTTTGAAAACCCTTGTTGAATTCACCACAGACAGATACAAAACGTGCATCCATATGCCGCATGATGCGTGTTTCCATGGCACGCATGTGCTCCAGGATTGTACGAAGAGTAATGCCGTCGACTTCTTGATCTGCCATAGACCGCGATCCTACACCCGCCTCTTTAATGGTCAATGCTTTAGCGCGCTAGTTCGCTAAAGCGATTTGATCTTGCAAACAAAAAAAGAGGCTACGTCTAGAAGAATAGAGGATGATGATTGACAGTGTACATCCGTCCACCTAGTATGGTGAACGCTTGCCCACCGTAGTCCAGAGACGAAGGTGGGATCGTTCACTCCTCATAATTCTATGACCTCTACCTTAACCCCCCACCAACGCACGACGCTCAATTACATCCGCGAGTTCCAGCGTAAACGCGGCTATAGCCCGTCTTTGAGCGATCTCGCGATCGCCTTTGGTGTCAAAAGTAAGAACGCGGTTGCCAAGGTAGTGAACGCTCTTACCAAGAACGGCTATCTACAGAAAGACCCCAAGGGCCGTATTAAGATCTTGGAAGTCGCCGATGCTATTCAGAATGTGGTGAACTCCATGACACTCCCCCTCTTCGGGCCTATCTCCGCGGGTTTTGCAGCCGCCGCAGAAGAGCAGGCAGAGGAATTGGTGAAGATTGATGATTACTTGGTACGAGACCGCAGCAACACCTTCTTACTGCGTGTAAAAGGCGACAGCATGATCAACGCCGGTATCCACGAAGGTGACCTGGTGATTGTGGAGCGCGGAGTAGAGCCACGCGTGCTCGATATTGTTGTTGGTATTCTCGATGGAGAATTCACCCTCAAGCGCCTTAAGCGCGATAAGGGAAAGTACTACCTGCAGGCAGAGAATGATGCCTACCCGGATTTGCACGCCATGGATGAGCTGAAAGTAGCAGGTGTCGTGCGGGGGGTGATGCGAAAGTACTAAGACGACCTTTTGACGGGCATTTTTCCTTTTTTCATCATGTTAGCTCACATAGACGCCGACTCTTTCTTCGCGTCTGTCTTACAACGCAAACACCCTCAATTGCGAGGCAAACCTCTGCTCGCGCTCGGGATGGGCGGGGGCTGCGTGATCGCCGCCAGCTACGAGGCAAAGGCCTGCGGGGTCAAGACTGGCATGCCGCTGCGTGAAGCGCGGAGGCTCTGCCCCAAGGCCATGCAGGTACCGGCAGACTTCGCGGAGACCACGCTCGCCAGCCATCAGATCGAAGCGATCATCCAGAGTCATTGTCCGATCGTTGAGCAGTACTCCATTGATGAGTGGTTCCTGGACCTCAAAACCTGCGTCGGGGGTATCCCCTTTGATCTGCTGCTCTGGGGTAAAGACATCCAGAAAGAAATCCTGACAATGACGGATTTAAGTGTGTCGATCGGCGTCGCTCCAAGCAGAATTCTCGCAAAGATGGCGGGCGAAGAGAAGAAACCCGCAGGGTGTACGATCATCGAAAAACATGAAATTGAAGCCTTTCTGGGACGGCGTCCCGTCATGGCGATCCCGGGAATCGGCAAGAGGCGCGGTGCTCATGCACAGGCAAAAAAATGGGACACCGCGTGGGACTTCACGATCGCAGATGTGATGGTCGTGCAGAAACTTTTTGGGAAGCCGGGCCTAGAGCTGCAGCGGGAACTGCTGGGTGAACGCGTGTACGGGGTGGAGAGTGTTGGCGAGGCACAGAAGTCGATCTCGCGGACGCGCAGTTTCAGACCGACCGCTGACCGCCAGCACATCTGGGCGCAGGCGATGCAGCACATCAGTTACTGCGTGCTGAAAATGCGCACACAAGACACAATGGCCCGCGGCATTTCGCTGTGGCTGCGTGACCACCAGTTTCACCATGACGGTTTACAAGTGAAGCTCCCGCAGGCAATGGACACAGAGGAAGACATTACACCCTATGTTCGAAAAGCCTTCGATAAACTCGTGTTCCGGATGCCGCGCTGCACGCAGATCGGCTTCGGTCTCTGGAATCTCGTCCCCAAAGCCGCCGCGCAGTTTTCGTTATTTGAGTCAGCTGCGCATGCGATTGAGGATGAACATCTGCAGAGTTCGATGGATGGTCTGCGCAAAAAATACGGCCGCGAAGTGGTGATTCGCGGGAGTGCATTACCGGTTCATAAGCACAAAGACCGGGAACTAGACCTATCGACCTTTGAATAATGTCATGGTGCCTGCCCGTCCGTAGCCAAGAGGCGAAGGAGGGAGCCTGTCGAACCATGGATTTGTCGACGTTTGAGTGATGGTAGTCGTCTATTTCCTATGACTTTTTTTGACACTATGATTTCAGCGCTAGCTGCTGCTTAAAATCGATAGTGTCTTATTCTTAACATCACTCAC
>JAYUSS010000085.1:0-5387 GCA_043755535.1 Candidatus Peregrinibacteria bacterium | reverse complement strand
TATTTGTACCTCTGATTGGCATGTTAACTGATCAGATTGGCATTCGTCATGCATACCAGATATTCACCGGAATCATTCTTTTGGCTGCAATACTGTTGGTGTCTCGCAGGAAGGTAGTACATGCCTAATAATTAGTCGGAAAATATCAAAACGCCCGTTGCGCCAAGCGATGGGCGTTTCAAATTCAAATATGTAATAATGTAACCTGAAGCTCCCGACCCACCATTCCTTGCCCCGCTATGAGAAAAATAGTTGCAGCACTATGTATGACATTTGCGCTATCGGGTTGTTCTACAAAGAATGCTGCAGATCAGAGTCCGCAAATTGTGTACGGATCTGGAACGGCTGTGTATAACGAGGGAGGTTGGATATATCGGGACAAGGCTGGATCGGACATTATTCGACCATATACATTCGATAATGGGCCGGATTACTTCGTCGATGGTCTCGCTCGCTTTGAGAGCAAAGGGAAGATGGGATTCTTTGACGTTAGCGGCAACATTGTCATTCAACCTGCGTACGATTTTGCTTCTCCATTTTGTGGTGGTTTTGCGAACGTATGTATTGGGTGCAGTTTTGTGTCAGACGGAGAGCATGGTTACATGAAAGGAGGATCGTGGGGACATATCAATCTTTCGGGGGGAGTCGTAACGTCACTCATACACGATGAAGATTCTTTGCCGGAAATTAGGAAGGAACAATGCTATTAAAGCTTGAATTCTGACTGACTCACTATCCGGCTTCGTCTTCGAACTTCGCCGCGATTCTCACTTACACATCCACCACTTTCAGCCCCAGTGACACAAGCAGAATACCAATAGTCCTATCCACCCTGCTTTTCGCTTTATTGAAGATAGACTTCACCTTTTGAATAGTGAAGATAGAAGCCACAAGGCAGAACCACAGGATCGACGCGATGATAGTGAAGGCAGCAAAGGTGAGTGGAATCCACAGCGGAGTTTCGGGTGTGATGAATGCCGAGAATAGACTCACGAATGCGAACGTTGCCTTGGGGTTGAGTGCGTTTACAAAGAATCCCATTTTGATAGCCTCTGCAGGCGAAATCATGATCGTCTCTTTTTTAGTATCGAGTTGCAGAGGTTCATCTTTGCTCATAAAACTCATGATGCCGATGCAAATAAGATACGCGGCTCCCAGGTATTTGATGATGTTGAACAGCATGATCGATTGTGAGATGACAAGGCCAAGTCCGAGGATGCAGTATGTCATGTGTACGACCAGACCGAGTGCGATGCCGAGTGCCGTGTAGCAGCCAATACGAGAAGAGTATTTGAGGCTATTTTTCACAACCACTAAAAAATCCGGGCCGGGAGAGATCATGGCCAGAAGATCGATCACGCACATCGCAATGAGAATTTCCATGCAGCGAGTATAGACGTTCCAATGTAGGGAAGCACTTTCTCATCCCACACCCGAACCGCCAGCCGTGATAGACAAAATACGAAAAAGAGTATATTTATTAAACATGCCTTGGCAGTACGCCCGACACGCTCAGCCGGCGAAAGAGTATGGCGACGTAGATTTGACGCTCGAGAATGAATTCCTGCCTCTAGGGCCTGTGGGGATGGAACAAGCGAGGGAACTTGCCGCGCAGCAGCATCAATTTCATGTCATTTTCCATAGCTCCTTCGCGAGAGCGAAAGAAACGGCGAACATTGTGTATAAAGTGCAAGGGTCGAATGCACAGTTGGTAGAACTTCCACAATTGGCAGAGGTTCGGTTTGGGCATCCGGATAGGACACACTTAAAAGAGTGGATCAATACTGGAATGAGTGATGGAGGTGAAACCGTGAGCATGGCCAGAGAACGGGTGCAGTATGTGCGAGAGCGTGCACTGGCTTTGGGTACTGGGATTCGCGGTTTAATTGTTGCGCATAAACTGCTCTATTCGGTCTTCTTGCTCGACAATGAAGGCCAGCCACTTACGGCGCCTGTTGCTGCACTGAGAGCCAATCAAAAACTGGAGTATGCGCAGTGCGTGGAGTTGTCGTTTTAAGTAATGAGAAAGGATTGTTTTTTTTATATTAATCCAACCCAATCACCAGCTGTTCTTTGTGCCCCATGGGGAGACGACCCTCGCGGCAGAGTGTCTGGAAATATGTTCGTGAATATCGCTGAACAGAGCGCAGGCTACGCTCTTCAATTCCCAGCACGATCACCAATCCCGTTCGCTCAAACTCACGCTCCAGTACCGTCTGGTCGACGGGGTTTAATTTTAAGGTAGCCACGTCATGACGGCTGAGTGAACGCATCGGGGTAGTGTAACAGAAAACGTAATGTCGGTGAACCTTGTTCGACTACGCTCCGGCGTGCAATCGTTGTAGGGTATGCATCATAGTTCCCCTCGTCTCCGCTCGGGGTGACAAGCTATGATTCATGCATGATTGATTCACATTGTCATTTGGCCGATAAACAATTTGCGCAGGATATCGACGACGTCATCGAACGTGCGAAAGATGCAGGAGTAGAGCAGCTTATCACAATCGCAGATTCCATTCCCGAAGCACTCGCATGCATTGAACTTGCCGAGAAGCACCCGAACATTTTTTGCACCGTCGGCGTACATCCGCATAATGCCAAAGAATGGAGCAGGGGAGACGGGGAGGTGTTGAAGGAGATGGTGAGCGGATCGAAGAGAGTGAAAGCCATCGGAGAGATCGGGCTTGATTACCATTACGATCATTCCCCGCGGGGCGATCAGAGGGCGGTGTTTTTGGAGCAGCTCACGATTTCGCGTGAAGTCGGCTTACCGGCGGTCGTGCATTGCCGTGAGGCGATCAAAGATATCGAAACGATCATCCGCGAAGTGGAGCCGATTCAGGTGGTGCTCCATTGTTGTACCGAGGAATGGAAGGACGTTGCGTGGATGATTGGACTCGGTCACTTCCTCTCCTTCACCGGCATTGCCACCTACCCCAATTCCGCAGCCATTCGCGAGACGATCAAAAACTGCCCCCTTAATCAGCTGATGATTGAAACCGATAGCCCCTACCTGGCGCCCGTCCCGCACAGGGGCAAACGAAACGAACCGGCATATGTCACCGAAGTCGCAAGAGAGATTGCGAAACTTAAAGGCATCAGCATAGAAGAGGTCGATGCAGCGACGACGAAAAACACGATGGAGTTCTTCGGCCTTCGCTTGGCTGGTGCTTAAGTTAAGATGAGCGAGAGAAAGCTACGGCCGACAGGTTGGCACTGTATGCTAAGCTCTTGTCCCGAGTTCTTTCACTATTTGTGCCTGTAGCTCAATTGGATAGAGCGCTGCCCTCCGAAGGCAGAGGTTGTGGGTTCAAGTCCCGCCAGGCACACCATCCGGCTTCGTCTCCGGACTTCGCCGCGATTGGTTCGCAGCCTCGGCGTAGCTCTCAAGCGTAGCTGGGCAATTCCTGCTCGCCCGCCGAAGTCCGCCTCCACGGACGAAGGAGGGTCGGGGACACCATGTACTAATCAGTACTTATTTGCGACTTCGCAATGTTTGGATGACTCTCTGTGTCACATGTTGTACTTGTAGCAATAAGGGGACATTCACTATGTGTATGCCTTCGCTCTTTTGTGCATATTCTGGATACAGCTCCTGATACCGAGTAAACCAGACATGTATCTTATGCATATCATATCCTCGCTGACCCCGACTTCGATTTAGAAGATCGCCTATTTTTTCTCTATATTGCATAAACAGAGCGTCACTTTTTGCTGAATTCTTGTTTTGGGAAACCGTGGCATCCAAAAACATCAGATGATGCTCACGTTGTATCAATGCTTCAAACTCTGCGAGCTCCTGATTTGTATCTGCATGGTAAACATGCCCATGATATGGAGTGTTGAATTCATAACGGTATTGATTTCCCAGATTCAGCGGGCTCGAAACATTTTCCAGAAGCCGTGTCTCGTCATTTTTTATAATTGTCTTAATTGCTTGTCTGCTGGCGGCTATCAGTACCATTTCGGCTGCTATCCCCATTAGTCTGCTATGCTTGTTTTTTAGCTTTTCCTCACTAAAAAGGCCGTGCCTGCTTGATATTTCCTTTAAAAAAGTTCCCTCCAGAAATGTTCGATCCTTGTCTGTAAAAAGTTCGTAGACTAAACCCCCGTTACTTTCCGCCATCACACTGCCGCATTCAAAAAGTGCCGACGAAAATTCCTGCACAGCAGTGAATGCAGTGTCCATGTTAACAAATTAAATATAATTCATACATTTGTCAATTTTATGTCCGAGGCGCGAGTTTCCCGCATCACAGGACTCTTTCAAGGACAGGTAGCTCGAAGAGCGAAGTCTGTTCGGGGACATTACTTTGTTATACCGCAAATCGCTGCATAGCACGCAAGCGAAGCCGGGCTGTTTTTGTCCTATTAAAGGCATTGCATGACCCGTATCCCGTCCGTAGAGTATCCCCACTCTGCGGATGTAGCTCAATTGGCTAGAGCGACGCCTTGCCATGGCGTAGGTTGCGAGTTCGAGTCTCGTCATCCGCTCCACCCCTGCCTACCGGCAGGCAGGCGGCTTTGCCCCTTATGGGGGCTACGCCGCGGCCTCATCTATTTGACATTAGGTATAATTATTATACCATAAATTAAAATGCACATCGATCCTCACACGAGTCCGGCAGCATCATTCATTCAAACTGCCAGAGCGGAGATTGATCATGGTTTAGATACGAGCCTGGATGGAGTAGTAGATGTCTTTAATATTGTTATTGCCGAGTGTGCAGAGGACAGGCCGAAGGGGGAGGATTGTCATGCGTATGTATTTGAGGATCCCTCGGATGGATACTATGAGATGCTACGAACACACAGGGAGATTGATGTCCTAAGCGAGAGGCGGCAGCCCGATGACATCATTCTGTATTGCGAAGGAGCGGCGGTCCTCCATGTGGGAATTGTGTGCGACGAGCAGGGAAATGTTCTCTCAAAATGGGGTCCTTTTGGACATGTCTACAAACACGCCCCTCTGATGCTTCCGAGTACATACGGAAACACGACGAGAATTTTTCGTCCTGCTGCTGATCTATCCACTTCAGTTTAAGGTTATAATAAAATATTTTGGTAAATTGTAAAATACGGAGGCGGTTATTTCTGCCAAAACGGCGGCCCCCGCATATGGTGGAAAAGCAGGTTTTCTGCTATGATGAAACGATTTATGACATACCTCTCTTTTCTCTCAAAAACGGCTGCAAAGGCATATTTGTTACTGGTGCTGTTCATCATTTTATTGCCACTGAGTGCCTCTGCGGCGCCATCTTCTGCAGCAGGTCCGCTGGTTATCAGGCGCGCAAACTTGCCGCTGATTCAGCCTCTTGATGACACCACCAGATCACTCCAGACTACAAATGCCAATAACCCACTGGAAGCGTTTATTAAGTATTTCA
>JAYUSS010000084.1:0-5543 GCA_043755535.1 Candidatus Peregrinibacteria bacterium | reverse complement strand
TGGCGCCGTCGACCGCGTTGTCGTCAATAATGGATATAGTAAACGTCTTGCTGGTCTCCCCTGCCCCGAAGGACAACGTTCCGTTGATGCTCGTGTAGTCCGTGCCGCTCGTTGCGGTGTTATTGGATGTGGCGTAATTCACGCCGACCGTTCCGGTTGTTCCGCCTTGGCGTACGACTGTTACGATGATATTTCCTAAGTTCTCATTCACGCCGTACGTCAATGCGCTAAATGAAAGCGTTCCGTTGGGGTTCGACGATACGCTGCTGGAAGTGGACGAAGCAGAAGATCCTGTCGATTCATTGTCGACGATCGTCAGTGTTGCAGTAGAAGGAATACCGAGTCCGACTCCGTTTCCGGGGCTGCTCAATGTGATGGTTGCCGTTTCATTTCCTTCGGACGTCGCATCATCAAGAATTTTCACGTTGAACGTTTTGCTTGTTTCCTTGGCGCCGAAGCTCAGTGTGCCTGATACAACTTCGAAGTCTGTGGCTGCCGTGGCGGAACCTGCCGTGACTGCATAGTTGATGGTGACGGAACCTTCGTTGCCACCTGTACGCACCACGCTAATGGTCGCGTTTGCAATATTTTCATTGACCGAAAATGACCCGGTTGTGAATCGCATCGTTCCTTTGGGGTTGTAGACCGAGGACACTGATGACGACGATGAAGATGATGACGGCACCGAAGATGTACTCGACTTGGAACTCGATCGAGTGGGTGCTTCTGTTCCGTCGAGTGAATCTTTAAAACGCTTAAGCATCACAGCGACGTCTGCGCGAGATACAGGATCTCCCGGGCGGAATGTTCCATCAGGATTTCCTTTAATTATTCCATCGCTATACATTTCGCCAACGGCGTCGTTGTAGTACGCATCGGCAGGGACATCTTTAAAAACAGTAGATCCTAAAACAGTAGCACCGATACCGGTTGCAACTGATCCAAGGAGTGTCCCAACTGCGAATGCAGCGAGAGTCGCTCCTTTAAGAGTGCGTTTGATCATAAAAAAAATGGAAGGAAGTGACGCCAGTGTGGGAAACACCGCGCATCAAAGCAATAGACGGGAATGGGCGTCTATGCTGCAGCGACTTGTGGTACCATCTGCTTCTTCCCACAATGCATATATGGATAAGGTCTCGTCCGTCATCGGAACCGTTCTTCGTCGCCGCGGTCTACGGGATCATGCGGAGGGTGCATTGGTCGTTCACCGCTGTGATGCGTGGATGAGTGAACACATGGCGCATGTTCGTGAATTTGTCGTCGTTCGCTCTTTTAAGGATGGTGTACTGCTCCTAGCCTGCACTAACTCAATCGCTGCCCAGGAATGTACGGGTGCCAGCGACTCTTTACTCAAGAATTTACGGTCCGATTGCCCTTTTGCAAACATCAAATCGATCAGGGTTGATCGCAGCTAAAAGCCTAAAATTGCGCTTGCACGCCCCTTTGGCCTTCCCTACACTGTCGCGGCTATGTTGATTATTCGCCTACAACGCACCGGCCGAAAGAACCTTGCAACCTATCGTATTATCGTTGCAGAAAAGGCAAACGCAGCGAAGGGCAAGTTTCATGAGATCCTTGGCCACTACCTGCCAAGCCAGAAAGAGGCTGTGTTTAAGGTAGAGAACGAGCGCGTTGAGCATTGGGTCAAGCACGGTGCCATTCCAAGCGATACGATGGCCCGCCTTCTGAAGAAAAATGGCCTGAAGGGTATGGAGAAGTTCATCGAGTCATACTCAAAGAAGCGCTCCAAAAAGGCTCCAGCCGAGGTCCCAGCCGCACCAACACCTGCTCCTGCCGTAGTAACAGCACCTGTCGTCGAGGCGCCCGCTTCCGAGCCAGTTGCAGAAACGCCGGTCGCTGCAGAAGCAGCACCTGTTGAAACTCCTGCAGCAGAACCAGTCGCAGAGGCTCCCGCAGCCGACGCATCAGCCTCCGCTGAAGCGGAGCCTGTCCCGCCTGCCCCGTCCGTAGCTCCAGAGAGCGAAGGTGGGAGCATAGCCGAGGGAGCCGACACGCCTGCTGGTGACAACGCTTAATACTGCGTGTACGATATCGACCGCATGACTGATTCAGCTTCCATAAACGACGTTCCCGGGCTTGAGTTTCTCCGGTACGTTCTTTCGTCCATCGTTGAGGACAAAGACGCCCTGTCGATCGACGGAAAGATCGATGAGCTTGGCATTCTTTTGACCGTGAGCGTCGGGGACAAGGATATGGGAAAGCTTATCGGTAAAGGAGGTCAGACAGTCAAAGCGTTACGCACGTTGCTGCGCATTATTGGCGGCAACGTTAATCAGCGGATCAATCTGAAAGTGCTTGAGCCGGCCTGATTTTATTTTTCTCTTTTCTCCCCTTTTCCATGCTGCAGGATCTACTAGCCGAGGGAAGTCTCCTCGACATTGTCGCAACATTCATTGCCATGGCGCTCATCGCTGCGTCCATTCTCTGTCTCGTGTTTATCATCATCGGAGGTATTTCCTTCATTCTTTCCGCCGGTGACGAGGACAAGATCAAGAAGGCAGTTCACACCATCCGCTACGCGATCATCGGTCTGATCGTTACATTCGTCGCGTTCTTCGCAGTGTCGTTCCTTACGCGTCTTCTGGATATTCCGTTCGAACTGAACTTCTCCACCATCGTCGATCTGATGCGCGAAATCTTCCAGTCGCTCCAGTAAACGGACTCAAATAGGAAATAAAGAGGCCTGCGTTGAGCGGGCCTTTTCATAATCTATCTTCTTTTATTCATTCCAATCATTGCCAAATTCTTTTCGTACTAAAAGAGGGTACTCTTTGTGTGAATACAGACTTTCACCTGATTGTTGCTTTGCAATCTCTACTGCATTTAAAGGATCACGTCGCTCAAGAATGCCTTGACCGTATAACTGCGTTAAAACAGCTGAGAGCACTTGTTGTATTTCCGGAGTTGCAGCCGTGGCTGAAATGAAGGGGCCATCCACTAATGGATTAGAGGGAAAACGTTTGGCATTTTCCAAGCCGATAACGGACAGCTCGTATCCGTTTCTCTTTTCAATAACTCCTCTCTCAAATCCAAGCGAAGTCAGACGTTCTCGAAATGCGATGTTTAGACGGATTACTACTGGGTCGAGTTCCTTTGCCCCTGGGTGGCTATTGTTAACCCATGCAACGCGTGTTCTGTCCGGAGCTGTTTCCAGGAAAACACCATTGTTAACGGATTCCAATGCGAGGTCACGTAATTCACGTGCGACTAGGTCGTAATCTAAGTTACGTTGATCGTGCAAGGTTTTTTTTGCGCGTGGTGCAAACACCTGAGCAAGTGTTGTATGCGATTGTGTGAGGAAATCTCCAAGATCCCATCTTGTACTTTCATCTAAAGAATCTTGCACCTGAACTTCGCTTGGGACTGGAAAGTTCTCAAGCCTCTTAAAACGTTCAACTGAATTTTGCTTTGTACGTTTTAAAAAACTTTCACATTGATCAATAAGTTTGTCTGCAACAAAACCTCGCATAAATGATTCTCTACTGGATTGTATTTCTCCCAGGAGAATAAGCATTTTCCCGAATCCCCAATGATTTATTGCGAGCTCACGAGATGAACCCCTCGTGTGAAGATAAAGGCCGTCGTGGATTTGATCCACACCTCCTTCGAGCAGATCACCTTTGATGAAACCAACTTCTAACATATAAAGTATATTACGTATATTTATTTATTTGTCAATCTCAAGCAATGGAACAGGCAATTGAAGCCAAATAGACATTGTTCTGATGAGGGAGATCTTCCAGTCGCTCCAGTAAATCATTAGCACCAAGGCGAACCCCGGAGTTTACCCTGAGTAGAGTCGAAGGACGGGTGCGATAGTGAAAAATAAATGAAAGCCGGTCGAAAGACCGGTTTTTCTATAGTATCCGGAATTTGTAGTTTTAAGGATGAAATACAGATTCCTTATATGACTTACTTTGCGTAAGTAGATGATTGATTCTACCAATATTGCTAATACTTGAATATATTTTATAAATCCTTATACTGCCTTCCTTTTATGAACATTTTTCAGCAAACAACCGAGCAAGCTAGGCATTGGAAGATTATGAAGGACGAAAAACTATTTGGTGACAGCAGGTGCGATTCCAATGAAAAAATTGATAAACAATACGAAGCTGCCCGAATTTCACACGAAGTTTCTAAGAGATTGTATTACCTCCGGAAAAGTAAAAAAGGAAAATTTTACAGCCTGGGAGGTACCGCTGGGACCCTTAAAAGTCCGTGGTCACTTAAGGAAAATTCTGCCAATGATTTTATCACCGAGGTGGAAAACGTCACATTCGATGACAGTGAATTGGTAAGAATATTAATTGTAATGCAGGAGAACCTTTCCCAGGAATCTGGGAAAAAGAAGAAGGAGCCAAGGCTTTCTGTTTTACAGGAAGCCAGTCAGCAATTTATTAACGGCAAAATTGAGACTCAGTTGGGTTTTGGTGACTCTCCCGGCAAGGCCATGACAGCACATGCAAATTCTCAGATAGTCTTTCTCAAGTATCTTCAAGCATTGAAAGAACGTCTTATCTTTCATAAGGATGTTCTCACCACCCACCCTCTTTTTGTGGACATTGAAAATGTCATTCTGCAGATTGACGGCATATATGCAATTTGCCGTGACTCGAAAATGAATTCTTCGCAGGATAGTAGCTTTATTGTCGCGGAGTTGCCTGATGATTTCCGGCAAATGTTCCCGGAAAGTTGTTATTCCATGGATTCTAAAACCCATAATATTTTCATAGCCAAGTCTCTTTTTCTGCACCACTTAGGTTTGGTACCTCATATTAAGCATTTCTTCACACTGGGGTCACTCATTGACTACGTTGAGCGTGCAGCGGATGGAGACCAGGCAATACAGGGTGTTTACCCGGTTATTGTCGATCCTCAGGAAGATGGATTGGTTCTAGATGTAGAAGGGTTTTCGCATCCTGCAATCTATCGTGGTAAGCCTATTCGCAAGCATTTCAAAGATATTTACGACACATTGGGACGCGATACATTAATGAGCCTTCAAAACAACGGTCTGATGTCGTTTTGGGGAGATGGGGATGAGAATGACTATCGTTGGGAACAGGGTGTAACAACGGGGGCAATCGAAAAATTTATTCGCAAGTATAAATTGAGCGAAGGTTCCGCCGAAACGCTGATGAGCATTTATCAAAACTCAGCATTTTTCCCCTTTAAAGATATTCATTTGAACACGAGAAACCGTATCCAGATTGTTACCGGGGCAAACTTCAACGGGAAAAGCACCTACATGCAGTCGATCGGCTACTTATTCCATCGTGCCGCCACTGCGCGAAAGTTGATCGCTACAAGTGCAAAAATTTCGTTACCAGACATGGTCTTCGATGACTTTGATATTAATGCACAACGCCAGCGTGACATCTCACGCGAGTGCAGCACGTTCAGCAGCCAAGTCAATAAAATTGTTGCATTCATGAAGAATGCTACAAAGCAAAGCATCGGTCTTTTCGATGAGTTATATCACGGCACCAGTGCTCCCTATCTGCTCTCCCTTGGTTGGG
>JAYUSS010000083.1:0-2003 GCA_043755535.1 Candidatus Peregrinibacteria bacterium | reverse complement strand
ACACACACAAGGTACGTATTGCGTGTATGGGTGTGCACGTCAACCCGGGGAAGTGATTTCTGTCTACGTTTCTCTCAGCTCGCTCTCTCCTTGTCTGTGCTGTTTTTCTCTGCGTGCTCTCTGTCTGCATATTGTCTTATTTGTCTATGTATGCGGAGGTATATGTGTGCCGGGGTGTGTGTGGGTGTGCCGTGCGGCCTCCATAGCCTGCTCTCTCCATCTCCCTCTCGTTCTTTGTCTCTCCAAAATTGCACCGTTACACCACAGCGCACGCACAAACAACATAATACTCACACCTGAAACCGTTGAGCGTTCCAAAAAAAAGGCGGAGTTGGCCACGGTTGCAGTGTGCGGGGGTGGCGGGCTCCTGTGCGTGGCATGAGAGTGTTGGACGTAATGCATAGAAGAGAGACAAATGAAAAGAAGTTCAGGTGCTTCGTTAAACAGCATGTTGTGTGTGCGTGTGTTTTGCATAAAAGAGGCAAGGCAACCCGTTCGTTTCAGCATGGCACACACGCGCAAACATACGATTATACCTGACAGGAGCACTGGAAACTGGCTATGGCGGCGCGATGTACGTGCGGTCAATTTCCTTGTGACATCCATCTGTGCGGCGAGCGAGCGAGAGCGATGCACGTGCGCGAAAGAGAAACGCTAGAGGCAAATTGCAGTGAAAACATGCTCACACACACGCGCACACACAGCACACCTGCATGAGAGAGCGTCTGTCCATCAAAAGTGACGCAGCGATGACGGCGTGTGGTTTCATTGTATTTAACATACCCACGCCCAAAGTAGAAACTCTAAGACTCACATGCGTATCCGGACTAGAGGCACTACACAGTAACGCGCGCGCGCGCATCATAAGCATCATACGCACGCAAGCACACATCCATTCTACAACTCGTCAACGGTATTTTGAGGGCGCACAACCATCATGTCGTCACGGCCGGGTGTGCTCAACAGGCAAACCTTGCCAACAATAGCCGCAATGGGGCAAATCTTCAGCGGCATGTCCTCCGTAAGGGCTTGTGAAAATGATGAAGCAAAAGACAGCAGCTGCCCAGCGGCCAACCACGCTGCCATGTCTTGCCATGCGGCATCGCTGGGGCAAACCATCTGCTGAATCCAGTTTGCGGTGGGTGCTAGTGGTTGAATCACAGCGTACAGCTCCTGCTGCGATGTGCTTGTTGGCCTCACAGCGACAAACGTCTCAACCTTGCCGTGCCAGAGGACAGGCGCATCCTCGTTCGGAGCAACCTCGACATAACAGTCCTTCCGCATTCCTTTTCCGGTGCGGTATTGTGCTCCGCGCAGCACAGTCCCGTCCTTCAGCATGCACCGGTGGACGCACGTAACAGCAATCTCGGCGCCGTTGGCCGGATACTGACTCGCAACAAAGAGGCGCACTGCGGCTACAACTGCCGGATGGCTGGTTGCAAACGCTTCGTCAATGTCGTAGAAAAGTCCTGCAGTCCGCACGTCGGAAATCGTTTCCCAACTCCAGTTTACACTATGTTGCATTACGGAAAGGAGGGGAAGCAAGATCATCTCGTACAACACCTCTCTGCAGCAAAAGGAGGAACTATCGTGCCCGCTTCCTCCCCCCCAACACGACAAGCCCCCCCTCCCCCCTCTCCCTACTCGCCAGCACCCCCTCCCCAACTGCCGAGCGCGTACCGTCGCCCGCGACCGCTTGCCCTGTCCTCCAACACATCGAGCACATCTTCATCAACTACTTGCTCTGCAGATGCGCGGACCTTTGTGCGCACAATGTTTTGCATGCGCATTCGCGTGTCGACCTGCAGGCGCATGACATGTTACAACACGGCCATTTTGAATTATTAAAAAACAGGGGCATCACACACATTCATTCAGTACGTGTACAACAGAGCATTGTGCGAGTGCGAACAACCCTGGATGGACATACCTGCTGCAATGTCCCAAAGAAACCATGGAGGTTCCCAACAAGTTGACCCGCGGAACCTTCCATAGACCAGCAA
>JAYUSS010000082.1:0-5737 GCA_043755535.1 Candidatus Peregrinibacteria bacterium | reverse complement strand
AGGCGGGTCACTATGCCGGTTTCGGTATCCATCGCCGTGAACGGCCAGGTGAAGTCGGGTTGCTCATCGACGTGAAGCCGAAAGACACGACGCTTGTCCCTGGACGCCTTCTGGACGCCGTGTTTCGCAGCCGATGCGTATGCATCTGCCTGGATCACGTCGACATTGGGTTGGAACCAGGGGTTGGCCGCAAGGGAACGTTTGTACCACGCGGGCAACGGAAGACCAACGAGAGACGAGGACATGGAGAGGCTCCTTAGGGTTGTTGGTGTCGCAGCGACAGCTGGGACAACCGGGGTTTTGGGAACTTGAACGTCAAAATCGAACAGGGCATGCTCACCGACGTCCTTGATGGGCATGTTGGGAATGACGTACTCCTTGACGCCGCGTTTGCCGGCGTTGTCGTACGTGTAGCCATCGCCGCGATAGAGTTCGCGGAGATGCACCGTGAAGTAGAGGAAAGCACGGAACGACACCAGGCTCCGATCGCTCTGGAGATACCGTTCATATGTCATGAACCGCGCATCGCCATTGCCGGCCTGTTCAACGGGCAGGAACTTGTATCCCGCTTGCGCTTCGATCGTCTCGAACGACGTCGAACGCAGAGCGGAAGAATGCCGATCAACGTCGGCCGCGATATCGGGGTAAGCGTACCGCACGGCGCTGAGCATGCCGTCCCAGTCCGCCAACTTCGCCGCACTCCCTTCGGCAGGGAACACGATGATCTTGAACTTGCACCCGCTTTCCACCTTGCCGCGAGCGTAGGCCTCGTCGTAACCAATGGTCATGAGGATGTCCCACCCCGATCCGGCGTGGTTCAAGATTCCGTGGAGCCCGTCGTCGTCGACGAGCATCACGATCAGCCGGGACGGATCGTCAGACATCGTCAGAAAATCGTCCGGCTTTTTACCGCGGATGACACGACCGCAGAGGCCGCGCACCCTGTTTGTGCGTTTCGTGAGAAACGCTTCCCGGTATTCACCGACAGTTGAGATTTCCGTCATCGTTCGTTCAAGCCTTCCTGGACACGCAGGTCCATAATTGAGAGAGGGAAACTTACTTTGCCGTTAACAATCCGATTGAATTGCCACGGACCACGAGAATTTTTCCGGCGCCGAGTAAATGAATCGCGTCACCGGATTGCACATCATCAGCCGTACCCGGGCGGAGCACAGGAGCGGCTTGTCCATCCTTCCATACCATCAAGCCTTCATCCGATGAAAAGAGGATCGCCCCCTTAACGCAGGATGCTTGATTGATGGATCCATCAGTATGCACCAGGCTTTTGACCTGGGCGGCAGCGTGGTCGTAGGTATCAATCAGCGTGTGCCGATGGCCAGCCCGGTCCTCAATGATCCGGAAGATGGTCAACGAAGATGCATCGGATGCACCCACATGCTGATGGATCAGATGCCATCCCAAAGGAATCTTCTGAACCGTGATCTTCTTTCGGGATTTCCCTTGGAAGACCTCCCAGCCATGCATTCCTGCGGCATACGTCATAAAGACGAGACCCGCTGCAGAATCCTGCAGCCAAGTCGAACCGATGGGAATATTCACAATCACCTGATTGTACCTCCGAAGACCTGCAACCTTTTCCCAGCGCAGCACCGTTCCGCTTGCAATGCGGTAAAAGCTGTCGCCGATAGCGAATGCAGGTTTCTTCAGGAATGTCGCCGAAGTAGTGGACTCAACCCCCTTTCCAAGATGGTCGAACAGATGAATCCCATCGCCGTCCGTGACGGCGATAAGTTCCGTACCAATGCGAACCGTGTACTCCTTATTGTCGTCGATAGACATTGCCAATGCCGCAGAGGCACCGACAGCCCCATCAAATCCAATGGAATGCACACAGAAGCTTTTTTCTTCACGCACAACGCAGAGAATGGAATTCCCGACGATGCGCGCATCCACGACCGAATGTTTCGTGGAGAACAACTGCAAGTACTCGACCGTTTCCCTCGAAATCGCTTTGGGAATGAAGACAAGTACATGGCAGATAGGACACTTGGTTCGCGCGTGCTCGTTTTTGCATGTCGGACAGGTCTTGAATTTCATCGCAAAGACCGAATCCGGCATCGCTGACTTTGCACACTTTTCCTGCACAAGTACTGTCTGCAGATGTTGCAGGACATCATCAGGCATAATTCCGATGGGCAATGCCCCACCGATGGTTTGCACCTCCGGATGAAAAATGGAGATTCCGGCAAGCACGCGTTCGGGAACTTCCATCCCTTTTGTGTGCTGCTTGAACCATGGACCTTTCCCCCTGAACGGATGGCCGCCCCGCGTCATACCGGTAACGAAGTGGATGTAATACGACCACCAATCGTCATCGGTAATAAACGGAACAGTTCCGCCGGAAAGATCTTTGTTAAAGAGACGAGGAGCGCCGTACGCATAATGGATTTCCCGACCATTGAATCCGGGAATTTGGTACGAGTCAGCGTCGCATCCGAGAATTTCACCCAGTTTCGCAATATTGAATTCGACGTTCCCTGGGTTAAAGTCGCAGATTAACGCATTCACCTTGTGACATCCGGACACGAAATCCCTGAGCCCCTTCATGATCGCGAGGACCTTGGAGGGAGTCATGAGTTGACGTGCCCAAAAACCTTCTGAGTAGAGCTCTGCGAGAGGAATGTAACCTTTCGGCATCAAATCCATGGTGAACCCGGCAAATTCGCCGGTGTCATGCAGGATTATCTGTTGAGGTGCCAGCAAGCCCTTGGGGAGCTGTGCCGACATTGCCACCATCTGTGGAATCTTCAACGCACGTGGCCCTCGCATTCGCTCTTTACCAGGATCCCCGTCGTAGACGTAGATCTTGGCAGCTTTCGGTTTCCCTCGAACATCAACTCGGAACACGTTGGCCATAGAGCCTTGTCCGAGCAGTTCCTTGAGAGCAACCCGATCGTCACCAATCCGGACGATGCTGGTCACTGAAAAACCTCCTTCTGTAAAATGAGACCGGAAATGTCATCGGTAAATGCGGACGTACCTGTTACCTCCGCATGTTGCTTCACAAGTTTCCGGGCGAGGTCATCGACCTCGTCGGGCCTATAAAGCAACCAACCTTCGTCTTCGGAAAGCAGCCGCTTGGGCGGGTTTGCGTCCTGACGTTGCTTGTTTTCATCTCGAAGCCACCGCCCAAACAAATGGAACTTCCATCGATCGAACGGATCAGCTTCGGCACCAAGGTGCCAAGGCCATCCATCTGTCATCACTGCGAGCCGTTCGAAATTTGACGGAACAGCGATCACTTTAGAATGAATGTCCTCGGGGTTCCCGGGGTATTCCTGCCCCTTAATGGCTAGGAGGTACGAGAGGTATGGCGGCCAGTTCTTGTAATCGAAGACTGTCAGTTTGCCATCCAGTTGGACGCTTCCGTCCCCCCGGATGAGCACCACCCCACCTGCATCCTCATGGATACACACGGCAAGGACCGTTGCTTGTAACAGCTCGGCCACCATGGAATACACGAGGAAGTTGTGAGGCTGACTTAGATCGACCTTCCTGTCGTAGATGGTGAGGGCACTGAGAAACTGTGCCCCCCCCGGATATGCCGCGACTGTCTGATGGATAAACGCACCCATCTGACGATCGAACGCACCCGCCATCTTTTCGAATGGAACACCTTGATCGACCAAAACCCATAAGGCTTGCGTTGCAGCATGCACGAGCTGTGCAGCACCGGCTTCGCTTAACCGGCTATTACTGCAACCGTCGGCGATCGCACCGATAACCCATTTGTCATAGCGGAAGAAGAACACTTGATCTTGGCGATTGATACGCCGTCGATAGTGTTCCGGCCCAGGCTTTGCAGCCGGGCCTACCCATAATCGTTGTGGCACGTTAGTCGTCTCCTTGTTTTCTAGAGTTATATATTCCTGAGACCGGTGGTGTGAAAAAACACTGCCAATGTCTCTCACACCAATAGCACTCCGTAACATTAGCAAAAGATACTTAACATTTTAATTGCATAAAAGTCAAATTTAATTTGCAGGCACTATTTTAAAGGCATAAAAATATTGACATTATAAAATATTGTATTAAAATACTTGTAAAATTCCTCTATTTCTTCACTATTCATCTATGAAAAAGGCACTTATCCTTGGAGGCGGAAGCGATATCGGCGGAGCAATCGTTCGTGAACTGTCTCCCGATCACGAGGTAACATCGACGTATTTTCATAGTGCTGCCGAAGCAGCTCTGTTGCCCGGTAAGATAATGCAATGCGACATAAGGGATCTGCAACAGATACAGGCTGTTATAGACGAGGTTGGGGAGAATATTGATCTGCTTATTACGTCGGCATTTCCGTTTTTGGAGGGCGATAATTTAGATTTTAATGCGTATCTAGAGGCACAGGCTTTCTTGACGGGCCATGTGTACGCCATTCTTACTGCGGCAAAAAAGATGAATCACGGAGGTAGAATTATAAATATTCTCGGTCAATGCGTCGAGCGGGGTTTACCCGGTGGTGCGTTTTATTCGGGATCGTTCGCATTCCTGCATAACCTTAGCAATAGCATCAATGCACGAGAGGGTAAGGCCGGAAAAGTTGCTGCATGTGATTTACTCTTGGGTCCTGTAGATACGAGAGAATGGACCGGGCTTTCCACTGAAGTTGTTGATAGATACAAAGCAAAGGTTGTCGACTTTATAAAGCCCGAACAAATTGCCAGAACTACACGCTTTCTTGTTGGAGAAGCAGTGATGCCAAGCACATTTAAATTAGACGGATATTATGGATACTGATGTGCATGAGGAAAATGCGGCTGATGGCAACAAACGCGAAATCCAAAATACTGCGTTTTGGATGGCCGGATGCAGAGCCGCGATTACAGGGTTAAGCAGAGATATCTATGCGGACTTATGGCTCAATCTAGCGTCCAGAGCCAAACATAAAGAGTATACTACTCTGGTCTCTCCGACGGAAAACATAGCCCTTTCGCTGCGTTGCAGATTTTTCCTGGAAGAAGTTTCATCCTATCTCCGTCAACATCCGGATGCCGTGTTCGTGAATATCGGAGCCGGGTTTTGTTCGTATCCGTTTTTACTCCCGGAGGGCAGTACGTGCATCGAGGTCGATACGCCTGAAAATGTTCGCCTAAAACAGGAAAAGATTTCTGTGCTGGCGTCTACGGGTCTCCTTCCTGCAAGAGAGATTACATTTTATTCCGCCGACTTGGAGGATGTATCACAAATTGATGCACTGCGCAGAACAATAAAAAGCTATGTCGGGCAGAGGCCGTCTTTCATTTTATACGAAGGACTTATCTACTACCTGCCCGTCGAAAGTATTCAAGGACTCTTTGAACTTGCCGCAGATATCCAGGTTCCGGGGAGCAGAATGGGGGTAAATTCATGGAATCCCGAAGCAGAGGACTATCCCGTTTACCATAAATTCAAGGAATATTTTCGTACATTGCATGGAAAAGAGCCACCTTCGTTTGTCTGTCATGACCCGGACGAGTTTAGAAGAATCCCAGAATATGCACTCCTTCAGCAGACCAATTATATGGAACTTTCCCATCGATTTGAAATGGTCCAGCCGCTACAACCCGACGATGATGTTTTTTGGGAAACATTGTCCGTTCTTGAAAAGGAATAACATTCTTTTTAAACCGCATTCGGAAACTCACTCAGGAGGCTCATCCGGCAAAGTAGTCGTCGATTCCCCCCGACTTTTTCTCAAAACGACTTGACAGCTTTTGCAATGCCAAAAAGAGGC
>JAYUSS010000081.1:0-19432 GCA_043755535.1 Candidatus Peregrinibacteria bacterium | reverse complement strand
GGAAGCAGACAGACCACTTCTCCAATCGATGACATCCTTCCCCTGGATCATGCGATGCCTTCCCTCATATTAATGGTGTTTATATTGCAGGTTGGTATGAGTATAAGAAACTCAATGGATTGAAGCGAGAAAATCTGCGTGATCATATGGACGATTTCGAGCTGATTTTTACAATGTTGAGCGAACGTTCTACCACTGAAATCCACAGGAATGAGAACTCAAAAGGTGTCAGCAAGCTCAAGGCGGATGCCAAAGCGGGCGGCGAGATAGCCGGCGGAGCAAGAAAACAATTGGAAAAACGACTGAAACAGCCGATCGTCTCGAAGAAGAATTTTCTCAAAAAAGCGGAGCGCAAGGAATTGTCATAATGTTGGAATAACCTCTTATTCTGAAAACATGCATATGTTGCTATTCTTCAGGCATGCGAACTGTCGTCTCCGTCGCATCGGCCCGTCCCAACTTCGTAAAGCTCGCGGCGGTGCACCATGCGCTGGCGGCCCATCCGCAGGATTTCAAGCACATCATCATCCATACCGGCCAACATTACGATCCACTCTTGTCCGATGTATTTTTCAAACAGCTGCATATTGCTCAGCCCGATGAGAATCTGGGCATCCATGGCGGTACCAGAGAGGAAGTGATCAAAGCCACAGCTGCAACTATCACGCCCGTTTTTGAACGTATCAAGCCCGATATTGTGCTTGTGTACGGGGATGTGAACGGAGCGGTAGGCGCAGCGCGCGCGGCGAGCATACTCGGCTTCCCGCTTGGGCATGTGGAGTCGGGGCTGCGATCCGGCGATCCGGAGATGCCAGAGGAGCACAACAGAATGGAAATCGATGGATTGGCCGATGTCCTCTTCTGCTCCGAACAATCGGGGATGGACCATTTGGAACAGGAGAAAAATAAGGGGAAACGGTTTTTAGTGGGGAATACCATGATCGATACGCTCGTGCGTTTGCAGCCCGTCCTTGAGGATCTTTCAGCCATTGTCCATGAACGGATGCAAAAATTTCCCGGCAAAAAGCTCGCTCTTGCGACCCTGCACCGTCCGAGCAACGTCGATGATCCTCAGACACTATTGTCGGTCATGAAGTTTTTGAAGGAAGTGGCACGGAAATGCCCTATCAACATTGCCGCACACCCGCGTCTTGCCGAGGCACTCACGAAAGCAGGGTACAAAGATGCGGATGACATACCGCTCGTCGTCGGGCCGCCCATGAGTTACCTGGAGTTTTTGAGCTTCATGAACAATGCTGCCTTCGTCCTTACCGATTCCGGCGGTATTCAGGAAGAGGCGACATTCCTGGGGAAACGCTGTTTTACCCTGCGTCGTAATACGGAGCGGCCCTCTACCATCGACAGCGGCAGCAATATCCTCATTAACCCGGAGAGCGAGTTTGACCGTCAGATCGTGCTCGATTTTGCAAAGCACCCCAGAGACCCGCAGGTGAATGTCCCGGCATTGTGGGACGGAAAGGCGGGGGAGAGGATTGCGGAGATTTTGAAAGCCGAAAGCTAGAAGCCAGAAGCTATTACGAAAACCATCGTATCACCTTCAAAATTCCCTGCTTTGCAGGTTTGCGATGTGTTGTCCCAGTCGTCTTATTCAGCTCTTCCCGGTTCTTCATGTACCAGTCATAGGTATCGGCGAACATTTTCACGTTGCTGTACTGCGGGACCCACCCGAGCATATTTTTGGCTTTGCTCGTATCAAAATAGAACGGTTTATGGGGGGTTTTGTAGTGCCAGTCGACAAGTGGGGAAATCTTTAACCAGTCGACAACGGCCAAGATCCTTCGGACGATATATGCATTTGTTGGTCGTACCTTCGATGTGGTCTTCGCATGGGCAATAAGCGCTTCAAGATCATGTTTGACGGTACCGTAGTCGGCAGCACCAAAGATAAAATCCTCGTTCTTGCAGGGTTGACTAGCTACCAGCCAGCAAGCATCGGCGAGGTCCGGGGCGCTTAAAAACTGGTACAGATTATCGCCCTTTCCGATGATATAGATGGTTTTGCCGCGCTCGATCCAATCAAAGAGAATGCCGAAAATCCCCATACGTCCTTTTCCGATGATGGTACGGGGGCGAACGATCGAGATGTCCACGTCGTGCTTTGCCCGAAATTCCTGCACCACCTGCTCCGCATCGTATTTCGACCAGCCGTATTCACCCAGCGGTGTCAGCGTTGTCGCTTCGGTAACGGGGAGATCGGTGGGGATTCCGTACACAGAGCTTGTCGAAACGAAGAGTACTTTTTTTGCGCCCGCTACGAGCGCGGCTTCCAGTACATTTTTTGTACCGTCGACGTTGATCTCTCTGAAGCGTTTCCCCGAGCGTGAGACCGGCAGTACCGCTGCGTTATGGTGAATAACATCAGAGCCCTTCATCGCGTCTGTCAGCTTGGCCTTATCACGTATATCACCCTGCACAAACGATACACCTGGCTTTTGCTGGTATTCGGCATCAAGCGGCGTTACGTCATACACCACCACTTCTTGGTGTTCTTTGAGCAGCCGGTCGATCAGGTGGAGGCCGAAGAATCCTGAGCCTCCGGTGATGAAGTGTTTCAAAAGGAATTAGGAATTGAGAATTAAGAATGACGAGCGAACGAGGATCAAATTTCAAGATTTTGATACTTGCGTGCCCAATCAACGGAGCGTTGCATACCTTCCTTCAAATCGACTTCTGGGTTGTAGCCCAGCTCTTTGCGCGCTTTCGAGATATCACAGGCGATGCTGCGATCCATTTCGCCGGCAACGTGGAATTCAGTGATGTATTTGTCCATGGCTTGTAGAAGTCTATCGACGATACGGCAGCCCCACGATGCGATGCCGGGAATGCGGCGTGGCTTCAGCTTGGTGCCAAAGATATCGGCGATCGTCTGGTAGATCTCGATCGTCTCGTACGGCTTTTCATCGGCGATCCAGTAGATCTGCCCGTTTGCCTCCGGCGTCTTCTCCGCCAAGAGCATCCCCTGGATCGTGTTATCGAGGTAGCTCATGGATCGTCTGTTATGGCCGTTACCAAACATGATGGGGTTACCCTTCTCAATCATGCGGAAGAACCGAAGTTGACGCTCGGGCTGGCCGTTGCCGGGGCCGTAGAACCAACAAGGGCGCAGAATCACTGCCTCCAGTTTTTTCTCGCGCACAAAGCGATGAATGTGTTCTTCTGCTTCCAGCTTACTTTTGCCATAGGCCATGTAGGGTCGTGGTTTGTCGCTCTCTTTCATTAAATCGTGATGTGTGAGGTTTACGCCCGCTGCAGAGTTACTGCTGATGATCACCGCGCGCTTCACCCCTGCTTTGCTAGCTGCTTCCAACATATTGAGTGTTCCGGTCGTATTGATATCAAACAGCTGCTTGATTCTCTTGGGGTGAATGATTCCGACGAGGTGAAACACCGTATCGACGCCTTCCATTGCTTTCTCCAAGGATGCTTTTTCCAAGACGTTCCCCTGAATCAGCTCCACGTTTGGCGGGAGCATCGACGTATTCATACCGGGCAGCACCAATGCTTTAACTTTTCGGTGCTTGTGACCGGAGAACTTCTGGAGCGGATCTTCGGGGTTGGCCAGAACTTCCAGGAGGCGAGTGCCCAGCCAACCGGGAGCGCCGGTGACGAGGGTGGTGATCGTAGAAGAGGAGTCCATATGCATAGTAGAAGTATCAGAACATTTTCTGTGTCCACGTTTTGGGCGTCAGCGCATTCTCGATCTCGATATCGAAGGTGTACTTGAACTTCTTGGGGCCGCGTTTGATCATCCATTCTGCCATCTCTTCCAAGCCCTGGCGCAGCGTGTATTCGGTCTTGTAGCCAAGGAGTTTACGGGCTTTTTCTGCCGAGCACGTCGCTAGCTTTACTTCCTGCGGTCTGCCGGGAACGTAGACCGGGTCCAGGTTGAAATGCAGGATGTCAGCACACACCTTTGCCAACTCGTTGATACTAATGAATTCTTCGTCCGGTCCGATATTGATGATTTCACCAAGCACATTGTTTGCGACGACCAATTTTTCTAGGATCTGCAGGTCGTCTCGGACGAAGCTGAAGCAGCGCTTTTGTTCGCCATCTCCATAGATGATAGGTTGCCTGCCCTGCAACATCAGGTTGATCATGATGCTGGCGACGTTGCGATAGGGATCGTCGTATTTTTGGCGTGGGCCGATGATGTTATGAGGTACTGCGATGACGAACTCCATGCCGTGCACTTGAGACAGGTTCCGCAGGAGATCCTCGCCTGCGAGCTTGGCAATGCCATAGGGATCCTGTGGACGGGGAGTCATTGTTTCTTCAAAGGGTACGCGGTCCTGCGTGCCGTAACGTGCCATGCTCGAGCAGTAGACGAAGCGACGCACGCCGGCACTGATCGCGGCCGTAATGATCGATGCGGAGATCTGAAACGTGTTCTGAGTGATAAGATGAGGCGAAAAGACAGATAGACCTTCGTAGGCCGTTGCCGCGCAGTGGTACACGGTGTCTATGTCTTTCATTACCTTTTTCATCGAGTTTAGGTACTTGCAGTCATACTGATAAAATTCCACTTCGTCAGAGACGTTATCGAGATAGCCGCCGAGTAAGTTGTCGCAACCCACTACCTGATCGCCTCCCTGGAGAAAGCGGTCAGCCAGATGGCTTCCCAAGAACCCAGCGACACCCGTGACAAATATTTTGCGCGACATAAATTCATCCATAGTGTAGAGTAGCAGTCCAGTAATTTAAAGCATGAAGATTATCTGCTTTGCCAAATCTCGGGGGGAGGCCGCCAGTACTCGTCAAAGGGCGTTGGGATTACTTGATGTTGCCAAGCAGGCGGGATGGGAAACGGAATATCACTGGGTACCCGCGTATCCGCGGTGGAAATTCACTCCTATGCGTTTGGTGCGACTTTGGCGCTATGCTGCTGCTCTTCACCGCGCAGACAATCGGACGGTGATCGTGCTCCAGCGCACGCTGCGCTGCCCCGAGTTTCTCTGGTACATGAAGCGCATGCGACCGCGACTCCGCTGTGTGATCAGCGATTTTGATGATGCAGTATGGGTACATAGCCCGAAAGGATTTCATACCTTGCTGGAGCTGTCGGATGAGATTTGGTGCGGTTCACGCCTGATTGTTGAGAGAGTACATGCACTCGGGTTTACCCCCACGTTCGTTCCCACTCTTATCCGCACGTCTATTTATGATGGTGTGCGTCGCCCAGAACCTGTGCCCGTAATCGGATGGGTGGGGGATGGGTATGCACATCGTCACAATCTCGCGGACTTTGCCCGCACGCTCGGCAGTTGTTTGTCGCGACTTCCTCCTTTCAGACTGCGCCTTATTGGCGTCGGTTCTCACCGAGAATCAATCGCATCGATGTTCTCTTTTCTTGGCAACCGCATCGATCTGATCGATTGGGTCGATCCGCTCGACATCCCCCGCATGATTTCCACTTTTTCGGTCGGAATCATGCCGCTACTACCTGATGAGTTCAATGCGGGGAAAAGTGGTCTCAAAATCCTAGAATATATGGCCGCTGGTATCCCGGTTGTAGCCTCGGATGTAGGAGAAAATGTCTATATCGTGGATCCCCCGATGTATGGCTTACTCGCACGCACGCCAAAAGATTGGGAGAATCACCTTACAGTTGTTTTAGGGAATCCCTCTATGGGGATCGCAATGGGTGATCGAGGCCGGATATTCGTCCGTGCCAGCTATGACCGTGAAACGGTGTACGGTCAGCACTTCAAACGACTCGAAGAGCGACTCTCGACGTGATACTTCAACCCATATAGTCGCACAAAACGTACATTTGGGGGCCTTCGGGAGTAGTTATAACTTGATAATGCGCCATACGTCGTCTTTATAGATTACCGTGCCGGAGAGAGTGTGTTCGAGCAGGCCCTCCGAGAAACGCGGCGATACAACGTAAGACACGCCGAAACGTTTTGCGGCCGAGGTAGGGTTCGCGCGGAAAGAAGAAAGTGCCTGCATGCCCGTTGCTACGAATGCGTCTCCTCCCGCTGCGTCGAATGCGGTATGCGTTTTTCCGTCGTCTTCGCATAGGTTTGTGATACGGCAGAGTGCGTTACGTTCATTCTTGTAATATGCCACATGCTTGTATGCCGGGCCGTAGACCAGATGGATATTGTCTCTCAGGAACGTTTCGTCGGCATCGTTCAGGTTCTGGAGAACGAACCGTTCGAGTAGTTCGCCAGTCGGTGCAAGGTGGAATGCGGCGTACTGGTTAAAGACGACGGAGTGCCGAGTGTACATGGGGATGAATATGCTCAATTCGGCTGGTGCTAACACCGTAGCCGACGGGTTTTGCGCTTCCAGTGCTTCCAAGACCTTATAGTAGGACATGCGCCGACTCTGCTCGGCGACATCATCGGTCTTTAGGTAGTAAAACGACTTCGTTCTAACGATGGTATGCATACCCATGGTCGTCATCAGGATCGCGGCAAGGGTGATACTGACGTAGCGCCTGCTGTTGGCAGTCTTCGTCGCTTCGACGAGGAAATAGCCGAGCGCAGCAACAGATAGAATGAGTCCAAAGCGCCACGGATGACTGTGCAGTTCCGCATCTTTACCGGTGATCAGATTGCTGAATGTGGCGATCACGATTGCCGCTGCACCGATGCCGATCGTCCACTCTGTGGGCGTCCATCTTTGCTTCTGCGTAAAGCGGAGGCCTGCCATTCCCGCAAGGATCAGGAGGATATACTTGGTATTGAGGAGTGTGACTGCAGACACCAAATGGGTGTTCACAAGAGCGATGCGATGCGTCGTCTCAATGTAGAGGTGGTCGCTGAATCCTTGTATCAGCAGCATGATGCCAGGGAGACAAAGTACGAGAATGCCTGCCCACGTGAGGGCCCAGAGCAGTATTTGGCGACGGTCTTGCAGTATGAGCGCGCGCAGAAACACTAACCCGAGCGATGCGAACACGATCATCCACAGATACAGGTATAAATAGAAAGAGAAGACCGCTATCAACCCCAAGGTGAGGTAGAGTGAGCGTTTGCGTGGCTCACAAAAGACTGCATGTAGCAGGATGAGGAATGCAAGAAAGACAGGGAAGATCGTTTGCATAACCGCCGGTCGCACAATCATGTCATGCACATAGGCTGTACCTATGATCGCCAATCCTGCCGAGAGCCAAGCACGTCTATCCGTCGTACGAAGGAGGAAAAGGAATAGCAGCCCTGCAGTCACCAATGTGTAGAAAACGGCATTTATGAGGAAAATGGTATTGATACCCGCTCCCGCGAAACCCGGCACGGCGGCTATCCATACGGGCAGGACCAGGCTCGCGCTCCGTAGGCCGGCATATTCGCGGATATGCGGGTTTCCCAGCCACAGATTGCCATCCAGCACGTCTTTGATCTGTGCAAAATAAAAGTAAGTATCCGAGATCATGGGCGGCAGAATCGGCGGCAGCACACTCCCTGTCGTGATTTTCAGGTATATGAGGGGAATAACTGAGAGCAGTGCGGCGCCAAGAAAGACGCAGGCTGCCTGTTTCCATAGGGATTTCATGGGAGCAATTGTATAGATGATTCCCGTTACGACCAATGTGAGCCAATCGCGTAATGTAATGCTCGGATGTCAGCCCCTGTCTGTGGACGTCATGCTTTTAGGTAGGATCAGAGCCAGTCCATGGGGGGTCGAGAAAATGCGCAGGCGATGCGTAGTATTTTCCGTATTCTCCAAGGTTGAGTTGAGCGGATCGGTGATGCCAAATGCGTCGGCGAGCACGTAACGTTCCCATAGTCCTGTGTGACTGGTGATGTTTTGTTCCTCTTTGCCAACGGTCATGTGTGGATTGCAGATGCCGCGTTCACAGTCATGAATAGTCAGGATCCATTTGCCGTTGTCCATAATACCGTCGATTACGCTTTTTAGGATGCCGTAGGGATGCGCGTCCAGATACATGAAACCCCCTTGGGGGTACTTGTCGAGGATCTCTTCTTTGAATGTGTTCGTGACATCCTTAATAAGCAGTGTCGCCTCGTCAGGTGTGAAGAATTTTGCTTTGTTCTCGATGTCGATACAGACGATCGGGGCGGTGATACCTAGTGCGTTTTTCATATCAATGATGCGCCGTGTCGAGCGTCCAAACTGCACGCCGATCTCCACAATATCTTTCGGCGGATGGATGTTAAAAACGACATACATGACAAAGGCCTCCTCTAGAGACAGCGTTTTCACTTCGCCCATCAGCTTGGAATGTTCCTTATCCGAAGCCAGTGCTGTGTAGTCCCTCCACATCGCGGAAATCGCGGATTTTTCCTTACCGAAGAACGCGGCAAGTTCGCCGATGAGTCTATCGCTCCTCACTTTTCCCGGCAGACGGGGGCGGTAGCCTGGTACCAGAAAACGGGGGAGACTGTAGGTGATGCGGTTAATCAAAGCTTGGATTGTAATCATGAGATGGTGAATGGGTGGGCTGATTGTAGTAATTCGTCATCTTTGTAACAAGTACGCGCGCTCAGGCTATTTTGTGAGGGGTCGATGTGAGGAGGAAGTAACCCGAACACAGGGCATAGGTGAGCCGCAACAAACCGCGGGCAAGGACGGCACCCGGGAGGCCGTAGAGAGGAATAAGGGTGAAGAGAGAGAGAAGAAACACGCCGGTTGATATCCATTGCGTCCATCGCAATTCTTTGATCATTGCCTGCGCCTCCAGATATTGGGTAAGCAAGGAGGCGGGTTGGACCAGCAGAGTTGCCGCAGAGAGCTGCGTCAAAAAAACCGCTTCGGGGTAATTGGGGAAGAAGAAGCCGTAGATCCACGGAGCGGCGAGGATGTAAGCGACAATGCCGAGCGAGAAAAGCAGCGTCGCGCGGCCGACGGCGGCAATAAGTTTTCTGCGGCGTTTGGTCGAATCCTCCCCTTGTGCCTGGGCTGCGAAACTTACCGGCAGGAGTTCTTTGGTAAATGTTTTCACCTGCTCGGGCAGCAGAATGCCGATGGAGAATATCGCCAATTGGTTTAGGCCGAACATGGCGGAAATCAATAGTTTATCGACATACCACGAGAGCGATATGGGCAGCGAGATCAGTGTGAGCTGTATGCCGTAGCGAATGATGGGAGCGACGGATTTCTGTGTTTCTTCCCGATCGACGACGCGGCCGCCAAACCATAAATACGCCAAAGCCGGCATTGCCGTTACGGTCACATAGAGCAGTGCCGATGAGGGATGGATCAGGATGATCAGCAGTGCACTCACCGCCGTTGCGCTGCTCCAGGCAATGTTTGCCTTAAGTCCAATATCAAACCGGGATTTCCCCACTGTTACCGCAGTAAAAATACTCGATGCTGTTTGTGAAAGAGGAAAGAGAATTGCGGCAAGCAAAAAGAGCGGCCAGAGTTCCTGACGATCGGGCGGCAAAAACGGAATGATACTGACCAGGATGCACGAAGCTATAATCGCGATACCGCACTGGATGCGTGCTACGGGAAGAATTACGCCTTTTTCTCCTCTGGCAACAGCCCGACTGAGTGAGGTAATAACACCGGGAAGACTGATGACGCCCACGGCCCCGACCATGCTCAGGATAAACTGATACTGACCGTAGAGTTCCCGGGGAAAGAGACGGGCAACCAGGTATCCCGTCACAATGCCGCGGAGGATCGAGACTGCATAGCTCACGGTGACAATCGTGACATTCTTGGCGAAGAAGCGGACGTCTACTCCCAGAAGACTATTGAGGACGCTAAAACCTTTCAGAATCAGGCCGGTGACGGAGCGGCGGATATTAAGCGTCATACACTTCGGTGAACCAGTGACTGAGTTGAATAAGGCTGGAAAGGGTGTGCAGATGGTACGCCTGTTTGTTCTTGTGTGCGTAGTACTGCGCACTCACAACATCGGTATCAAACAGTTCACGGATGCGCGGGTGCTCTAGCATCGCGTCGGCAAGCGGGGCTGTTTCTCTACGCAGCCACTTACTGAGGGGCGGGTAGAACGAAGCTTTCTTGAGCGTATACAGATGATCGGGGAGGATGCCTTTATATGTTTCTTTCAGGAGCGTTTTAGTATTGCGCAGGTTCACATGCCAATTACCGGGAGTTGCATGGGCTGCTGCATTAATGCGTTCATCAACAAACGGGACACGCCCCTCGAGTCCGCTGCCCATGGTCGTTGCATCGGCAAGGCGCAGCGATTCATCAACGAGCCAGAGGTGACGGTCGAACTCCATGAAAGCACGAGTAGCTTCTAGCTTCCCTCCTTCGCCAAGGCTTCGGTGGGCAGGCTGGCTTCTAGCTTCTAGATCGGAAAATCGTTGTATGAAGAGCTCAGTAGTTGCGAGTGGATCGAACCAACTGTCTTTTGTGATAGCTCTTCCTTCTTCTACAGGGCGTGCGAGCAAACGCTCGGCGAGCATCGGGCCGGGGCTCATACCAAGGACATCGCCGGGGTAGCCAAGCATCATCCCCAAAGACGAGCGCATCGCGGTCGGCATTAGCCTGAGCGTCTCTAGAATCCGTGCGATGCGATACCGTGGGTAGCCTCCAAAGAGTTCATCGCCACCCGCTCCCGTAAGGACAACATCAACATGTTCCTTTGCCATTCGGGAAAGTAAAAACTGTGCCACCGAGACGCTATCGGCATTCGGCTGGTCCAGTGACCGTGCAGTTTCTGCGTAATGCTCCCGATACAAATCTGCAGTGAGTACCAATTCGCGGTGGTCCGTGCCGTAATGTTCTGCAGTTTTACGTGCCAAGTCGGCATCCGTATTAAACCGCTTCGATCCTTCTGCTTCCGTCGTCTCAAAGCGCACCGTAAAAGTTTTCATCGGCTTCGCTGCATGCTTACTCATATGGTGCAGCACGATCGACGAATCCATTCCTCCGCTTAGAAACAAGCCGACCGGCTTATCCGAGATCAGATGCTGCTTCACCACATGGTCCATCAGGGCAGGGAAGCGCTCTTTAAACGCTTCTTTGGATTCAAATGCGGCATGCTCAATGGGTTTAAAAGTGCGGCGCGTTTCTTTCCCATCCTTCCATTCCAAGATCGTTCCCGGTGGCAGTTGCTCGATGCCCTCGCACATCGTCTTCGGCCCCGGCACATACTGCAGGCGCAGGTACTGCGAGAGGGCAGTCATATTGAGTGTAGGCTTTTTATCAAACGCTTTTAAGAGGGATCGCATCTCGGATGCAAATGCGAGCTTGCCTTGGGGGTAAGCGATAAAGAGCGGCTTGATGCCACCCGTATCGCGTGCCAAATGCCAGCTATTCTCGCGTGTGTCGTAGATCGCAAAGGCAAACATCCCACGCAGGCGATGGACGAACTCCATGCCGTACTTCTCGTAGAGCTTGATCAGTACTTCGGTATCGGTCATCGTCTTGCACTGCAGATGTTCTTCATCCCGTAAATCGCGATAGTTGTAGATTTCACCGTTATAGACAATCGCAATTGTTCGGTCATCGTTCCACATCGGCTGATCGCCCTCGGGGCGCGGGTCCAGAATCGCGAGGCGACAATGGCCGAGGCAGGCACGGTCATTACTCCAGACAGCGTTGCCATCCGGTCCGCGGTGTACGAGAGCGTCCGTCATTCGCTCAATGACGCTTTTATCCGGGCCGGCGAATCCTGCAATACCGCACATGGGTATTAGTATAGAGAAGAACGCCTGCTTTTGCCCGTACCGGTAGTTTATGACTAATGGTGCATAAATCGATCCAGGAAGCTTTTGAGGCGTTCGTCTGTCGGTGAGCCAAATAGTTCCTGAGGAGGTCCTCTCTCTATAATACGTCCCTCATCCATAAAGAGCACCTGGTCAGCTATGTCACGTGCCAACGACAGTTCGTGTGTCACAATCACCATTGTCTGGCTTCGCTCTTTGGCCAATGATCGAATGACTTGGAGAACATCCCAGGCAAGTTGAGGATCCAGCGCGGATGTCACTTCATCGAGCAGTAGAATCCGCGGTTCCATCATCAAAGCCCGCGCGATCCCGGTACGTTGTTGTTGGCCTCCCGAAAGTGCAAGAGGATACGCATCTTGCTTCTCTTCCAATCCGACTTGTTTCAGATGAGAGATTGCCGAAAGGACAGCCACTTCTCGTGGCACTTTTTTTACCAACATCGGTGCCTCGATTAAGTTTTCCAGGACAGTCATGTGCGGCCAGAGATTGAACTGTTGGAAGACCATGCCGACGTGCTCTCGGAAGGCGCGTAGATTGATAGTCGTATGAGGTAGTATAACGACATCCTCGATCGTGATACTGCCTGCATCAAGTGGACATAAGCCATTGAGTGTCCTCAGCAGGGTCGTTTTCCCCGAGCCGCTTGGTCCGATGACAGCAACCACGCTGCCCTCGGCGATATCGCATGACACACCTCCAAGCACGGTCTTGCCGCCCAATACAGCGTGTATGCCGTTGATGCTAATAGCCGATTTCATGGTTCAGACTGAACGGGGAGGCAGACCCTTTCGCACATCGCCTTTCCGCGAAACGGGAGAGCCAGATGAATGGCAGAATGATAATGAGGTACGTCATGGCGACGACGGTATAGATTTCAAGCGGCCGGAACGTATTGCTGATAAGGATATTAGCCCGGTGTAAAATTTCATTGACCGCAATGATTGATGCCAGAGACGAATTCTTCATTTCGGTGATATAGAGACCAAGTAGATTGGGGATCATGTTCCGGACTGCCTGCGGCACGACGATGTGCATCGTTGCTTGTCTGCGAGACATACCCAGCGCCAATCCCGATTCAAGTTGGCTGCGCGGAACGGAGTCGAGAGCCGCCCGAAACGTTTCGGCGACAAATGCCGAGAGGTTCAAGGAAAGGGCCATAACGGCCGTTGAAAAAGGGGATGTATTCCAGTTCCACAGAACCGGCACAACGTAGAAAATCCAGATAAGAACGACGAGAATCGGGAGTGCTCTGAACATTTCGATGTATACCCGAGACAAGACAGAGAGAGTGACGTTGCCGGATTTTTCCAGAGATGCAAGCAGAGCACCGAGGGCCGTACCAATCAGAATCACGACTCCGGTCAGCTCAAGGGTCACGAGCGCTCCTTCCAGAAAAACTATTTTGTACTGCCAGATGATATTCCAATTCCAAGTGTACATAGTTACTCGCTGGTGAACTCTTGCACCTGATGCAACCAATGAGCGCCGTACTGTTGTTCAAGGTTTCGCATTGTTCCTTGCGTTTCGAGGAATTGAAGCGAGGTCTCAATGAAATGTAGCCATGCAGTGTCCTGTTGTCTGACGGCCCATCCGACGGGATTGAGACCAAATGGATTTTTTGCAAAGACGTCTTTCAGCTCGGGATGCTGTGCCACGTAAAGGGCGACAGTGTTCGAGTCTGCAATGGCGACGTCCGCCCGATTCGCCGCAACCTCGGTCATGAAACGGGAGAGGTCGGACGACTCCACATCAATCCTGGTTACCTTTGCGTGGCGGAAGTGTTCCTTCACGAAAATATCGCCCGATTCGCCCGTGGCTACCGCAATCGTTATATCGGGTTTGTCGAAGGCGGAGGCATCTTGAACATCCTGAAACCGCATATCGTTTTTTCGGATGACTGCACTTTCTCCCACGTAAAATAGCGGTGGTTTGGTGAACGCGACAGCGGCAGCGCGTGGTATGTTGGCAAAGAAGCCTGCCGCGACAATATCGCAGCGATGTGATTGAAGGTCGGCCGCAGCATTGCCCCAGGTGGATTCATGCCAGTTCACTTTGGCCGACACTTTTTCGGCGATGATATTCAGAACGTCTATGAATTGGCCGGACAATTTTCCGGTTTTTGCATCTTTGATGACGGTGGGTGGATACACGATCGTGCATGCTTCGATTGAACCGGTCTTTTGCATACGAGCAAGAGGATCGTCGGGTGTTTCTATCTGGCCCCCGGTTGAACGGAAAAATGTTGCGAGGGAGAAAGCTATGGCAAGCAGTACCAGTATCGTTGCAGCAGTGGAGAGGGGAAGTTTGGTCATGGAACTGGACGAAATAGTAAATTTAGTATGAAGTTATATTAAGTTTTCATTTTCGTCAAAATGTGTAAGTCATTACACATAAATATACATAAAAAATGGCTTATATAAGCCCAATTAATATGTTGATTATACTTCAACAAAAATGAGTTTCTTTTAAAGAAAACTGCTACAATAAGAATATGATTCATGAATTACTCGCAGGATTGGGCTTTTCTCAAAAGGAAAGCGACATCTATATCGCCATTCTGCAAAACGGAAAAATAGCGGCGTCCGATGTTGCCGTCATCACCAATATCAATCGCACGACGGTTTACAGCATCGTGAAGGAACTGATCAGGAAACGCGTTATTCGCCAAGACATTACTTCAAAAAAAGCGTATCTCCTCGCGCGGCCGCCGGAGGATTTATATCTGCTTATCGAGAAAGACAAGCAGCAGCTTCATAAGCGCGAACATACGATCAACAAGGCGATCATGGAGTTGAATTCCCTTGCCAAGAGCAGTAGGTATTCCGTTCCGCGTATCATGTTTATTGACGAAGACGAGATGGAAAAATATCTCTTCAGTGAAACTGAGAAATGGGAACGCAGCATCCTGGAGAGTAGGGGTAAGACGTGGTGGGGCTTTCAGGATCATACGTTCGTCGAGTCCTATGAAAAATGGATTCTGGCGAGCTGGAAACACCCGCTTGCAGCATCTTTATCTTTAAAACTGTTGACGAATGAATCGCAGGCAGAGAACAAGATACGACAGAAAAAGATCAAGGGACGTGAGACGAAATTCTGGGAGCATGAAGATCCGTTCAGTGCTTCCGTGTGGGTATGCGGTGATTATTTGCTGTTGGTAGTGACAAAAACTCGACCGCACTACCTTGTCGAAATCCACGATGCGGTGTTATGTCGCAACATGGTCGCGGTCTTTCAATCGCTATGGGAGAAGATCTGATTACTCTTGTATCTGATACAGCCGATACCCCGTAATCTCCTACGTAGGAGCATCTGTCATTCGCTCAATGACGCTTTTGTCCGGGCCGGCGAATCCTGCAATACCGCACATGGCGAGGAGTATAACGTATTGGGTATTGAGTATTGGGTATATTTTGCTCGTATACTCAATACGTAATACTCAATACTCAATACTGGCCAACCACTCTTTATAGTACGGACGCAACCACCTGTCCGATCCGCCTCGCATTGGCCATAATCGTCAGGGTATGCGGGAGTGGCGGGAGCATACGGAAGAGCGACGCATCGGCGACGTACACATTTTTCATCTGGCGGATGCGTCCGTCCGGAGTTGCCGAGAGGGGGAGAGTTTCATCGTTGCTTACGGGGATTGTCCCCGCATAGTGCGAGCTCGAGGCACCGGGGAGGTTGATCGTTTGCAGCGGCATCAAGCCTACGGTGCGCAGCGCCTTACGAATCCGTTTGAGTGACTGACGTTCGGTCTCCGTACGTTCGGGCTTGCAGACGATCTGCAATGTTCCATCGCGGGGTAAGCTGAGTGTCTGATCTCGTCGGATGACACCGGGGAAACGGACGTCTGCGATCACCAAAGCCGGGCTTAAGAGTGACAGCAGAGCGGTTGCTTGCGGGATCGGCAGGGGGAGGCTCGAAAGCAACCGGAAGAGGAGCAAACTGCGGTAGCTGTAGAGCTGTGCACACGCACTCTCGACATTGTGCATGGCCGGTGTTTCATCGGTTGCGACAATCTGACACAAGCTCAGGCGTCTGTCTGGCCCGGCTTTCCCTAGAGCCCTGGGACGCAAACACGGAATGAACACGTGAGGCTTGTCGATGAACGAGACGGGAGTATCAAACAAGCTGAGACTGCGAAGCAGCACGCGTGCGGAGTTGACCGCTCCGGCGGCGACAATCACTTTCTTGGCATTCCACCGGCGTGTAACGGGGTCACCTGCACCGTGGCCGAAGACTACGCATCCATTCTCCGTTTCTTCGATGCGATCGACGATGACGCCCCCCACATACGATACGTTCGGATGTTTCTGCAGTTCCTCGATGGTGTACTGCGGGCGGTAGATGCTCTTGCCGGATTCGTTATAGTAATCGAGGTCCTGCAGCTTTGTCGCCTTTCTCTCGCCCAGATCGCGTGTAAGAACGGCGGTTGCCGGTTGCATCACTTTCACCCTCAGTGCTTTCAGTTTTTGCGCGTATGTCACCGCACGTCGCAGCATTGCCGCCGCATGATGATCGGGCATCACAGGCGGTTGCAGGTGCGGCCTAGTACCCGGTCCGGAGATACCGATCTTCTTCGTGATCGCATCATACTGAGCGTCCATTTCGGCTGCGGGGATTCCCATGACTTGCAAGTCATTTGCTGAAAAGTACGCAGATGTCCCACCCCATACAGCCCCCAGTCCGCCTTTGGCCAAACTCTGAATCACTTGTCCGTTGTGGACAGAGGTCGGGAGTTCTACGTGTGTATCGCGTGTCACATATGCTCTGTTGCCACTCGCCATTTCTCCACCCAGGCCTCCGCTTAAACCGCTCACGGGAATGTTTGAAAAATCCTCACCCAAAAATATCTTCCACTGATCTTTTTCTTCCCGGCGCAGCGCGGGGAAGTCGCGCGTTTCTGGGTTACCAAGAATTGTAGGGGCATCGTTGCCGCCATCGAGGATTGTGACGGTTTTACCGGCTTCGCTGAGCGCAAGCGCCGCATGAGCGCCCGCCGGTCCGCTGCCGATAACGATGACATCAGATAACTCCGACATGGGTGCGAAGGGAGGCAGGGCGAAGTACCAGGGGAATTGCACAGATCATCTTAAAAAGTGAGACTGCGGTGCAGTCCATGCAGCGTATGATGAGCGCGAACAGAGACCGGTCTTTGGGGAGTAGCAGATCTGCAGAGATGGGATCTGTTTCGGCGATGGCTGCGGCAATCAGGAGTTTTCGTTGCAGTAAAGAGTCCATCCGAAGCATTCTTGTTGCGGCGTCATACAGGCCCAGGCGAAAGCCGGAATGTAAAACGCGCGGGTGAATAAGGTGTCTGTCCAGGTGATGGGCTTTGAATGCCTGGAGCAGCAGTCCGACAGTCGAGCTTTCAGGATTCCATCGGCCGACACCCGAAAGAACATAGCGCAGGAGCATTGCTGCTTCTTTTTCGGCGGGTGAGGGGAGTATTCCAAAGATCTCGGTAAGGCCGACTGCAAACGGGCGCATCTTCATGGGCCCGATATCGTGTTCGAGCGGGCTCATATCCATCGGGACATCGACCGCACTCCCAAGCACGTTGCTCACTGTGAGCGGGGGGTGTTTAAGGATCGAGAACGCTCTCGCCATAATGAGTCCCAACCAAACGGGGATGTGTACGATCCGTCGTCTGATTCCTTGTCGTTCAGTGATTGCATGAGTGAGAGTGACCAACGACAAACAGTCGGGCCCGCCGAGATCGTAGGTTTTTCCGAATGTCGTATCCGATTCCAAGACCTTCACGATGACAGCGGCAAGGTCGCTTCTATGAATGGGGCAAAACCGCGCCCGACCGTTTCCGATCATCGGAATAAAAGGCAAGCGGCTGAACCGTACAAGTGTGCCAAAAACGCCGCTCTCTTTATCGCCGTAAACTAGGCTTGATCGCAGAGTTGTGACCGACATGTTCGATGCCTGGAAAAGTTTGTCCGCTTCTTCTTTGGTTGTTCCGTAGATTCCTTTGCGTGGAACTTTTGCCGACTGCGTACTCAGGTTGACGATGCGCCGAACTCCGACGATGCGACATGCTTCAATCACATTTTTGGCGCCCCCGATATTCACGTTGGCACTGTCCTTTTCATCATTCTTGCGCGCCGCCAAATGCACGACGTGTGTGACACCCGCCATACCCGCTTCGATCGAATGTAAATCTCGCACGTCGCCTATTACGCGTACTACGTTTGGGTGGGTCGGGAGTACCGACTCTACCGAGCGTACCAAGGCACGAACGCGGTAGCCCCTTTCCAGGAGTGCATCGACAACACTACTGCCAACAAAGCCCGAAGCGCCGGTAACGAGGACGGTGTTTGACACAGGCCAAGTATTATACCCTTTTTGTCGCTGATCCGCGCCAGCTAACCCCCCGATACGGGGAAATGGCTATATTCTCGTATTCCTCTGGCGTAAACCAGCTTTCGATCTGTTTACGAGTGATAAACCACGTCTGCGGGGCATTCGATTTTATCGAACACGCTCAGCAGGTTTCGTGTGTACGAGCGCATTCGTCATTCGTTCAATGATGCCCTGTCCGGGCCGGCGATCCTGCGATACCGCATACATGAATCCAGTATACGGATTTTTTCTTCTTGAGATACGATAGGGAAACACATCTCCATGCCATCCATCAGCATCATCATTCCGGCGATGAACGAAGAAAAAGCGATTGGTATCGTTGTGCATGCGTTGAGGCAGTTGGCGATCGATATGGAAATCATCGTGGTCAATGACGGATCCACAGATGATACGTCCCGTGTCGCACGGGAAGCCGGAGCGGCGGTGATCGACCATCCGCTGAATCTCGGAGCGGGGAAAAGCGTGAAGGACGGCATCGCGGCTTCATCGTCCGAATACATCATGATGATGGACGGCGACTGCACGTATCCCGTGAAAAGTGTTCCTCAGTTTATGGCCAAGCTGGACGAGGGTTTTGAACTGGTGGTGGGGGCGAGGCACGGCAAAGCATACCGCGGATCAATTCTGAAATATTGTGCGAGGTTTGTATTCAGGCTTATAGCGGAATTCTCGACTGGCAAAAGGATTCCTGACATCAATTCCGGTATGCGCGCGTTTCGCAAAAGCCAGATAGAGCAGTATTTTCCGCATCTATGTAACGGATTCAGCCTGCCCACCACCATGACGCTCGCCTATTTTTTTACAGGCCGTCAGGTGACGTATATCCCCATCGAGTACTATCACCGCATCGGCATGACGAAAGTGCGTATTGTCCGTGATTCTCTCCGGACGCTGCAATACATCACCGAGTCGGTCGCGTACTTCAATCCGCTCAAGCTGTTTTTGTTGCTGACGTTGGTCATATTTCTTATCGGGACCGTTGCAGCGCTGCTTCTTGCTTCGGTGTATATCTTCTTCAGCGCGTTGTTTATAGGGATATTAGTATTTGCGATCGGGCTGATTGGGGAGAGTATGAGAAGGCCGAGGAGATAAATGTGTGTCAGACTCATGTTATTTTTGAGTGATAAATAGTTGATTAATTAGCATATATAAGCTAAAATTAGTACTAATTACTTAAATTCATGTTAATTTAAAGATGAAAAAGAGAATAATTCGTGTTAACGGCCGTAGTTACATTTATGGTCGTGACACGGTATTTGTAGCTCTTAAAAAGAGTGAGAAGATTGAGAAATCACTCGGGCCAGTTCATAGTTCTCATTTAATGTCCCCGCCCCGGTCCAAATCCCTGCGCTTTAGCGCAGCCACTTTCAGTTGATCCATTTTTCTCTAAAACATAGAATGGACAACTATGTCAA
>JAYUSS010000080.1:0-2017 GCA_043755535.1 Candidatus Peregrinibacteria bacterium | reverse complement strand
ACGACTCCGTTCCTGAAGCTATTCGCTGCGCTGACGAATATTTCGTTGATCTGCAGGAAGCGGTGCGCGGACGCAGTTATTTCTCGAGATTGATCGGAACTCTGCAGGATTATTTCGATATTGGTTCATGAGCGAGGTCATCCCACCAGTCACTGGCGTCTTCACAGAATTGCCTCACATGGCACCTGTGGCTGTGCCCAGCGCCGCTGAAGGCGAGCGCAAAGCGCTTGATCTCGCGGTCTTGAAGCGCGGTGCCAAAGACTATCTTGATTTCCTCGATACGACGAAAGAGGTGTTCTATGGGTACCTCTATCACCGCACCGGTTCCGCCGATCTTGCAAAAACCATCCTCACCGAAATCTATTCAGACATTCTCGTCCGCGCGATGTCTTTGTGGTGGTTTGGCACGCTCAGTCTCAAGCTTCTGCTTGATGCTGCGGATCAGGCATTGAAAGATCGGGACATCGTCGCTGCTGATATTGGTTCCATCTACCTGCCAAGCCTCGTGTGGCTTTCTGAAGCGGAGCGCCAGTCAGTTGCAACACTGCACGATGCGCTGTGGTCGCTGCCGAAAGAGGCAGAGCGACTACTGATTCTCTCCATGCTTGTAGGACTCAGTGATGAGCGTATCGCACAAGTTCTTCGGATGTCAGCGAGCGATGTTGCCTCAGAACTCAAGATAGCAACAGATTTCATTCTGACGCGTTGGCAGCCGACATCAACCGTTGCAACCAAGCTTCAGTCGCTCGTGTTCGTACCAGCGCTTGATATTCGCAGTGAGACGAAACTACGTTTCTCCGTTGTGGAGAAATACAACGCACTCCGTTTCCGCCGTTACCAGTGGGTCATTATCGGAGGACTTTTTGCTGTCATGAGCAACGTCATTGTCGCATCAGTTCTTGCATTCGCGGTTATCACCGCCCCACCGTCGTCGCTCCGCGGAACGCGCACGCAGGTCGCATCGCTTGACGCAGTTCTCCTCAAGCGCCAGATCGCACTCGATCAGGCGAAGGGGTCTGTCTCGGCACAATTTAAAGAAGCGCAGAAGCTTGCCGCATACGATGTATCGCGTGATTTCACCGCTCTCGGTCTCGCATCCGCTCTCGAATCTCTCAGGGCTCAGCAGGATCAGGAAGCCGAAGTTGATCGCCTTATCAAAGTCATGCAGCGCGCCCAGACCGCGATGGCACCTCTCCTGAATCCGATTGTGAAGCTCGCCATGAACGATGCGAAGGCGATGTTTGGTTGGCTGTAAACAAGCGTCTTCATTGCAGACGCCTATTTTTTATCCGTACCCGCGACACCATGAACATTCTTCTCATTGAGGATCAGGAAAAATTAGCCGCTAACATCGCGGAATTTTTGAAAATCGAAACCGTACCCGGGCAGGGTTACATGATCTGAGCAGACTAAGGCCATGTTTAAGCGCATTAGCTACCGCATCGCACTGCAGTTTACCGTGTTCGTGCTCGGGCTCTTACATATCCAGCGTAAGAATTCTTCCCCGGATTCGTCTTAATGTCGTTAATCTTACCCCTCCTCACATGACCCTTGTACGACGTAACACCTTGCTCCTCGCAGGACCGACTTTGGCTCTTATCCTTTGGATGAGCGCAGAAGCCGCATTCGCAATGTTCCCAGAAGATATCGGACGTTCTCCGTATGTACCGCCAGCAGGCACGACGTCTTCCTCTTCGTCCGCTACGGCTCCTTCGGCAACTCCGTTTTCGACGAAGCAGTTTCTCGATGTCACACCGACGCATCCGCAGTTTGAAGCCATCGAGTACCTCCGCACACATAACATTCTCAAAGGCGACTACACGGACGGCAAATTCCATCCAGGAAGGCGCATTCGTCGCGACGAACTCGTCCAGCTGATGACGAGTGAGTTCCTCATGGCGAATCGCGATAATTCGTGTCTGAACAAAAATGGTGCAGGCGTCCGCCTGTTCAATGATGTGAGCGCCGACACCGTTCGTGCCCTTGATATCTGCAACGCCAAAGTATCCGGCATCAT
>JAYUSS010000079.1:0-2038 GCA_043755535.1 Candidatus Peregrinibacteria bacterium | reverse complement strand
TGCGCCTTTGCATCAAGGGCATCGAGATCGTCACCAAAAATTTTGATCACTACTTCCGCTGTAGTTCCGGAAATAGATTCTTCAATTCGCTCTGTCAGGAAAGGCTTTATCGCAAAATAGGCTCCGGGAAACCGCGACAGGGTATTTCGGATTTCTGACTGTACGGCTTCCGCTTCTTCTCCTTCGAGTGGTTTGAGATCAACATTAAACTCACTGTAATGCGCCCCCCACGTGTCATCCGCTTTTTCGGCACGCCCGACACGTTGTGCAACAGAACGAATTTTCGGGTTTTTCAAAAGCGCTTCGGTGACCTGAGTCCCCAGCCTCAAAGACTCTTCAATGGAAGTACCGGGAATCATCGACATGTGCACAATGAAATGCCCTTCCCGAAATTCAGGGAGAAAGGCTCCACCAAAGAAAGGAATTGTTCCAACGGCAAGCAGGCAGAGTACGGCAGCCGACGTTATGACGGTCTTTGGCCGCTTTGCGATAGCACTCAAGGTGTTTTCATACTTTCGCTTTAGCGTTTTTATGTAGGAAGGCTCGTGCTCTTTATTTGCGCTGTTTCTCAAAAAAAGAAAGGAGAGCGCTGGTGTTACTGTGAGCGCAACAAGAAGAGAGGCTAGAATCGCAAGGATGTAGGCGATTCCAAGGGGCGCAAATAGTTTCCCCTGAATTCCGGACATCGTAAGAACGGGTAGAAAGACCATGGCGACGACAAAGGTTGCATAAACGACAGCGCTTCTCACTTCCAGCGAGGCATTGAGTATCACCGGCAGAACAGGTTTAGGGCTATCGCTCAGGCGATTTTCTCTAAGGCGTCTAAAGATATTTTCCACGTCGATAATGGCGTCATCTACGACTTCTCCGATTGCAATGGCGAGCCCTCCTAAGGTGAGGGTATTGAGGGTCACGCCGAAAAAATCGAGAATGATGATGGCGATAAAAAGAGAAAGTGGAATCGCCGTCATCGAGATGAAAGCGGTTCTAAGATTAAAAAGAAAAAGGAAAAGAATGATGGCTACGAGACACCCGCCGAGAAGAAGTGAAAAACGGACATTGTGAATAGCCGTTTGAATAAAACTTGCGGGCCGGAAAAGCCTTGCGTGAAGTGTGATGCCTTGAGCCTCGATGGCAGGCTTTAGCTCCTCTAAAGCTCGTTCCACGCTCTCGGTCACCTCCATGGTGTTTGAGCCAAATTGTCCTGAGATGGCAAGAACGACACCCCTTTTCCCTTGAATGCTCGCATCACCTTGTTTTGGCTCGGGGGCTTCAACAATATTAGCGACATCTTTTAAGCGAATGACTTGGCCGCGCCTCAGTTCAATGGCTGCTTCTCCCAACTCACTAAGGTCGTGGAACTGCCCTTCGGTTTGAAGAAGAATTCTTTGTGCGGTGGTATCAACAAACCCTGCGCCCCTTACACCGGTAGCTTTTTTTGCAGCGGCAAGCACATCGTTCATTGTCATCTCAAAGCGCAAAAGCTCTTTGAGTTTCACTTGAATCTGAATTTGGCGGACATCCCCTCCAAACTCGGTCACCTTCGCGACGCCCGAGACACCGAGTAACCGGGGCTTTAAAGTCCAATCCGCAAAGGAACGAAGCTCCATGGGGGATCGCTTTTCAGAAGTAAGACCAAGAACAAGGACCGTGTTTGTTGCCGATGTTAGTGGAGCCATCGTCGGGTTTTGAACACCCTGGGGAAGATGGCCAGCGACCTGGACCAATCTCTCCGCCACCATTTGGCGCGCTTTATAGATGTCGGTTCTGTCAGAGAAAAGCGCCGTTACTACTGATAAGCCCTGAATCGATTGAGAGCGAATCACATCGAGATTTGCTACTCCATTGACAGCATTTTCGATTGGCTGGGTGATGAGGGCTTCCACTTCCTCTGGTGAGAGCCCTGGTGCCTCCGTCTGGATTGCAACCTGAGGAGGGGTAAACTCCGGAAACACGTCGAGCTTCGATCGGGTAGAAATGAAAATTCCGTAACCCAAGATGACCAAAGCCAACGCGCAAACGACACCGCGAAAACGCA
>JAYUSS010000078.1:0-2048 GCA_043755535.1 Candidatus Peregrinibacteria bacterium | reverse complement strand
GCATTCGCACGGAACAAGCCTATGTCGATTGGATTAAACGCTTCATCGCGCATTTGGCTTGATTCCGCGTCGATGCGGCGACCTGCCCTTCGACCGCGAGATGCGTCAAAAACGCCTCAACCTCCGCGGCCCCCAGGTCACGCGGATGACGCTTGTCAAAATGCACGATAAGCGTTTAATCCAATCGACCTAGGCTTGTTCCGTACGAATACTGTAATGCTTGACGCGAATCCTGGCGCGGACTTGGTCGAGGAGCTTGGGTTGAGGGGGCGAAGAGGTCACGGCAATTTACGATGGACGAAAAATGTTCAACTGATTAATGCAAAATGTTCATCAACTACCATGCAGGAATTATATGTTAACTTGTTCTATTACTTTCCATCAATTAGGATGGCTACTTTACGTTGGGCGTCGCAACCACCGTAGTCCCATCAACCATAGGAGAAGCAAAGTGGCAACGAAATCACTCATTGAACGTCTGGTCGCAGTCACCGGTTGGGTAGTGACACTCTTTTCGTGCGAGTGGCTACTTACCAAGACAAAGTACCCAAACGGCGGCGAAATCGTCTTTCTACGTGCGCTGCTGATCGCGTTCTTTGTCTACCTTCTCAGCATCGTTGCAAGTCAGTGCCTCGCCCCCCAGGGAACTCCTGGCGGGCTGCGAGCCGAACCTGCAACAGGGCTGCCGGTCTTCGGAGCGCTCTTCGCCGCCGTCTACTTTGCCCTCTATTCGCGTTTTGCGTCCCAATGGACCTATCTATCTAACCTCTACAACCAGATCAAAGAGACCGAAGCGAGAACCATCGACTCCCCTGCTGCGGCGACGCTTATCGCCGAGTGGAAGGCCAACTTCCTCGAAGACGCTGCGGACTTGCACCTTGCAACGAAGCGGGTATTCGCTCCCCTCCTTGCCGCGTGGGCGAGTGATCCCGCCGTCAAGGCGAGCTTCCTCCTTCATATGGCGCGCAATAGGGCAGCGGATGAGGCCCTGGTGCGCGAAATCACGGATACCTGCGAACAGCGTTGGAAACGAAATGCTGACTGAAGGTGAGCTCGATACGCAAGCCGACCAACCCGTCCATCAAGCGGACCTGCCTTCGGCAGGCCGCTTATGACCATTATGTTAGACGCTCATAACCCACACCCGGAGACATCTCATGAAACAGCGAGTATTTGTCGGGTCTTCAACTGAAGGCTTGGAAATTGCGCATGCCGTCCAATCTAATCTGGAGCCAGAAGCAGAGGTCCGTATATGGAGTCAGGATGTATTTCGTCCCGGCGAACACGTACTTGAATCGCTGCTGCGTCAGACCGGTGATTCAGACTTTGGAGTCTTCGTATTCTCTCCAGATGACATCGTAGAGATACGCAATTCAGAACAGTTGACTGTCCGCGACAACGTAGTCTTCGAACTCGGTCTGTGCATCGGGCGCCTCGGTGCCAAGCGTTCATTTATCCTTTTACCAAAGTCTTCGAACCTTCGAATCCCCTCCGATCTCTTGGGGGTGAACACCGCGACGTTCGACCCAAATCGATCTGATGAGGACCTTGTCGCGGCACTTGGTCCAGCATGCACAAAGATTCGGAAGGCCCTCAAACTGCCCAATGAGCATCCGATCGAGCCCGAACTCCGGTTGCCCATCTTACTCAGAACGCAATCCTTGACGCCAAACATGCTGCAACTCCTCAACTTCATTGAAGCAAATGAGCCTTGTTCTCGCGAGGAGCTTGACTCCCACTTCGGCTACGGTGAAGCAGAGCTGTACTACCGTCTTGAGTACCTGAGGTTGCTCTCCCTAGTGTCGGCAGACGACTCAGCAGCGGATCCAAAGGATGCACAGTTTCGAACGAACCCTGACTATGCTGCGGCCCGCCGAAAATTTGCCGTCCCGCCGCGTCGAGCATATTCTTCAGCCATACCCACGGGCGTTGGAAACCGCAACCGCAAATGAGGCCTCTTAAGAAACACTAACCAAATGATTGATTTGAAATGGGCGTTTTAAGCGGTCTGTTCGAAAGGTACGAGTTTCAAGCCCATTTTTTCGGCT
>JAYUSS010000077.1:0-19902 GCA_043755535.1 Candidatus Peregrinibacteria bacterium | reverse complement strand
CAGCACCAGTCAACGCTCGCGTCGCATCAACATGCCTATGCCGACATTATCGGCAAAATCGACACGCTTGTGGATCGCCAATTATCCGAAGTGACCCGCCTTCCCGAGGATTACTTCCAGACCAAGCTCAAGAATTTCGAGAGTGAAAAGACACGGCTTGCTGCAATTATTCAGGATTTCGATGCATCGACTTCGCAATGGACACAAGACATCATCAACCACCTAAACTTCACGCTTCATCTTCGTGAGCGATTTGATTCGCCTGATACCAGTCGGGAGCAGCGTCTTGAAATCCTCCATGCCCTTGGTCAGTCAGTACAACTGATGGATGGATTGCTGGATTTTGGCTTCACGGAGAAGTTTGAAGCTCTCGTCATGGGTAAGGTAGCCATGGCCGAGGCAATCAGCCCACTACAACTGGATGAAGAACTCGATATTCCGCTTGCAGATGTCAAAAAAGAAACGCTTGAACGTGTATCTTCGGCTTGGAGCGGGTAGCGGGAATCGAACCCGCATCCTCAGCTTGGAAGGCTGATGTACTACCACTGTACGATACCCGCTTATGTAGGAAAGATCTGAAAGGTGACGACTACCACTGCTTGCCCTCCCGTAGCTCCCGATGGAGCGGAGGAGGGTACGATACCCGCTTGTGTGAACGATCTTGGACATCCCTGCAATCAGGGTAGGCCTGCCCGCCGTAGTCCTACAGGTGTAGGATGGAGGTGGGCGTATTGTACGGTTCTACAACTTTGCTGCAACCTCTAAAAGACGCTCTTTAGACGGTTTTGCGAACGGATTACACAGCAGGATCCTCCAAAGACTCATTGGCAGTCCAATCACCACCCCCCGCTCCGTAATCACCCTTTTCGCATACACTGAACAAGTAGGGGAGTGCCGGCAGTACCCGTACGGGTACAGGTGTTTGAGAGGGCCATGATCGGGTGACAGGGTGTGTTGATAGCCGGTGATGATGCCCACAATCAGATTGCGCGGTAAACGGGCAATGTGGCTTGCCATGAGCGAAAGCGAATGGTGCAAGAGATTGCGCATAAAAACGTCCTACGTAAGACTGAGCACAGTATACGCTTCACTCTTCCTTTTATGTCGTGGTCACCCGAAGATATCATGATGGGGCTCTATATTGCGGTTGCCGTCATGCTTATTGTCGTGCTCTACCACGTCATCTTTATCGTCGTCGATGCGCGTAAAATTGCCCGTCGCATCAGTGACTTAACGGAGGAAGTCGAAGCAGTGATCATGAAGCCCCTCTCCATGGCAGATCAACTGCTGCAGTGGATGGTGGAATTTGTGCAGGAGAAAGTGGAAAAGCATAAGAAGTAGCTGCTCAGCTGGTTAGCTGGTCAGCTAGTTAGCTTCTATGCGGAAATTGTTTGGTGTGTGCGAAATGACGCGCATATGATTGATGCCGATTACACATAAAAAGAGTTCCTTGTAGAAGCTAACAAGCTAACCAGATGAGAAGCTAGGAAGCTCGTCAGAGAACCGTCTGCTTATCAATAAATACCTTAACAAACAGTCTCTTTACAACGTCGATAGAGCTACTAAAGAGCTCTGCAAGTAAGGCATTCAGGTGATGGATGCGCGTATAGAGTTGGTTGAGCCTGTAGGCGCCGCCGGGCTGGTTGATGCGAGCAATGGTGTGTGCCTGTTTGCGCAGCTTTTTCACCTCGGCTTTGATATGTGCTTCCAGCTGTTTCTGCATCACTTTCGCAGCGGGGACATTGGCGATTGCCTGGTCACGAGAGGACACGACAGGGGTAGATCCACCCGTTGTCTGCATTGCTCCACCTGTGCCGCTTGTTCCCTGTTCACCCGGGCCCGACGGGGCGCTCTCACTCATCTTGTTAATATCTTCCAAAAACGAGCCAAGCAGCTGTCCACCGGTTTCGATTTTTACCGGTTGGGATACAACCGAAGGAGCCGCCTCCAAGCTGGAGCCGGGGCCATGTTGCCGTTCGGGGTGTGCTGGCATCGCCATCTGCTCTATTATCCCTTATTTTGGCTAAAAGATCAATAAAAGAGGTTAGAAGAGGGGATAGAGGGCATAAAAGGCAAAGAGGTTTTGAGCCTTAAAACAGGTTTATCGATTTTCCCTTCTTTCCCGTCTATGCCTTCTTTGCCCTCTGACATAGTATGTGTTTATGGAACAAACTATCTTTCATCGCATCCTGAATAAGGAGCTCCCTGCAGACATCGTCTATGAAGATGCCGACGTGCTCGCATTCAAAGATATTAACCCCAAGGCACCAACCCATATTCTATTTCTTCCCAAGCAGTTTGTGGCGTCTGTAGCGGACATCACTGAGGAAACGGCAGCCTTACCAGGTATGTTGGTTGTGAAAGCGAAAGAGTTTGCGGCTGCAAACGGTATCGACGGCTACAAGCTGACGTTCCACGTAGGAAAGGGCGGGGGACAGGAAGTGTTTTACCTGCACCTGCATTTCTTGAGCCAAAAGGCACTCAGCTAGAAGCTTCGCAGAGTTTCTTCCGTGAGTTCATCATGTGACTCAACAACTATATTTGCCAGTGACAAATCTTGTACGTAGCCCCATGGATGCTTAATGGCGATGGAAAACATACCGGCGCTTGTTGAGGCTCGTAGTCCATTGGTTGAATCCTCGTACGCAACGCAGTCATCAGGTACGTGGCCTAACCTTTTTGCCGCCTCTAGATAGACGGCAGGGTCCGGTTTACCAATGCCCACATCCGTTGCCATCACAATGTGCTGAAAATGCTTTTTCAAATCCTCACGCTCCAAAATCAAATCAATCCACCTGCGCTCACCCGATGAGGCTATCGCAATTGGAATGGAGAGCTTGTCTAGTCTGGCAATCAGTTCACGAATACCCGGAAGTAATTTTGCTTTTTCGCCATATAACGTTTGAGCGTAACGATCGACGATGGCGAAGTATTCATTTTTTCCAATGGTAGCGCCGAAATCAGATACTAGTATTCCGTAAATCTCTACAAGACTACGTCCCTTTAGATTCCTATCATCCTCTCGTGTAAATGACGGCACGATCGATTTATATACATCATATGCATCTTTGTCCCAGTGGAGTTCGCTATCTACGATGACGCCGTCGAAGTCGAAGATGAAAGCCTTCATGGAGGATCCAGAGGATACAGAAGACTCAGAGGATCCAGAAGAGTTTTCTTCTGAGTCCTCTGAGTCTTCTGAGTCTTTGTTAAGCCGCGTATCCAGCCTCTTCTGCCTCCGCTTCCGTAGCGAAGTAGACTCTCTTCTCAGCTTTAATTTTCTTGCCGGCTGCAGTTTCCACTGCGTAGAACTTCTTACCGTCTTTGGAAGCAACGAACATCATACCCTCAGGAATTTCATGTTCTTCTGAGTCCTCTGGATCTTCTGAGTCCTTTGCAGTTTTCTTCGCTTTCTCTTCATCAGCTTGCTCCTTTTTAATCCGCTCCAGCGTCTCCTTATCAATCGGCTGCAAAGCTTTGATGGAAAGACCGATGCGGCGCTCATCGATATCGATGTTGATTACTTGGGCCTCGATCTTCTGGCCGATCGTGAGTGCTTCGGATGGGTCTGTAATCTTGTGGTGTGAGAGTTCGGACAAGTGGACGAGTCCGTTGATGTCCTTTTCCAGGCGCAGGAAGGCGCCGTAATCCGCAAAACGGACAACCGTACCGGAAACCTTCTTGCCCAGCGGATAGCGCTGTGCGACTTCTTCCCATGGGTCTTGCGTCAGCTGCTTGATGGAAAGGCTCAACTTATCGCCATCAACGCCGATTACTTTTACCGTCACACGGTCGCCCATTTCGGCGTACTCCGCAGGGTTTTTCACATGGCCCCAAGCGATTTCGGAGATATGCACGAGTCCTTCGAGTCCGTCGAATGTCACAAAGAGTCCGAACTTCACAAGGCCGGAAACAATACCATCTTTCACATCGCCAACCTTGAGTCCTTCCAATGCTTTGGCGCGCTCCTCGGACATTGCGTCGCGCTCGGAGACCACGATCTTGCCGGCCTCCTCGTCCATTGTGACGATTTTGACCGTGAAGGTGTGTCCCACAAACTTGAGCAGACGAGAGATGATTTCGCTGGATTCAGCGTTGTTGACGCGTGGGTAGTTGGCAGGGGAGAGCTGAGAGACGGGGAGGAAAGCGCGGATGCCGTCTATATTGGCAATAAGGCCTCCCTTGTTTGCTTCCTGAGCGGTGAACTTCATGGTCTTTTCGGCTTCGATCAGTTTGTGGAAACGGTCCCAAGCTTTACGCTGGCTGGCCATACGGAGGCTGAGCACGACGAGTCCTTCGTCATTCTCATCTTCCAGCACCATCGCAGAGACCTCGTCACCGGGGTTTAAGTCCTTGAATGTGTTGAACGAATCGCGCAGTTCGCGACCGGAGATGATACCCGTGGCAACGCCGCGGATGTCGATGAGCAACTTGTTCTTACCTTTAAAGACGACGATACCGTCGACCAATTGACCGGGCTTGGACCGGAAAATCTCCGGTGATTTCTTCATCAGTTCTTCCATAAGGCCGGAAGTGGCCGCGATTTTTGCAGACATAAAAACGAGAGGTGCAAGCGGGAGAGGATAAGGAGGGCCGCAACGACCGGCTCAGGGTCAGAGATAGACGTCCTTGCACGAGCAACGTCTACCGGGCGGGCAGTATGGGGAAGTGAAGGGGGGTTGTCAAATGGAGCGCTCAGGAGTCAGGAGGTCAGCTTTCAGGTTAAAAAGAGCTTCCATGTTAAAGCTGACTCCTGAATCCTGATTCCTGAGTCTCAGATAGTCGCCTCCTCCACGTTCAGATCCGCCTCATCCTTCGGCAGCTTCTCTACTTGGCTCGTTTTAGGGTTGTAGATCTGGTACAGGAGTTCGATCAAATCGCGTGTATTCAGGCGCTTGGTATGCAGCCCAATGCTATTGAGTCCCGCGTTAATAAGATCCACTCGTTCCTGCAATTGGCGTGAGCCAACCGCGAAATCCTTGTGACGCTGCGTTGCTTTACCATGGTTGTCATCGGGGTGCAGCCAATCAAAGAACTGTTCGATGGCTGTCTTGTGGCGTACCGAGCGGTCGATCGGAATCACCACATAGAAGCGCTTCTGCATAATGTCGGCGACTTCTAGGAGCTTTTGCATGAATGCTACATACGAGAGTGTTTGGTTTTTGAGCAATTCATTCTTATGCTTTTCGCCGATGCTGCGGACGTTATCGAGGTAGTCGTCGATGTTGGTGCGACTGGAACGGACGACGATCTGTAGCGGGAAGTTCAGCGTGTTCACGAATGATCCGTAGCCCGCGATGATACCCTGCTGCTCTGTTTCACTCTTGAGGTTAAAGTTCATCGCTTCCACCGCCAATACCGCGCGCATGCCCCCATTTTTAAGCAGAATTGTGTCGGTGCGAATCTCGGCAACAGGCAGAAACCGCTGCGTGGACGCGGCAGTACCTGGCTTACGCCCTCGTACGGTATCCGGCAGTTTGACGAGTTTATTAGCCATACTTAGACGTGCGGGGAAAGGTCGCGGAAGAGCGATGTGACGGGTGCGTTGGTCGTACTGGCTTGGATGCGGGATCGATCGACGGGCAGGCTATTATGGGAGGACTCAGAGGATCCAGAAGACTCAGAAGACTCAGAGGACTCAGAAGAGCGTATCAGTCTATCAATCTCCTCTGGATCCTCTGAGTCTTCTGGATCTTTCTCCCGTTCTGAATCTTTACGAATCTCCCGGTCCAACAGCGTCGAGAGTTCATCCAAATGTCTCATGTTTTTTTCTACTGGGTGTAGCTTCGACTGCCCCTCTTTTTCCGGCGTGCTGAAAATGCGGATATTCACGCTGATACCGCGACGAGGCGACCACGTGCGGGTCGTAGGCTTATTCACTTGCTCCAATAGTAAGAGCATCAGCTTGAACATGCTGAGGTCGTTGATGCGCACGAACGCAAAGGCAGAAGCGATCACAGCGGGAATCCAGACCATGATGGTGACCGGCAAGGCGAGTGCTCCGTATGCGTTGGTGAGCATGCCGTAGAGCGCGTAGCTGAATCCGGCTCCCGCTCCCACAATCAGAATCTGTCGAAGGGTCAGCGGACCGACAATGTGGTCCTCGATGTGGACGTTCTGGGGGATTTTGATGGGGTCGATCGGCATAGAGGGAGCTTCTTAGCGGGTTAACTTCTTAGCTTCTTAGGAATGGCTAAAGAATCTACTAAGTATAGCAGAAAGAGAGGTTTTGAGCTAGATGGCTTTAGAGGGAGTAATAGGGGATATGACGGGATTCAGAGGATCCAGACGACTCAGAAGACTCAGAGGAACGTTTCCTCTGGATCTTCTGGATCCTCTGAGTCTTTAAGCATTCACCTCCGCCCCCTCCAGCTCTTCCTCGTTCACAGCGCCGGCTTTTGCCGTTCCATGCACCAATTCCAGCTTATCGCCTTTTTTCACCACTTTGATGATGTCACCGACGTTAAACATGCCTTTCAGGATGTTCTCGGCGATTTCGTCTTCGATACGCTCTTGGATCACTCTGCGGACAGGGCGTGCGCCGTACTCGGGGTCGAACCCTAGTTCAGCCAAGAAGTTAATCGCTTTGACATCGACATCGAGTCCGTAGCCCTGCTCTTTCAGGCGCACCTTAAGCGCGTCGAGGTTGTGGCGAACGATTTTGCGGATGTGCATCTGGTTAAGTGCGTTAAAGACAATGATGTGGTCGATGCGGTTGAGGAACTCGGGACGCATGTTATCTTTGAGTTCGGCGATGACTTCTTGGCACTTGGCTTCGTATTCGTTCTCCTCTTTTTTGGCGTCTTCGTCATCCAGCTTGAAGCCGATTTTTGCAGCCTGCTTCGTCAGTTTTTCCGCCCCGATGTTACTGGTCATCACGATGATGGTGTTCCGGAAGTCGACGATCTTTCCTTGGCCGTCGGTGAGTGTGCCGTCTTCCAGAATCTGGAGGAGCAGGTTGAAGAATTCAGGGTGGGCTTTCTCCACTTCATCAAACAGTACAACGGAGTACGGCTTGCGGCGGACCTGTTCGGTTAGCTGGCCTCCTTGCTCGTAGCCGACATAGCCGGCGGTTGTGCCTACCAAGCGCGATACGTTGTGGCGCTCCATGAACTCGGACATGTCGATTTTGATCAATGCGTCATCGCGGTGGAAGACTTCGCGTGCGAGGGTACGGACCAGTTCGGTTTTACCGACACCGGTGGGTCCCAAGAAGAGGAACGAACCGATGGGGCGACGACTGTCGCCGATACCGACGCGGGAGCGGCGGATGGCACGGGATACCTTGCGGATCGCTTCATCCTGACCGATCACACTGCCGCGAAGGAGCATCTCCAGATTGGCGAGACGCTTGGCCTCGGGCTTTAGGAGTTTCATTACCGGGACACCCGTCATGCGGGCAACCACCTGGGCGATGTCATCGGAATTGATTTCGACAGGCGTGCGCTTGTCTCCGTCGGATCCCTCCAGCAACTGCTCACGGCGCTCTTTGAGCCCCTGCTGTTCCTGCTTCAATTTGAGAGCGAGGTGGTACTTCTGGTCCTTTACCGCTTCCTGTTGTTTTAAGACAAGCTTCTGCAGGTCATTTTCCACTGTCTGCAGTTCGGGGCTGAGCCTCGCATGCGACAGGCTTTTGCCCGCTGCGGCCTCATCGAGAACGTCGATCGCTTTATCGGGCAAAAAACGTTCCGTCAGGTACCGATCGCTCATCTGAACCGAAGCTTCCAATGCTTCGTCGGTAATGGTGACATGATGAAACTGTTCAAACGATTCACGAATGCCCTTCAAGATTAAAACAGCGTCCGTTTTGGTCGGCTCACCAACCTGCACGGGCTGGAATCTGCGCTCAAGAGCGCGATCCTTTTCCACCGTGCGGTATTCGTCGAGTGTCGTTGCGCCGATCACCTGTACCGCAGAGCGGCTGAGTGCGGGCTTCAGTATATTTGCGGCATCGAGTGATCCTTCTGCGGAACCCGCTCCGACAACCGTGTGGATCTCGTCGATAAAGAGGATGACTTGGCGTTCGCTCTGCGTCGCTTCTTTGATGATGTCTTCGAATCGCTGCTCGAATTCTCCGCGGTACTTGGTACCCGCAACAACGGACCCGAGGTTCAGTACAAGCACACGCTTGTTCTTGAGAGCATCAGGGACGGCACCCGTGGCGATACGTTGAGCGAGGCCTTCCACAATCGCGGTCTTACCCACACCCGGCTCACCGATGAGCACGGGGTTGTTCTTGGTTTTGCGGTTGAGGATATGAATCACACGTTCGATCTCGGGGTCGCGCCCGATGATCGGGTCGATCTTTCCTTCGCGTGCTTTACCAACAAGGTCATCCGTAAAGTAGTCGAGAGCAGGAGTCTTGCTGTTGCCGTCTGCCCGCTTGCGCTTGAGGCCTTCTGGCTCAGTTCCGGTCCCTGCCTGCATACCGGCGAGGCTGCCTTGTAAACCCTGGAAGAACGATTCCAATGATTGTTCTACGTTACGGTTCTGCTGTTTGAACTGGCTGATTTGGCCAAACATTTCTTCGATGTGCGACTTCAAATCCTCCGGTTCTACCTGCATGTTTTCCAGCAGCAGTGTCGCGGCGTTCTTTCCGTTGCCGACAAGGGCATAGAGCAAGTGCTCGGTCCCTACATTCGTGTGGCGGAATTTATGCGCCGATACGACAGCCTGTTCAATGGCGGTATGCAGAAATGTCGAGAGGCCGTGCTTCACATGCTTACCTTCGATGTTCGTCGTCTTGCTCGCCTTCAGCAGAATTCGCACGTTTTCGAGTGTCACGCCTGCGCCTGTAAAAATAGAGAAGGCGAGGGACTTTGGAATACTGAGGAGCCCCAGCAGCAAATGCTCGGTGCCGATGTAGGCACTCTGCATGGTCTTTGCTTCTTGCTCGGCAATCTGCAGAGCGAGTTTCGCGTTAGGGGTGAATCGGTCGAACGGGTGCATAGTATGAAGAGGGAAGGCTTGCCCCACGTAGCCCGAAGGCGAAGTGGGGATGTGTCTCGGCGAAGCCCAAGAGGGCGGAGACGGATTATCACTCATAAAGTGAGAGTGATAATGAACGGCTAGTTCCAGTAACTATATCATGCAAAACGCCTCGGGCGGAAGTATGCGCAAGGTAAAAAGGTGATGAAATTGATAGGTGTTAGGAAAAGTAGACAGGGATCAGAAATCAGAAGGCAGACGGCAGAAGGCAGTGGGAAATCATGCCTACTGATTTCTGCCGTCTGCCTTCTCATACTTTCTTGATAACTCGTAGATCGTCCAAGAAGACGGCAATAATCGTCGTAACCGGCACCGCCAGCAGCACACCCAGTACCGGGTGGATGACATCGGGGAAACTGAGCCCCATCATCATGGCGCAGAGCACCGCGATAGGGGAAAGCCCGACGGCACGCTTCATAATGAGCGGGACGAGCAGGTTGTTTTCACACAGCTGGATCACGTAGAAGATGCCCATGAGAATAAGTGCCCAGATGGGTCCTCCGTCGGTAAAGCCGATTAAAATAGCTGGGACGGCGGCGATGAAGGGCCCGATGTAGGGGATGAATTCCGTGAAGCCTGCGAGAATCGCGAGAGTTGCAGCGTACGGGATGCCCATTATAAAGAGGGCGACGAAGACGAGGCTACCCACGCATAAGCCAAGCAGCAGTTGGCCGCGTGCCCACTGCCCGATTTTCTGATGGATCGCCTCGAGCTTCACGTCGATCATCGCGCGGTGCTTGGAGCGGAAGAAGCTGCGTACCCACAGCCGGAGTCCCTCTTTTTCCATCTGGATGAAGAAGGCAAAGACCAGTACTAAGATGAACTTTACGAAGAATGTTCCGACTGACCCTGCAATGCGTGTGATTGCCAATACGGAACCTTGGGCAATGGAGGACATGTTTTCCCCCACAATCTGGAGAGCGTCGGTGAAGTTTTCGATAGCCAGCCCCTCAAGCGTTGAGCGAATAAATTCTGTCAGACGCAGATTGACATCCGCAGTCAAAAGCGGCAGCGAAATCCGCGGGTCCGCCAAGAACGCATTGATCTTGTCGTTCAGCAAGAACGCGATTTGTTGTATCTGCACCGCGACCACCGGAATAAGGGATACAAGCAAGAAAGCAAGAATCAGGAATGCGAGGAGGTACAACATGAGAATGGCGACACCTCGCGGAAAACCCATACGTTGCAACGTACGCACGCCGGGGTCTGTGACCGCTGCGACAAAGAATCCGAGTAGCAGCAAAATAATCGCTTCGCGCAGCACCACCGCCGTCAGAACCCCGACACCGATCGCGATAATCAGCAGCGTGGATTGTGCAATGCTGAGTAGTGAGAATCGAATGGTGAAGTCGGCCCCACCCTCGCGCTCCGCCAGACTGTCGGTAAACTCCGTTGTCGGTTTTTTGCGTAGTTCCGCAGCGCGCTGCAGCAGATCCTGCGCTTTCTTGCCGATGATACGCAGTGACGTGAAGTTCTCGGCAGATGTTTTTTTGCGGGCGGACATGGGAGAAAGGTTAGGGGGAGATAATGCTGACGACGAGGTCGAGGATCAGATACGAACATATTGCCACGATGACACCAATGATGGACCAGGTTAGTCGATCTTTTCCTGCAGATTTTTCACCGGTCCACGAACCCATCGCGATCTGGTAGCCCGCGTACATCACGTTGATGAGGAAAAATGCGCTGATGACACTAAACACGACCGATATCAGATGGCCGATAAACCAAGGGACACAGGCGGCTTTTAATATTCCTGTTTGGAAGTTACATACGGACGGATCGGGCGAATTCACGACGATACCGGGGTTTTGGGCGTAAGCGGAAAACGGCAGCAAGGACAATACGCCGAGGAGGGCCGACAGAGAGGAGGGCGAAATCAGACGCATAACACGTTTTTTACCTCTGCCACAATACGCGTTTTTGCGCTATTCTTGGAGCAGACGAGACGGTTTTCGCTCGCATTTTTAGCACAATATTCTCCTGTTACCTTTCTCTGACAATGTCACACGGCTTTAACTGGTCTACAGCACCGCGCCCCCTGATCGCCCTTGCACCCATGGCGGGAGTGACCGACGCATCATATCGTCAGTTCATCAAGCGTGTGGAGCCCCGCAGTATCGTGTATACGGAGTTCTTGAGTACGGATGCGCTGGCATATAAAGGAAAAAAGACGATGCAGATGATGGCATTCGACCCCGAGATTGAGCGTCCGTTCATCGTGCAGGTGTTCGGCCACGACCCGAATCACTTTCTGGAGGCAGCAAAAATCATCGAGCAGCTCGGTGTTGACGGTATCGATATCAATATGGGTTGCCCGGCTGCGAAAGTGGTGAGCAGTTGCCACGGTGCCGCGCTCATTCGCAAGCCCGAACTCGCGGCAGAACTGGTACATGCAACAGTGAAGGCGGTATCGATTCCAGTGAGCGTCAAAACACGACTGGGGTGGGACACGCACGAGACGCTCATCCCGTTTTGTAAGGTGCTGGAAGAGGCTGGTGCAAAGGCATTTGCGATTCATGGCCGTACCTACAATGACAAGTTTACAGGGAAGGCACGGTGGGAGCCGATCTATGAACTGAAAAAACAGGTGAAGGTTCCCGTGATAGGAAACGGCGATATTTTTTGCGCACAGGATGCGATTGATAAGATCGGTAACCTGGATGGGGTGATGGTGGGGCGGGGGACATTTGGGAATCCGTGGTTGATGAAGGATGTCGCCGACGCACTTGAGGGGGCCACCAGCCACCAGCCACCAGCTTTAAGTACTGATGCTCTGGAGGCTGGAGGCCAGAGGCTTGCATCCAATATACGCACTCCCACAGTTCAATCGTTATCCTTTGCCGAAAAGATTCCCTTCATTCTTGAGCATTGTGAGCTCGCAGTACGAGTAAAGGGGGAGAAGCGCGGTATGATGGAAATGCGCCGGCACTTAAGCAGCTACGTAAAAGGCTTTGATGGCGCATCAGAAATGAGGCAGAAACTTGTGCGCATCGAAACACTCAAAGAGGCGAAGGAGATTTTGTGTGCATGAGTGTGCATTCATTACAGTCCTTTTCTGAATTTGTCACGCAGCCATTCGCGCATTTGATCAATGGTGATGCCCATACGCGCTGCACCCTCCGCAATCGCTTTTTCGGGTATATTCTCCATGCGGTGACTCACGTGTACTTCCATGTACTCTTTGCTGTCAGAAGCGGGGGCAGCACTTGCTGTGCCCCTATTTTGCAGACAAAATCTGATGGATGTCAGTCGGTCTAAGATAACTATCATCGCAGATTTGACGGCTGGCTGCAGGAGTTCCAGACGCTTATTTTCAGGGAGTTTTGGATACCACGCTTTCGGAAGAATTCGACGAATGCCATCATCCGCACTCGGTACATGTATCATCAAATGCGCTCCGAGCCCCTCGGTATCTACCAGCGATGCCCCTTTCATGGACTCGGAAACAGGGATCATACTAAAGCCAACCGTAGGCTTCTTTTGTACGGTGTCAAGAAGGTTGTTCATGCGGGGATAGTATTTGGCGATTAAAAGTGGGGGATTTCAAGAATCGCAATCGTCCGATTATCTCTTTTAGGTGTGGTTTTAAAGCCGTCTGAATAATGACCTGCTTGGTAACGATTCAGGCTCCTAGAGATGATTTTATCGTGTTGTTCCATGCGTGCTTGTGTAATGTTCGACACTACTTGAACGATTTCTGCTGTGCTTTTTCCCTGTATGAGCGGCAGTAGTTCTTCCGTCAGGATGTTGTCTGTAATGCCGTCGCTCATCAGGATTACTCGTTGCCCCGATTGAAGGGGGAGATCGTTACACGTATACGTCAGCAACCCCGATGTCTGGGAAAGCATGTGGGCTACAACATTGCGTGCTCTATGGAAATGAGATTGGTCTTCTGTAATTAAGTTGTTGGCAAGAAGGATGCCACCGACAAGGTCTTCATCGCTGGATTCAAATGCAACGGTGTTATTCTCATTCAGTACCAGCAATCGTACGTCTCCTGCTTGCATGGCGTTAAGCGAGGGATTGCCGTCTAGATCCCAGATGACTTGAGCGTTCACAAAACAGGCACCGGCCATCGGGTCTACGTGTTCCACAACCATACGTTCTTGCATCGTACTGACTGATGTGGGGATTTCGCCGCGTGTCCGTTGCATAGACTCTGCAAGAATATGTGCTGCCTTGTCGCCATCTGCATGCCCCCCAACACCGTCGATGACGGCTGCGAAATCAACTCCGGTATCAATCACAATGCGGTCTTCGTTTGGTTTTTGCGGTGAGCCCGGATATCTGTTCACACCCCTGTCCGTCGCGACTGTGATGCGTATGCCGCTTGGAGTCATATATTCCCGCATTGACTCAAACAACGTGGCAGCAGTTCCACCGTCGAGGATTACTTGCGTGGATCGTTCGAGCAGCACTTTTTCCAACGCACCGCGTCGCTTGTCGATATCAAGCCATATTTCTTGCTGCAATTCCTCCGTATCTACCGTGATACTTGTTCCCGTGTGACCAAGTACCCGATATGCTTCGTCGAGGGTAAGGGTTGGAATTGCGATGTCCGGCCATCTGGCTGGTGTATGCATAGTAGACATTAATACTATTTTATCACTAATTTGTCAAGTTAGCATGACTATCTAAAAACGGGCCTTTCGACCCGTTCTCGTCCTGTTATTCTGTTATTCCCACTCGCATTACATCCAATCCGGCTTCGTCTGCGGACTTTGCCGCGATTTCGCTTAGCGCTCAATCTTCACCCCAGGACCCATAGTCGGGGCAATCGAGATCGAAGTAATATAGATACCTTTGATACCGACCGGCTGTGCTTCGTCGACAGCTACGAGCAGAGCGAGGAGGTTCTCTTCCAACTTCTTGGCCCCAAAAGATGCCTTACCGAAGGGGACGTGGATGATCCCGAACTTATCCATCTTACATTCGATGCGGCCTTTCTTGAGTTCTTCAATGGCTTTCGCGATGTTCTCGGTCACCGTTCCAGCTTTCGGGTTTGGCATCAGGCCTTTCTGACCCAGGGTCTTTGCGATCTTTCCGAGGCTCTTCATCATCGCAGGGACTGCAACGGCGATATCGAAGTCGATCTTTCCTTCTTCAATCGATTTTACCAAGTCATCATTTCCGGCGATGTCGGCACCGGCCTTCTTAGCTTCAGCCACCATGTCGTCTGGCACAAAGGCTGCAACACGCAGTGTCTTACCCGTACCGTGAGGGAGGTTGACTGTTGTGCGGACCAACTGATCTGCCTGTGTCGTATCGGCGTTGATGCGAATGTGTGCCTCGGCGGTTGCGTCGAATGTCGACGTGCTCAACTGAGGAAGGAGTTCACATGCCTCGGAGATCGGGTAACTCTCCTTGGTGACGAGGGTCATCTTCTGGCGATACTTTTTACCGCGAGCCGCGGGACCTGCTGTTTTTTTGGCTTTTGTGGCCATAATGGAGGGGGGAAAGTGGTTTACCCTGAGAGAGGACCCGAAGGGCCGATTCGAAGGGTGCTTCGCTCATAGAATGAGCTCCCACTAAAAGTGGCAGGATTTTGCCAAAAAGTACCAGTCAATGCAAGTGTATTAGCTCATTTCCTAGCCTTTAATTTACTCGCTACAGGCTTTTTAGAGCTGGCGATCAGTTTAGGGCGTGTGAATAGCCCCGGCTTTTTGACCATCACAGGGCGGCCACGATGCACGGTAAACATACAGATGATGAGACCATAGAGCAGCATTGTCAGGTGAACCGTGTACCAACCCGGGGTTTGAGCTTCTGCGAGCATACTTCGAAGGACAAAGGACAACCCTGTGAATACAGTCACTAATAAGCCAGTCAGTTTCCATCCGTGATAGAAGATCGCATCGGCCATTGCTCGTGCGACAGGGTCGATTTCCTTGAGTCGAGCATCGTGCCACAAAAAGAGCAGTCCACCGATTGCAAAGACCAAGAGGAGCCCGATGTACGTTGCAGTTGCGAGTGGTTGCGGAGCAAAGACAGCGTACACTGCGGGCAGTGCGCCGGCAGTCATCAGCAAGATGCCGATGAGTTGCACGAAGTGACAATACAGCGCGCGCAGTTGATCGTACGGACGAGAGTCGTTACGCATGGTTGCGATGTAGAGCAGCGCGAGTCCTGCGATAACGATAATCGGTAGCAGCCAACCAGACGTTAGTCCGACATCGCGGAACATGGAGCTTAAAGAAACGGGGTTCATGTGAGAGGAGGGGAATCCTGCATAGCCTACGATTCTTGTCATTCGTACGCACGCGAAATGTATTGATCTTGTCTGTGTTTCATTTCCGCTGATGATTTCAACTGCCGATATTTTGGCCGGAGAATTGACAATATACCAAAACTATTTAATATGTATAAGGTTTCTTCACATCACACAAGGAGCAGATCATGGACGTTTGGAGCTGGCGATTGAAATTACTGAGTGGAGTGTTGGTGTTCTTTTTTGGTCTGACGGTAGCCACATATCTTCTGGGTGATGACTACCGTGGGCCATTGGGTGTCCTACTTCGCATCTCTCCATTTCTTGGAGGACTCATTGGCTCTGGTTTCATATCCGATTCTCTCTGGAATCAGAAGAAAAAGGGTATGTAGACTGTGAAGAATCCAATTCAGGAGAGGGGGCTCGCACCTCTCTCCTTTGACATGCCATCAGATCGAATGATTCCGCTCGCTAGCAGTACAAAAAAGATGGCCCTTCGATAAGCATAGGGCTGTCATGGTGAGCCTGCCGAACCATTATTCAACCGTCACCCCCATGCTCCTAGCCGTACCAGCAAGTGAGTTCATGGCGGACTCGATGTCGGTTGTGTTGAGGTCCGGCATCTTAATCTCGGCGATTTCTTTCAACTGAGCCTTGGTGATCTTACCCACCTTCTTCTTGTTTGGCTCTCCGCTACCAGCTGTAAGTTTGGCTGCGGTCTTGATGAGTTCGGATGCAGGAGGTTGCTTGGTGATGAAGGTGAAGCTGCGGTCGTCGTATACCGTGATTTCGACTGGAACCATCTGCCCCATCTTGTCTTTCGTCGCAGCGTTAAACTGGGTGCAGAATCCCTGGATATCCACACCAGCCTGACCGAGCGCAGGGCCCAGTGGGGGAGCGGGGTTAGCCTGGCCGCCGCGAGCGACGACCTTGATGACCTTCTTAATGGTTTTTGCCATTTATCCTGAGGGGGTATGAAGGATAGCCCGCGTAGGGTACGTATCGAAAGGATCTCTGTAAAGGGAAAATGGCACCCCAATCGGGATTCAGGAATCAGGAATCAGCTTTCAGCTTAAGCTGCCCTCCTGACTTCCTGTCTCCTGAGGTCACTTCGTCGTCAACGCCTCAATCAGTCCGTTCATGGCGTCCTCGGACCCTGCTGTAATGTGGAATTCAAAGAGGCGCTCCCGAACTCGTACAAAGACCAGATAGTCTTCGCTCAGGGCGGAATCGCTGAAGCTGAGGATATTTCGCACAGGACGTCCTGCTTCCTGCTCCGTGCTGTCCTTTAGATCTTTGAGTGCAGGTGAAAAAGACTGTAGTAAGCCGTCTTTGAGGGCCATGAAGTCGGTTTTTACATCGGTGGAATCGAGCCACGCTACGGAGCCGGCGCGGTCCCCGTCTTTGAGGAGAATCATAGAGTGGACGTCTTTCTGGGCGATTTGGGCTAGGAACGTCGCTTCATCGGTGTCCGATGCCTCGAGTCCTGCAGTTGTAATCGTCTGGAGCACGTCCGGTCCGCTTCCTTTGGCGACGCCGCCGGTGACCGGTACTTCAACACCCGTCATGGCCAAGCGTGCGGGTAAGCTTGTTCCGGTAATCAAGTAATCGGCTGCTGCAAGCCCAAAAATGGCTGCAACAACGGCTACAGAGGTGATAACGGTGGTGCGCTTAGTCGGCTGCATACGAAGGGTATGGTAGGACGAAACGGGGATAATAGGAATAGGAAGGTTATTAAATACTATAATTAGTTTTTAGTCAATGTTTTCCTCATCCTCGTTTACCAATTCTTTTTTTATAGAAAAAAACGACGGATCGAGCATTTCTTGTAAATACTGGATTACTCGATTCTTTTTGCCTCGTAACACTTTGTTTTCATTTAATACATCAAGAATTTCAGTCATAGTGATCTCGTTTTCCAGATCTCCATTACCACTGGCGAGGGCGCTGACGATATCGATGACGGTTGTTTTAAATGCCTCACGTTCTTTCGAGCGTAACTTTCGTGCCCCCAGAGCATCAATGAGGATTGTTGAAATATGCGTTCTGCGGACAATGTTATTATCAAACGCGAGCCAGTCTTCTCTGGTCATCAATGCATCATCGGCTTCAACTTCATACAGATCGTCATCTTCGTCTTCTTCGTCGTGTACTTCCTCGGACGGATCGTCTGCTTCCTCGCGTCTCGCGCTCGCTTCGTCATCCAGATCAAGGTCTTCCGTGCTTTCGACGTTCTCCCGTAGCTCCGCCCTACTGCTGATATTTATCACGTCGATGTCTTCCTCGGTTTCCTGAAGAGCATTCTCGGCTCGCATGCGTTTTGCTTCTTGTTCGAGTGCGTCATTGATTTGGTCGATCGAAAACGCAAGCATGTTGTCATATTCCCGCACTTGCCCGATTCGATCTGCGAAAATCCTTCTGATCGTTCTGTATTTTTCTCCTAACACCGTTCGTGCGTCGCTTCCCGCCGCTCGCATGCGGAATTCTTTCCCTCGTAATACATAGCAAGCCATGTGCTCGCAAAAATCCTCTTTTGGATCGGTACTGCTGTAATTGGTGAGAAAGTTTTTCGCACGCTGCTTTTTGCTTATTTTTCGGCTGCGTTTCTTGCCCCAGCTAATGCTGCTCCACCTCGCTTTTTCTTCGTCGGTGAGCGTGGTCCACAATGCCTCCCCACATTCGTGGAGCAGGGTCATACTTCGCTCTGCTTGAGCAGTTTTTGCTACGTCATGATAACCGTATCCTGCCGGTTCGGAGATGCATATCTCCTTTTCCTTTGGCGAGTATGTGCCCGCTATGATCTGCCCGGTGATTTTGCCTATCAGTGAAGAAAAGTGCCCCTGGTCTTTCCTGATTGTTCGGACCTCCTCTGTAAGTTTTCTGTCGAGCAGGCTCAGGGTCTGCTGATATTGTAGTGCTTCGGCATTTCCAATTTTCATGCTTGTATCCATGTGTTGATACTTCGCAAGCCGGTGATGATCTGTCAATGACTGTATCGCGCGTATCTCCATTTTTGGCAGCACGCTCAAAGCCGTCTCGTGACTCATCCAGATCTCGAACGCGATATTCTCGAGAGGACTCAATTCCGCCTCGTCGTTATCCTCAAACCAATCCATAACCTTCTGGCGCGTTTTTCTCATCATTCTATCGGCGAGTTCCAGCATCGTACGGTTTTCACCCCGGTCATCTATGGATTCTTGGTAAATGCCCTGCAAAATTCCCCGTGCATGATACGAGGAGTATTCAGACTGCCCGCATACTTCTCCTTGCTCGTTGAAAAACAAGATCCTCGTTCCAGACGGTGTGAGGTATCCGCAAAATGGAGTCTCCTGAATAAGGCACTGAGGGAGGCTCTCTAGGATTCCCAGGAGTTTTATTAACTCCTCCCCGGGCAAATATGTTCTACGTACAGGATCGTACACTTTGCACCGAAGCATATTTTGAAGGAGCACTCGTTTCGTGCGTTCTAATTGAAGGTATGGGTCGCCGCGTACGTTCGAGACATTTTCTTCGACACTTTTTCCTTCTACCCACGCGTTTTGCCGTTCCAATGCGCACTGAGTGATTCTCCCCAGTCCCACCGCAAGTGACTCCGTACTTTCAATGACTAATCTCTCGTAGAGACGAGCACTTGAAACAGTTAAGGGAATAAGGGCCTCCAGTGATTCACGAACGGATGACTCGAAGGGTATGAACTCCACGTTCGGTTTCGCACCGGCAAGTCCCAGGAAGTTGAAGAGATTGGACTCATCCAGATCGTGTCCTCCGATAAATTCAAATGTGTCCAAGGTGAAACTGATTCCATGAGGGCCGAAGCCGAGCACCTGAGGAATTCTTTTTCGGGGGTCTCTTAATTGAGGATTGTAGAGGGGGTTGAATTCATTGGTCTTTAGACGGGGCGCACGCATGAGAGGGGCAAACGTATCGCGGGTGTCCCGGACGGTGCCATACAACAGGTAGTTCTTGGGAGTCTCTATCAGGAGCGGGAGGAGGCTTACTTCACTGAGTGTGAGATTGGGGAATTGTGTGCCGAGTTCTTGAATTGAATTGCAGCTCGAGCCGAGCGTAGTTTGCGCGTCTCTGGCAAAGATCGTGAGTCCGCTCTCTACGTCGATGAGTTCATCTAAGTATGTCAGTAATTCTGCACGTTGCACGTCCAATCCCATTTCTTTCCGTATAAGCTCAAGAATATCTCCGTCGGGGCTAACCAGAGCGGTGTGAGCGTGTTGAACAATTGCGATGGCGTTCGTAGGAGTTGTTTCATCTGTTTTTGCAGCGTTGTACACCTGTTGTTGCATCTTACGGATTTCCTCTATGTGACCCGTATACGTTCCCGGTGCTCGTGCATCATTGACTATGGCACGCCTCTCTCTGTCAATCGTGAGTGCATCCGTTGAACGAAGCGTGCTCAGGCTCCCGGTCAGTGCAACGACGAGTGCGTTGCCTTCCGGTATGGAGGGGGTGGTGCCGGGTACAGCTTCCTCATGCTCAGCAGAACTGTCATCGGATTTGTCGCCCTGCCGGAAATCACGTTGTTGACGCATAGTTTAAATTATTTTATTATATTATAATTAGAATTTACCCGGAGTCAAATATTCGTTCTTTGTAGTCGTCGATTCCCCCCTACTTTTTTCTTGACATGCCTCTATAGCACATAGAAATAAGGAATCAGACTGATAGTCATGCATGCATCCACGCATGTT
>JAYUSS010000076.1:0-2069 GCA_043755535.1 Candidatus Peregrinibacteria bacterium | reverse complement strand
TTCGTGAGCCTTCCGATGTACTTCCTGCCCTTTCCAGTCCTCAGTGCCATTGTTGAGCAGTCCAACAGTGGGCCAGGTTCCTGATAGTTTCCGCCGATACTCCTTATGAACGTTGCTATAGTAGGCGCGGCCCATCTGCGCGTATCGGACCAGGTCATCGACTGTCGGTTCAACATTTGCACCGGCATCAATGAGGAGGGCGTCTCTCCTTCCCTCGATAGTTCCTACGTAAGGAATAAATGTTGCGAGAGGAGGAGTGAATGCCTCAGCCATCATTTTGCGCGCATGGTATATCAGTCCCGCCGTGTTGCACGAGCTAATAACCGCTGCCCGGTCTCCTGGAGCACACTCACCTAGACATCGCATGGCATGGTAGGTGGTTGAGCTCCGATCACGTGCTATTTTCATTAGTGTCGCCGTTCCGCTCAGGTAAGAAGCGCAGGGAATGATTTCCGTGTTCTTCAACTGAGTAAACGAATTTGGTATACGTGCCTCGTGGGCACAGATGATGAATTGAACTTCTGATTGACCTGCAATGGCCTCGCAGATTGCTGGGCCTAGTCCATGGGTATCCACGTCCTGTTCATGTGGTGCATCGAAAATAACTGTCAAAGTTCTCCTGATCGCCTTCTGGACGACGGGAGGATTCTAGCAGTACTATATCCCTATGTCTACCTGTTCATGGCCTGGATCCGATCCGTTAATGAATGCCTACCACGATACCGAGTGGGGCGTGCCACTTCATGAGGATCAGAAAATTTTCGAATTCATGGTACTTGATGCCTTTCAGGCTGGCTTGTCTTGGCAGATAGTTTTGAGGAAACGTGAGGGGTTTCGGGAAGCGTTTAACCGGTTTGATGTGAGTGCAATTGTCGGGTATGGGGAGGCGGATGTTGCGCGGCTGATGGCTGATGCGGGAATTATTCGCAATCAAGCAAAAATTCGGGCGACTATAGTGAATGCGCAAAAATTTCTCGATGTCCAAAAGGAATTTGGCACGTTTGATGCGTATATTTGGGGCTTTGTTGGTGGAAGGCCGCTGGTAAATGAATGGACGGTTGATAGTGGGATTCCTGCTACTTCTCCAGAGTCCGATGCGATGAGTGCTGATCTGAAAAAGCGTGGGTTTACGTTTGTCGGTTCGACTATTTGTTACGCATTTATGCAGGCGGCGGGCATGGTGAATGACCATGTGGTGAGTTGCGATCGCCACGCAAAGTGCGCCGCTATATAGCGGCTGAGAGCGGGTGTTGGACTAAGACCAAAAATACTCAGGTTGGGATACAATTCCCACGCGAAATTCCGCGGTTTATTGTGGGCAGGTGAACACATTACTCACCATGCCAGAGGTAAAAGAGTTGGTCGATCAGGAACTCGGTCGGCTTTTGGTGAAGTATGAAGAGAAGGCCGCAATTGTTGGGGCAGAATATGCACGGCTCATTCGAGAGATTTCTCGGTTAGTCCGGCGGGGTGGCAAGCGGCTTCGCCCGTATTTAGCCTATCTGATGTATTCGGGGAAGGGTGGGAGCTCTCTCCAGGAAATACTGCCAACCATGCTTTCTCTGGAACTCTGCCACAGCTTCCTCCTGATTCACGACGACTGTATAGACCATGACTTTGTCCGCTACGGCGGTCCAACCATAGCTGCTCGGTATAAAGAAATGGGGTCAGAGGCATCGCGGGCTGATTCAGTTGCACTCATTGCTGGAGACGTCACCTACACCATGGCGCTGGGCTGTTTGAACGACCTTCCGCTGCTCAAGTTGGTACACGAAGCCATGTTTTATACTCTTGGTGGTGAACTGCTCGAAATACCGCGCTACAAAACGGCAGAGTATAGCTTTTGCTTGCCGATGAAGATGGGCTTAGCGGTAGCGGGCGTAGCAGAAGACGTTGATCCCATAGCTGTTCCGCTCGGGACTGCCTATCAGTTGCGCGATGACTGGATTGGAACATTTGGCAGCGAGCAAATGATAGGAAAACCGGTGCTGAGCGATCTCCAAGAGGGGAAACAGACACTTCTGTATTTGTTTGCCGTTGGGAATGCAGCGGAGAAAGACCGGGTAAGG
>JAYUSS010000075.1:0-20150 GCA_043755535.1 Candidatus Peregrinibacteria bacterium | reverse complement strand
AGGAATACATCGACTGTGGAAAACTGGGGTATTATCCACACAAACAAGAACGATAGGCATGGAGCAAAGCCATTGCTTCCGTCATTAGGCTGCGTCAGTGTGTGCATATGGCGATATTGGCTCTGTTCTATTGAAAACAACGATTCACTCAGGCAAAAACTGGGGTGTATTCAGCACCTCTTTACGCCTAAATCCTCAGGAATAACAAGCATCCATTCACACTACTATCGTGGAGACAATCACGAGCACAACGATATCCAGAGAGGAGATGTTCTATATCCTCAAACATTTATCGACCTACAATTGAATCTTCACAAACTTCCTCTTCCCCACTTTCACGATTACCCCCTTCGCCAAGGCTTCGGGGGTCAGGCCGGCTACTGCAGGTACATCGTGCGATTCGACTACTGTTCCATCAACTGATACCGCTTTCTGATCAATTAACCTGCGAGCTTCGGATTTACTTGCAACGATTTTTTCACGAACGAGCAGGTCGATCAGTAACTCCCCTTCCTCGGCTTTTGCCTCAAGTATGTCCTCGGGGACGCCGCCCTTTGCCACGGTGGCAAATTCCTCTTCTGCCTTAATGGCCGCATCGGCGCTGTGGTACATCGTCACAAGTTCGCGGGCTAGCCGCATTTTAAATTCCTTGGGGTTTGCTCCATCGCGCATCTTTTGTTCAATGCTCAAAATTTCTTTGAGTGGAACATCGGTGCAGCATTCCAGGTAGATCGCGATCAAGTCATCTTTAAGCGAGAGCGTTTTGCCGTATATGTCCTTGGGAGTGTCATCCAAGTAAATACAGTTGTCGTAGGTTTTACTCATTTTGCGGCCGTCTGTGCCTTCGATCAGTTGGTTGGTGAGCACAAACTTCTCACGTTTGCCGTAGGCTTTTTGGAGTGTTCTACCTGCGAGCATGTTGAATTCTTGGTCTGTTCCGCCGATTTCGCAGTCGACATCCAAATGTACGGAGTCGTACCCAACCATCAGCGGATACATGAACTCATGTACACCAATCGGCTTATCCTCTTTGATACGCTTTTCAAACATATCGCGCTGCATCATCTGCTGCAGGGTAAAGCTGCTTGCGAGTTTGGTGATTTCTTCAAAGCCGAGTTTTTTGAGCCACTCATGGTTGTACGCGATTTTAATCTTGGTGAAATCGAGTACTTTCGATGCTTGTTCTTTGTAGGATTGGAAATTCTGTTCCACTTGCTCAAATGTGAGTGATTCACGCTGCATATCTTTGCCTGTCGGGTCGCCTATCATTGCGGTAAAGCTCCCGATCACGAAAATCACTTCATGTCCCGCGTCTGCAAATTGCTGCAGCTTTCGCAGTTGCACCGCGTGACCAATATGCAAATGCGCCCCAGTTGGATCAATACCCAAGTAGACTCGGAGCTTCTTCCCCTCTTTCAGCTTTTGTTCCGCGAGTTTCTGCGGAATTACTTTTGCTACGCCACGGGTTAAGAGTTCGGAGCTGGGCATAGCAGTAGTGTACTATAATACTGCCCACCCATGCATCAATTCTCCCCCATGAAACCCTGCCGGCTCGATATCGCCCTGTTTACCGAGGGTGCGGCCATCAGCCGTATCAAAGCGCGAGATATGGTGAAAGACGGTCTGGTGCTGGTGAACGGACGCATTGCCCGTAAGCCAGCCACGATTATCGAAGTGAAAGACGTGATCGAAGTATCTTCTACCGGAGAACCGGTGACGGAAACTCGTTTGGAAGCGATGGATTTAAAGTTGGAAGTTATCTATGAGGACGACTTGTGCATGGTCATCAACAAACCCGCGGGCATCCCCGTTCACCCAGGTGCCGGTATTCCGCGTGATGCTGCAACGATGTTGCATGGGATCGCGTTCCTGTTTCAGGAGCGATCCATCCCCTTCTCAAGCAGCTCAGTGCTTGTGCACCGGCTCGATAAAGATACGACGGGGTGCATACTCACCGCAAAAACACCTGCAGCGCATAAAAAACTCCAGATGCAGTTCGAGGAACGCACCGTTCGTAAATTCTATTTGGCAATCGTTGCCGGCATCCCCCAGCCGCCGTCGGCGATGATTGATGCGAGTATCGGACGCAGTACAATGGATAGAACCAAGATGACGATTCTTGGCTCCAGCAAGGCACGCGAAGCCCGTACGACGTACAGGACACTTTCGACTGCCAAAGGAGTTGCGCTCGTGTCGTGCGAACTTCATACCGGTCGTACGCACCAAATTCGCGTCCATATGCACGGTATTGGTCACCCGATTCTGGGTGATCCTTCGTATGGCATTACATCGAGTGAAAAATTGAGCGTGTCATCGGGTATTGATTTCCTATGTCTCCATGCATGGAAACTGACATTCACGTCACCCGCAGATAATAAGGACCACGAAGTGTCCGCTCCCCCACCATCTCGGATGACGGATGCATTGAAGCGCTTGGGATTGAAGGATTCATTTTAAACTGATTTTGCTGGTGATTTAAGCCGTTATCCGGATAGAATGGATTATTGATTACTTTTCCCTTTTGCATGACGACGTATCCTCACAATCTTGCAGTCACGAATCTCCCGGTTTTAGATGTCATTAAAGAACGCTGGAGTCCGCGTGCTATTGCACCGACTCCCGTAGAAGAAGAAAAAATCCTGACTCTTTTCGAGGCTGCGCGTTGGGCGCCTAGTTCCAGCAATCTTCAGCCGTGGAGGTACATCTATGCGACAAAAGATGATGGAGAGGATCGGGCGAAGATGGAATCACTCCTGCAGGATGGAAACAGCTGGGCTAAGAATGCATATATTCTAGGTATCTCCTTTGCTCACTCAACAAGAACCAAGCAGGATGGAACGGTTACCTTAAACCCTCACCATATGCATGATACCGGCGCTGCAAGCGCATATTTAATGCTCCAGTGTGAACCACTCGGATTGGTCGGTCATCAGATGGCTGGGTTTTTTGCGGATAAAGCAAATGTATTATTAGGAGTACCCGCGGACTATGTCCCTGCATCGATGATTGCGATCGGCTACCCCGACGATATAGCACTGCTGCCGGAGTTGTTGCAGGATCGCGAAAAACTCCCACGCGAACGGCATGCGCAGGAGGAATTTGTCTTCAAGGGGCACTGGCGAGCTTTATAGCTAGTTAGCTTCTTAGCTGCATAGCTTCTATGCGGAAGTTTTTTGGTGTGTGGGAAATGACATGCATATGATTGATGCCTATTACACATAAAAAGACTTCCTTGTAAAAGCTAACAAGCTAACCAGCTGAGAAGCTATGAAGCTCGTTACGGATTGTAGGTCACCGTGTACTCGAACCGGTCGAGGATTTTATCCTCAGCATTGCGAGCAATGATGCGGTAGACGTTCGTTCCTGGCTTCAGCGTGTTGTATTCCGTCTTCGCGATGTAGTTCCAGAAGGTCGCACCCGGCTTATACAGCTGCAGCTTGTAACCGTTCACCCATACGCTCGTTGTTTCTTTCGGGGTCGTTCCTTCCAACAAGAACTCGCTGCCGGTTGCGGTATAGCTTGTGCCTGCGGCCGGCCCGGTAATGCTGATTGCTCCGGGCATTAGTGGATCGTTCGTCGGTAGATTAGATTCTTGTACGACCGGTGCCGCGCTCGATGTTGTCGCTCCTCCGCCAATTACTCCTTCGGCCCCGGCTTCGACGTTGATAGTGATACGTACAGGCGCACTGCGGTTGCCTGCTTTATCCAATGCGACGATGTCGTAGATGTTCACGCCATCCTTCATATTGCCGAGTGCCTTGCTTGCAAGGTAGCTCCACGTCGTATCACCCGAGCGGAAGAGTTGCAGACGATAATCGTTCACGATCACGCCCTCGGTCCCGGCCGGGACTGTACCACTGACGGTAATTTCATCTTTCTGCGTGCGGTACGTCTGCCCATTGCCTGCAGGAGCGGCAATCACGGGAGTTGCGATTGTCTGTGACCCGCGGAAGACCGTGCGGCTTTCTTGGGCAAGGACCAGGCCTCGTGCATCCAGTGCTTCGATTTTCAGCGTGGTTTCCTTTGCATCCTGCAGTGATAATTCTTGGGCGAAGGTTCCGGCCGCGCGGTTCATCACCGCGTCGTAGCCGTTCACACGCACTCGTTCGATGAGCGAACTTACTCGTCCTTCGACACGGACAGTTGGCGTCGTGATCGTTGCTGAATCAGATGGGGCGGTAACAACCAGCGGTTCTGTATCGACAATCTGTCCGCTTCCACTCACGACTGGAGCAGTTGGCCGCATTGCTGAAAGTGCACGTGATTCCATAATAAATGTGCGCTGCGCTGCAAGGGGCTCAATGGCAGATCGGTACTTGTAGGGGTCAGACCCGATTTCCCCTTCCGGTAGTTTGTACTGTTGTCCTTCTCCGATGATAATTGTTTCCGCGACGCCATCGATGGTCACTTTTACCCCCTGGCCATCTGCGTTAAAAACGAGAATCTGCGATTCTTCCAATACCGCTTCGGTATCGCTTGTGAGCTCTACACTATAGAGCGGCATGACGATCGTTCGGACGATAACTCCTGAATACGTCTGTAATGTGGGAGTTCGTACCCACAATGATCCTTTGGCTGCTGTCAGCTGCCACTCGGATTCTTCCATATCCTCCATATCTTTTGCGACGGTGAACTCTGTGCCACCGTCCATACGCACCGTGGATACATCAAAGAAACGTAGTTGTGCATTACCGCTGGCACCTGAAACGACGCGATCACCGGGGTATACTTTCAAGCTGTCCTCTACGCGTTGTAACAGTCCGTCCTCCACAGCCACACTCACTATCCCCCCTTGTTCGACAGTCAGGGTTGCGGCTGTTTGCTCTGAACCCGCACCACCGAATACCCAGAATACGAATTTCGCTGTTCCGTACAAAAGCAGTCCCAGCATCAACAGAAGCACCAGGCTCCGAATGACGGAAGGAACCACGGAAGGTGCTGCCATTGCGTAGGGGCCGCGTCGGGCCCGGTGTCGTCTGAACATAGGGGGAAAATGGTACGGGACATCTTCCGCCCTGCGCAAGCAGATTCGTACTGTTCGAGCAAAGGGAGTGAACAACACGGAGCTAGTTAGCTGCATAGCTTCTTAGCTTCTTAGTTTTTTAAAAGGTAATAATACTATACAAAAAATTGCTCACCTCTCATAAGAAGCTATGCAGCTGAGAAGCTGAGAAGCTAAGAAGCTTCGTCAAGCCGTCACTCTCTCCACCTCCTCCCTGCTCGTAATCTTCTGTTCTATCAAGATCTCACCCCATTCACGCATACTTAAATACCCGTCTTTATGAGCCTGTTCGGTGATTTTGGTTTCGCTTTCCTGGTTCAAAATCAAATCTCGCATCGCATCGCTTACCGTGAGTAACTCCGGCAGCACCATACGTCCGCTATAGATGGAAGGGTCGGCAGGGTTGTACTTCCCGGCTTTCGCCGTGTCGCTGAGGGTACGGACGAGACGTTGCGCTAGCACCCCTCGCAGTGACGGCGCAAATGTATACGGGCTAACACCCATTGAGAGCAGACGAGGAATTGCCTCGATCGCGGAGTTGGTGTGCAGCGTTGCAAGCACCAAGTGACCTGTAAGGGAGGCGTCGATTGCAGTTTGCGCCGTTTCTAAGTCGCGGATTTCTCCCACGAGCACGACGTTCGGGTCATGGCGGAGCACCGAACGAAGGCCGGATGCGAACGTGAATCCGTGGTCGGGGTCGATCTCGCTTTGCACGATTCCTTTTATTTCATATTCGACCGGGTCTTCCAGGGTGATGATGTTGCGCTTGGTTCCGATCATGGTGCTCAAAAGTGAATAGAGTGTCGTTGTTTTTCCGGAGCCGGTTGGGCCCGTTACAAGGATCAAGCCGTTGGGGAGTTTTACGAGCTCTTCCAGTTTTTGCTTCATATCCCCCGGGAATCCGAGTGTCGTCAGTTCCACGATACCGCTTTTAGGGTCCAGCAAGCGCAGTGTGACTGTTTCCCCAAAACGTGACGGAAGTGTTGCCACACGTACGTTGACCATGCGTCCTTCTGTTTGGAATGTATACTGTCCGTCCTGCGGGATATTGGTAATGTTGAGCTTAAGCTTGGAATCGAATTTAATTTTTCGCAGGAACTGCTCGTATGTTTCCTTGGTTAAAGGAGGCAGTGATTCAAGCATGCCATGCAAGCGAATTTCCAAGCGCACACCCTCTTTTTCGGGGGATGTGTGAATGTCGGATACGCCAAGCCTCGCGCATTCCTGCTGCAAGCGGTCGAGCATTTGGTCTCCAGGAAGGCCGGTGAGATCTGGAAATTCCATCCAATCATTATACCACAGAATGCATATTTCTGCTACCCCCGTTTTTCCTCTATTCTTCCAGTCTCCGATGCTACTTAAACGATCCTCCTCCAGCCTCTCCGAAACCCAGAAAAAACGCTCTCTGGTGCAACGAATGGTTGTGGTGCATGGATTTTTATTGATGTGCGGTCTCCTTATTGTCTCACGGTTGACCGAACTCCAGGTGATCGACAGGAGTGATTACTATGCGATGGCGCAGTCCCAGCATTTCGGTGGAGTGAAACTGCCCGCTCAGCGAGGAGAAATTCTTGCAACCAACAGTAAGACCGGCGAAACGAGTATTCTTGCGACCAATACGACGCTCGATCTTCTCTACGTCGACCCGCTCGTCGTGGATGACCCCGCAATGGTTGCCGAGAAGTTGGCGGATTTTCTTGTGACACCGGAGTATCACGAGCTTTGTTCCAAGGGGGACCCATTCTGCCCGCGCGAACTCGTGAGCTTTATCGGCTCTCCGTATGCTGCGGCGTACGATCCATTGTCCCTTATTAACCAGCTTTCATCCGGGGCACTGCTGGAACCTCTGGCACAAGCTCTCACTCTCCCCTCCCCGTCCGATACCCAAGCGCCGGACATCACCGAAGTGCGAAGGCTCTTTGCACGGGATATCGAGCGCCGCATCTCACAAAAGCGTGTGACGTTCGTTCCTATTAAATACAGCGCGACCAAAGACCAGATCAGCGCGGTCGGCGAAATGAACATCGTCGGCATTTATATTAACGATGAACAAAAGCTGATCTTTGCCGATCCTGAAGAGGTCAACCAGCTCAAGCTCTCCGCGATTAGCCGGAAACTTGCCCCTGCACTGGAGCTTGATGCGTCGAAACTTGCCTACTCCCTTCGCTCGCGTCCGCTTCGCTATGTGCCGATTCTTCGTCAGCTGCCGCCACACCTCTCACTCGAGGTGAAGCAGTTAAAGCTTGCGTCTCTCAAAGCGACAAATACAGCCAGACAGAATGCTGCCAATCGTGCTGCAGCGGAGCATATCCAAGATCCATTTCGCGGTATCGCGCTTATCCCCGAACACTGGAGATTCTACCCTGACGGCTCCATCGGCTCTTCCGCAGTTGGATTTTTAAATAACAGCCAAGAGGCGCAGTACGGAATCGAGCGCACGTTTGATGCACAGCTCCGTGGGCAGGAAGGACTCATCAGTACTGTCAGTGACCTGCAGGGAGGGCAAATCCTTACGTCGGATCAAACTATTGTAGACCCGAAGGACGGAGATACGGTTGTTCTGACCATTGATCCGTTCGTCCAGAAGGAAATCGAAACCATTCTTGATCGTGCAGTTACCGAATACAAAGCCGATGCGGCGCAGGCCATTGTGATGGATCCGTATTCGGGCAAAGTGATCGCTATGGCGACAGCCCCTGCGTTTGATCGAAACAACTACGCTGAAGTGTATGAAAAAGTTCCGGTTTACTTGCCGCCTTCTGAAGAGGCTCTGATGGTGGTGGAAATCTATAACCCCATCAATAACGCTCGTATTCTGAAGGAATACATGGGCAACGCTTTTTCGGTGGAGTACAGAAAGACCTTTTCGGAAAAAGCCCAGCAGCAGCTGATTGATGCCGAGAATATGTACGACCTCCATGACCTTGCTCGTTACTATGTCTACGAAGGCGAAAACGCACGCTTCGAAGTCTTCCCGACGAGGATTAAAGGTGTATGGCTCAAGTATAAAAATACGATCGGAGTCGGTGCGTACCTTAACCGCACTATCCAGGAAATCTATGAGCCGGGTTCCGTTATGAAGCCGATCACAATGGCGATCGCAATTGACCAAGGGGAAATTCAACCCGACGACATTTACGACGACATCGGCCCGGTGAAAGTCGACGAATACGAAATCAAAAACGCGCTCCTTAGCTACTACGGAAACGTAAGCATGACGGATTGTTTGGCGTGGTCAATCAATACCTGCATGACGCATGTGTCGGGCACGCTCGGTCGAAAACTTTTTGAGCGCATGATCACACGATTCGGGTTTGGCAAACTCACCGGTATCGAGCTTGATGATGAGCTCTCCGGTGAAGTGCGCCCATGGCGTCGTTGGAGCAGCTCGGACCTTGCAACCGCTGCCTTCGGACAGGGATTCTCGGCAACACCCTTACAAGTGATCACTGCGTTTTCGGCAATCGCGAATGGTGGAAGATTAATGAAACCGACAATCGTTGACCGGGTCATTCACCCGGACGGTTCCGAAGAAATCAGCGAGCCGCAGGTGATCGATCAGGTGATCACACCCGAGTCGTCGCGCATCATCACCGATATGTTAGCGAGTTCCAGTGAGTACGGATTCGCCAAGAGCGGTATGGTCCCGGGGTACAAGCTTGCAGGCAAAACCGGTACGTCCCAGATTGCCGGCCCCGGCGGGCGCTACGAATCCGGTACGGGTTCCACCATCAACACCTTTATGGGATACGCCCCGCCCGATCATCCGAAATTCATCCTTCTCGTCAAAGTCGATCGACCCAAATTCCGCGAGCGACTCTTTGCCGAAGCGACCTCCGCTCCCCTCTTTAAAGAAATCGCCGCGTTCTTGTATGATTATTATGGGCTGCCGCCGGATGAAAAGTAGCTTCATAGCTACAAAGCTGCTTAGCTTCTTCGCTTTTCGGGAGGGGGAGGGTTCCATCGCTATTCTGGCGATGAGTGGGTGCGCAGTGCTTGGCAATCCATCGACACAAGGAATGACAGTGGATAAAAAAAGATCGACGTGCTACACTATAAAAACTTACTTTTCCATGAAAGCAAAACTTCTTTTCTCAATGATTCTTATCGCAGCAACATTGAGCGGTTGCTCGCAGTTCAGTAAGAATCATTTTTATGAGAAGTCCTTCGGTATCGATTTGAATGAATATGTTGGAAACTATGAAACATCCTATACGGATGGGATTCTGGAGGTGTATGACGTTTCTTCTGCTGATGATTTGTATAAGGAATTTTTTGGAAAGTATGTTGTTCAACAATCCACTTCAACGCTCTTCGGATATGGTTTTAAAACCTATTACGCAACCGAAAGTTCGCCAATTTCGTACGTTTTAGTGAGCAGTAGCAATCAAATGCCTTACAATAAATATGTTCTCTATCTGCCGCAAAAGAGAACGATGGTGTTCATCTATCCGGATGCTGTAGGTGGTTAAGTTGAGTTGATGAGCTATCAGTCTCTGTACATCTGGTCAGATTGTAGATCCGCTATACAATCACTAATTATTGAGAATGTAATTGGGTTATTTGTTCGGACAGCAAATTGCGCTTTTGTCATGAGTCGAAGGCTTTCTATAACATGCCTATCATCATCAAAATACAGGTCGGCCATAATTGCGTCCCTGATGTTTTCTACCCGTTCAATGATATAGAATACCGAACGCTCTTCTGGGCCATGATCAAGTTCCTTTTGAAGAAGCTTGTGCCCCGCATATATTTCTTGAATTTTTGGCATATGGCCCTATTTCACAGTAACAGACTTCGCCAAATTCCTCGGCATATCCGGATCCTTCCCCCTCTGCACCGCCAATTCATAGGCAAGCACTTGTATCGGGATAATATTCACAAGCGGTTGAGCGCTCCCCGCATCCGGCACCTTGATCCATTCGTCGAAGATTTCATTGTTCTCCGGTGCGATGCCGATGACGAGTGCACCGCGGGCTTTTAATTGAACTGCGTTGCTCAGAATATCCTGCGTTACTTCATCGTTCCCTACAAGCACGATGCACGGAGTTCCCTCTTCGATTAAAGCAATAGGGCCGTGCTTCAACTCGCCGCCGGCAAATCCTTCGGCGTGGATATAACTGACTTCCTGGATCTTGATCGCGCTCTCCATCGCCATCGGGTAGTTCCAGCTTTTGCCGATGATATAGAGGTCTTCGTGCTTCATGATGCGCTCGGCAAGATTATGCAGACGCTTGACGTAGCGCGGGTTCAACATATCGTTGATCATCGAGGCGGTTTCCAGAAGTACCTTTCGTCCCTCGACTAATTTCCCGGCAAGCGCGTACGCGGTCAGTAGCAGGACGGCCAATTGTCCGGTCAACGCTTTGGTTGATGCAACTGCTCGCTCCGGTCCGGCGTTGATGTGCAGGCTGTAGTCGGACTGTCGCTGAATGCTGGAGCCGGCTGTGTTGACGATTGACAGCACTTTTGCACCCTTACTCTTTGCAACATTCATCGCTTCCAGCACATCTGCTGTTTCCCCGCTTTGGCTGACGACAATCAGCAAGCTCTCGGGTTTCAGGAAGTGATGATACAACTTGAACTCGCTGGCAGCCGCGACGTTGACGTGATGTTCCGCAACCACAGAAAAGAAATACTCGGCGGCCATGCAGGCTTTGTGTGCGGTGCCGCAGGCAACGAGGAACGTTCCCTGCGCGCTCCGGATTGCCTCCGCAATCGTGTTGATCTCCTCTTCGCTCTGATTCACCGCGCGCGCAACGGATTCTTTTTGGTCCATGATTTCTTTCATCATGTAGTGATCGAAATCCCCTTTGTCCGCCGACTCCGGCGTCCAGATGATTTCGATCTCGCGCTTCGTCCGCTCCTCTCCGGTTTCGATATCCGAAAATATAATGCTGCTTCCGTCTGTCACTACCATTTCGCCGTCGTCGAGATACTGCACGGTGCGCGTATGCTTCATGAATGCGGGCGTATCCGATGCGATGTAAAACCCAGAATGTCCGTTGTCGCGTTCCACTCCGATAATTAACGGGGATCCCGTCCGAGCCGCAACGATCGTGTCACTCGTTGTCTCCACTGCAAGCAATGCGTAGCGTCCAGTGAATCTTTGGCAAGAGAGACGTACTGCATGTGCAAAGTCGTTCGTTTCTTTTAGATATTCTTCAATCAAATGCGGAATCACCTCGGTATCGGTTTGCGAGAGGAACACATGTCCTTTCGCCTTCAACTCATCGCGCAGCTGCTGATAGTTCTCGACGATGCCGTTATGGACGACTGCAATTGTTTTATCTTCATTCAAATGCGGATGAGCGTTCTCACGTGTAACTCCCCCGTGCGTCGCCCAGCGCGTGTGCCCGATCGCAAGGCTGCAGTGATTGCTCAATTCCTTCCCGTTCACGCCGCTGATCTTCCCAATCTCTTTTTGCACCGACAGCGCCCCGTCCTGCTTCCAAGCAACACCCCACGAGTCATAGCCGCGGTATTCAAGGCTTTTCAGTCCTTCCACAGCTAAATCCGTCGCATCTGTCCGCTTGCCGACGTATCCGAAGATGCCGCACATTTATACTGAGTGAATTGAAATACGCGAGGTATTGTAGAGAGGATACCGGCTCTCGCAAGACTAGATCTCGTCTAAAATTTGCAGAATTGTGACTTTTAAAGGAGGCAAATCTTTACTCACTGTATTCCAAATTCTCAGTAGATTTATATTCGCATAATCGTGAATAATCACACTGCGGAGACCAATCACATCTTTCCATGGGATATCTGCATATTTCTTTTTCAGAACAAGAGATAATTTCGACGCGGCTTCACCGATAATCGCAAGTTGGTAGATAACGGCATCCTCTACCATTTCATCTGACAAAAATTCTTTTTTCCCTTTCATGGTGTATTCCTCAATACGCCCGATGGCTTTCAGGATGTCTTCTATGTATACCCGGGGATCTCGATTTTTTGCAATCATAGAGAGCGCGCATCGGCGAGAATGTATTTTTTTAAAGCAGGTTTGATGCTGTCCGCAGGCACAACATCCACTTTTCTTTTCAACGCCCCTTCCAGATCGATTTTAAGACCGGAAAGGCCGAACAAAGTCATGCTCTTCGGTACATCAATAAGTAAATCGACATCGCTTCTAAAGCGCTGTTCCCCACGGGCAAATGATCCGAAGACCCGCACGTTTTTGACACCATACGCTTTGGTTATATGCAAGATTTTCGGCTTCATCTGCGCAATCGTCGGAATCTGTCTTTTTGCCGATTGTGCATTCCTCTTGAACATGGGTGTAGTGTAGAGCACATTGGCATTCTGGTACAGAATCAATTCTGTTGTTTCTTGGGGTAATTATCCTTGACCCCACCCCTCCCCTTCCCTACTATCCCGCTACTTTCTTATGCCACGAACCAAATCCGCCAGCAAAAGCGCACGTCAGAGCGCTGATCGACGCGAGAGACTCATGCCGTTCAAAACGCGCATGAAAACCATGATCCGCAAGATCACGGACGCGACAAAGGCTGGGAACAAGGACGAGGCATCCAAGCTTCTGCCCGCTGTCTACAAGACGATTGATACCGCAGCCAAGAAAAAAATCATCCACCGAAAGACGGCTGATCGACGAAAGTCGTTGGTTGCGAGAATGGTTGCTGCGAAGTAACTCAGGAAACAGGAATCAGTATTCAGCTTCTAATCGGAAATTTTTTTAAATGAAAATTCCATAACCTGAAAGCTGATTCCTGACTCCTGATCATATATCCTGAATACATGCGTATCCTCTCCCTCGACCTCGGCAAACGACGCACAGGCGTTGCCTTTGCAGACGACGCGATGGGTATTCCGTTAGCGGTTGATACAGTACAAAGTAAAAACGAGGAAGACTTGGTGGGGCAGATATTGCTGCTCTGTGACGAGCGCGATATCGACATCATTGTTATCGGGCTGCCGCTGTTGCCGTCCGGGGTGGAAGGCGAGCAGTCTGCCTTCGTGCATTTTATCGGTGACCGGCTGGAACAGACCGGCATTCATATTGAATATTTAGATGAGCGCTACACCACGTCGAAGGACACTTCTTTTGATGGTGATGCGAAGGCGGCGTGCGATCTGTTACAGATGTATCTACAACGTTCATGATGTTTTGACAGTGGGAGACCGGGGCGCGTACGATCGACCCCTTTCATTTTTTGCATGAATACTCCAACTCTTGTCGAAGATTCCGAAGCCTTAGAAATCCGTCGTCGGTATGTGATGAAAAAGACGGGGCTGGATCCCTTTGCAGACAGCATTGCAGATTTTCTCGCACGAAATTTCGGTGTTAAGAATGTAAAAGTGCAAACAGGTTACCGCTATGACATTGATGGACTGGACGGTGATCAGCTTAAGGCAGTAACGCCGACTGTTCTTTCCGAAGCGCCTGTTAATAACGTACTGGACCATGATGCTTTTGAAGCGGATGCTCAAGGGAAGGATGTCATCCTCCCGGAACCTCTTCCCGGTCAGTTCGACATAGTCGCTAACAGTGCGACGAAAAGTATTCTCGCGGAGACGGATGCATTTGCCACCGTCAGTGTTGCGCAGGTTATTGTTGTTGATCGCAAACTTGAGCCACATGTTCTCGAGGCTCTTCAAAAGTATCACATCAATCCCACGGACAGCCGTAATGCATCCCGTGAAATGCCAACAATGTTACGTGAAGCTGTTCCCACCCCTGGTCCGATTCCGTTTGTCGAGGGCTTTGATGGGATGAACGATGATGAGCTTCGATCGGTCATGAAGAAGTACAGCCTGGCGATGACATTGCCCGATATGCAGAAAGCGCAGCAGTATTTTATAAACAAGAATCGATTACCCCGCGAAACGGAATTAAAAGTGAATGATACGTATTGGTCTGATCATTGTCGTCATACGACCTACATGACTGAGATTATGCGTATCGTACTTGCAGGTCATACGATTGTCGGTGCTAATTCGCCAGATGTTGTGAAGAAGGAATTGTCGCCAGCTGCGAAAGCGATTCATCGCGCAGCAATAACATTCCTCGCCGATCGTAAGGCGCTCTATGGCCCTGATATAGAGAAACAAAAGCTCACCTTGATGGACCTTGCGCTCTTCTCGATGAAAGAAGCGCAGGCCAAGGGTTTGCTGGATGATAAAGAGCAGTCCGAAGAAAATAACGCCGCAAGCATCGTCGTGCCCGTACAGTTCCAAGACGGGCATACCGAGGAGTGGTTGCTCATGTTCAAAAATGAAACACACAACCACCCGACCGAGATCGAACCGGTGGGAGGCGCTGCAACGTGTCTCGGCGGAGCGATTCGCGATCCACTTTCCGGACGTGCTCCGGTGATTATGGGTATGCGCGTGACCGGGTCCGGTGACCCCCGTGAAAAGCTCGAAGATACGCTCCCTGGTAAACTTCCGCAGCAACAGATTACTACAAACGCCCTTATCGGTTTTTCCGGATACGGTAACCAGATCGGCGTGCCGACACTCAAGGTGCACGAATACTATGATCAGCGCTTTAAGGCGAAACGCATGGAAGTCGGGTTTGTGGCGGGAGCAGTTCCCATAGCTCACATCCGTCGTGAAACACCGGCACCCGGAGACGTGGTCATTGTGCTTGGCGGCGCAACCGGTCGTGACGGGATTGGCGGTGCGTCTGGATCCTCCGTCGTGCACGATCAAGATTCCGTTTCCACCAAAGGTGCTGAGGTGCAGAAAGGTCACCCGGTAATCGAGCGTCATATCCAGCGACTTTTTGCCAAGCGCGAGGTATCGCTCCTCATTAAACGCTGTAATGACTTTGGTGCGGGTGGAGCGTCTGTTGCCATCGGCGAAATTGCGAAGGGTGTTGATATCAACCTGAACGCGCTTACGACGAAGTATGCAGGCTTAAACGGAACGGAACTTGCGATCAGCGAATCGCAGGAGCGTATGGCAGTGGTAGTTTCACGCGCCGATGCTGCAGCTTTCATTGCCGCTGCGAATGCGGAAAACCTCGATGCAGTGATTGCGGGTGAAGTGACAGAGCACGAAGTGTTGAAGGAAGTCTGGAATGGGGAAACAATCTGCGAGCTTGATCGTGATTATTTGGAAGGAGGATGGGCAGAGCGTTCAGCCAACGTGGCGATTGCCGATCCGGGTGATGTTCGCTCGTATTTCTTAAAGACCCCCGTGGCGATCAAAGGTAAGACCTTGGAAGAAAAGTGGTTGAGCAACCTGCAGCGTCTGGAAGTCGCATCGCAGCGAGGGCTCCAGCAGCACTTTGATTCCACCGTTGGTGCCAACACTGTCGTCGGTCCGTTCGGTGGCCTCTACGAGGCAACGCCAAGCGAGGCCGTCGTCACCGCCTTCCCTGCCGAAGGGGTAAAGACACGCTTTGCAACTTCTGAGTCCTATGACCCGACTCTTGCAATTCAAAGCCCATATCACGGCGGTATGTACGCGGTTGTCGATTCCATTGCCAAGCTTGTGGCGAGCGGTGCATCGCCCGAGAAAGTTCGTCTCACTTTCCAAAACTATTTTGAAAAGCTGACCGATGACGAGCGTTGGGGCAAGCCTTTGGCTGCGCAGCTTGGTGCGCGCGAAGCGCAAAAACACTTGGGAGCGGTCGCGATCGGTGGAAAAGACAGCATGTCCGGGACATTCATGAACCGTGAAACAAAGGAGCGTCTCGATGTCCCGCCAACCCTCGTGTCGTTTGCCGTCGGCGTGATGCAGGACGAAAAAGTGATCCCTGCGTGCTTCCAGAAGCCCGGCAGCACCGTGGTGCATCTGCGAACGCTTATAGATGAAGGAGGAGAGCCTAACTGGCAGATGATGCGTCAAACATGGAAGACTGTGCATGAACTTCAAGAGTCCGGAGCTATTCGCGCGACCCAAGCGGTCCATGCAGGTGGTGTTGCAGCCGCTCTCACGACGATGACGCTCGGTAACCGTGTGGGTATGCATTTATCGAATATTCCGTCTGATAATCAGTTATTTGGTGCAGAGTACGGGTCGATGGTGCTGGAGCTCTGCGAAGGGCAGGATCCAGCAGCACTCTTTTCTCATCTCCCTTTCACTATTCTTGGGACGACAACGGAGGCATCTACACTCGAGCTTGGAAACGATCGAAAATTCAAGCGAGGAATTGGGTGCGACACATTGAAAACGACTTGGGAATCACCGCTTGATTCAGTCTTCCCCCTTACTCCGCTTGATCGTGGAGACGGGTCACCGATAGAGCGTCCCAAGTTCACTGACCGAAGTCTTACGAAGCATCCATCAAGTATTGCCAAACCACGCGTCAGCGTCCTTACCTTCCCCGGAACTAATTGTGAAAACGAGACATCAGCGGCGTTCAATCGCAGTGGAGCCATAGCAAAACCAGTTCTCTTCCTCGATCGAACCCTAGATGATATCCATGCTTCTATTGAAAATCTCGTGAAGGAAATTTCCGAATCGCAAATCGTTGTCCTGCCTGGTGGATTCAGCGGAGGCGATCACCCGGATGGGTCGGCCAAATTCATTGCGTCTGTTCTCCGCAACAACCGTGTTCGAGATGCCCTACAGGCACATGTCGATAAGGGTGGTTTGGTCTTGGGTATCTGCAACGGATTCCAGGCACTCATCAAGTCCTGCCTGCTGCCCGATGCACGTATTCGCATTCTTGGGTCCGAGGACCCGACGCTTACGCATAACAACAAGGGTCATTTCCTCAGTATGAACGTCCAGCATAAGGTCTCTTCTGTCCTTTCCCCGTGGATGGCAGAGTTCGACATCGATGAGCTGGTGGATATCCCCGTCGCTCATGGGGAAGGCAAAATCATCCAGGTCCCCGATTCTGTGTGGCTGAACGGCCAGATTCCATTCCAGTACGCAGGTCGTGACGGATTGGTTCGTAGGCTCTTCCCCGACAACCCCAACGGCTCGACCGATTCCATTGCCGCACTCACCGACCCCACGGGAAGAATCTTCGGTATGATGGGACACCCGGAACGCACTCTACCAGGCCGATCCGTCCATATTCCGACAAAAAGGAAGGGTATCCGTATTTTCCAGGCAGGCGTGGACTATTTTAGACGGTAATTTTGCCTCATTTATCGTAGAATAGTGATTACAGGCCTTATAATATATTTGACAAATCTCTAAAATGCTATATTTTAGATAGCCGCTCCTTACACCAATGCCCTCGTACGTAAAGAACCAAACTGTGGAAAACAGTCCAGACGAACCGATGGATAATCTTTTGAAATTGTCAATGTTCTGGTAAAACGAGGGTTGTTCACTTTTCCCCGCCCCACCACCCCTATGGCTGACGCCTCTTCCACCATCACACCGCAGCAAACTGCTGCGAACACCAAGATTTCGGTCAATCTGCAATCCTTGCTCGATGACCTGTTTCTTGTTCTGACAGAAAAGGAGGCGACGGTCATTCGTCGACGCTTTGCATTGCAGGGTCACCCCAAGCAAACGCTGGAAAAGATTGGCAAGCATTTCAAAGTGACGCGTGAACGTATTCGTCAGATCGAAGGAATCGCTTTGTCCAAGCTCCGCCGCACTGTTCGCACAACCAAACTCAATGACGTCAATGACCTGGCCAAGAACGTGCTTCGCGCCCATGGCGGTGTGATGCGCGAAGATGAGCTTATTTCCCAGGTCCTTAAGCGCATGCCAAACTCCACCGATCTCGATGGAGCCGTGCTTCGCTTATCCTTCTCGATTGATACCGAACTCAACTCCACATCGAATACCGGCACGTTTGTTCCCTTCTGGCGCTTGGAATCGCTCGCCATGGAAGACATTTCGTTGCTCGTTGAAAACATGGTCAAGATCCTTAAGAAGCGCAGGTCTTGCATGAAGAAAGACGAATTGATCTCCGCAGTCCAGGGTATGAACCTGTTCAAGGATCGTATCCCTAGTCGTGAACTGATCAGCAGCTGCATGACCATCGATGAGAGACTGCGCGAAATCGACGAAGGTTGGGGTCTGACGGAGTGGCGTTTCGTTCGCCCTCGTTCCATCCGTGACAAAGTCGAAATCATCCTTCGTAAGACCGGTCAGCCATTACACTTCATGGATATCGCAAATCGCATCCGTGAAGCACACTTCGATCACAAAAATGTCACCGTTCAGGCCGTTCATAACGAGCTCATCCGCTATCCGCAGTTCGTGTTGGTCGGTCGCGGCCTCTATGCTCTTCGTGAGTGGGGCTTCGAGCCGGGTACGGTTGCTGACGTTATCGAAAGCATCCTGAAGGAGAAGGGTCCCCTTTCTAAGAAAGAAATCATCAACGAAGTTGCCAAGCAGCGCACCGTGAAGGTGGGAACAATCTCCCTTAACCTGCAGAAAATGCCGTACTTCGTCCGTGTGGGTCGCGCAGTCTACGCCTTCGACTCAGCCAAGAAGTAATGGAGATTTGCGCCAAAGAAGATTATAATCCGCCCCTGATAGGGGCGGATTTTCGTTTCAGGCTACCTTTCTTCATATGATGAGCCGTATGTTCACGTACCGTGTTTTAACACTCTCCGTCCTGCTCATTGCAGGACTGGGGCTTGCGTCGTGTAAGAAAAAGCCGACTCCTCTGCCGGTCGGCACCCAAACGGTTACCGGTGTGCTGCTCCCTGTCCCGTTTGCGCTCGACAGACGCGGAACGCATCAGCTGTCCGTTCAGGGGAGTCCTGTCTACTTGGTCGAAAGTGCGCGGGTGAATCTTCGTACCTTGGAAGGTATGGCGGTTGTCGTCACCGGTCGTGTTGAGCGAAACATCGACCCCAAAGCTTTGCCGGTGCTAGTCGCAAGCGGTGTGACCATGATTAATCCTCTCTTCCGGACATGGGACATCCCACAGTTCAAACTCTCTATCGATGTTCCCCCGCAGTGGAATCCGGCATTCTTCCCCGATGGTGTTCGGTTTAGTGAGACGGGTGGATCGGTCAAGCTATCGTTGCACCCTTCCCTTGCGGCAACGCTTCCACCCGGAGACTTTATGCAAATCGGCGGCAGGACGGCAATTCGTACTACGGCAACAGGGTCCGAAACAATCTTTGTCCAAAATGGTTCCTCGATTTTTGCCATCCAGCATTACCTGGCTGAGCCATCGACGTCGACGGTCTTCCCTCTTGTGCTTCGCTCCATTCGGTTCAGCAGGAGCTCAGCAATGTCCGCTGCGTCCTCGGTCCAAACCGGAACAGGCACGGTGAGCGGCAGTCCTTGCGGAGGTGTTGCCGGAATTTTGTGTCCTGCAGGCCAGTTTTGTGAAATCACAGATCTTGCTTCCAATAGCGGACGGTGCAAGACACTCAAGCGCTGATGCGCAGGTGTACATTCATACACCAACATCAATACTCTGTCTTGCAATACCAAGTGTTTGACCGGGGACTTCTCCTCGGGAATAGTGGGTGTACGTTCGTATACTTCAGGAACGCATCTTTTTTCTTTCCATTCATTTCCTCCCGCCTTACCATGAAGACCTCCGCTTCCTCTTCCTCTACTATGACCGCTACTTCAAAGTCCACAGCGACCGATACCGCTAAAAAGCCAGCTTCAGCCGATGCTATTAAGCTTGCCTCGATCAAAAACGCACTCGATCAGATAAAAAAAGCATATGGCGATGGCGCAATTATGAAAATGGGTGAAGGAGTGAACCACGACATTGAACGTTTCTCGTCGGGCTCCTTGTCTCTGGATCTTGCTCTGGGTGGAGGTATCCCACTCGGGCGTATCATCGAAATCTACGGACCGGAATCATCGGGAAAGACGACGCTCTCCCTCCATGCCATTGCAGAAATCCAGAAGAAGGGAGGACGTGCCGCCTTCATCGATGCGGAGCATGCGCTGGACCTCGGCTACGCCAAAAAGATCGGTGTTGATATTGATAACCTGCTTGTCTCCCAGCCCGATAACGGTGAACAGGCCCTGGAGATCACCGAAACACTTGTACGCAGCGGCGGCATCGATTTGATCGTTATCGACTCGGTAGCAGCGCTTACGCCGAAGGCTGAAATCGAAGGAACTATGGGCGACAGCCACATGGGTCTGCAGGCCAGGTTAATGAGCCAGGCATTGCGAAAGCTGACGGCGATTGTCAGTAAGACCAACTGTTCGGTCATTTTCATCAACCAGCTTCGTATGAAGATCGGTGTGATGTTCGGTAACCCCGAGACAACTTCCG
>JAYUSS010000074.1:0-5986 GCA_043755535.1 Candidatus Peregrinibacteria bacterium | reverse complement strand
GCGATATTATAGAAAGCTTCCTTGGTAACTATTTCGATCAAGGCGGGACATTCGTATTCTCAAAAAAAGAATTATACGAAGTAGTCTGCAATCGCTTGGCTGTAAATGACCCAGAACTTCGTACTCATTTATTGAAAGAATGGGCAGAAGAGCGAAAAGAAGAAACTATGAACCTTCCTGAAGATTTAAAGGAATTGCTATGCCGATCATTAGTCTTGATTACAGACGAAATCGTCACGAATATTATTGTCACTAGAGAAGAAACCATCTCCCGCCCCGAGGAATATGCTCAGGTACGAATGGGTATGACATTAGATAAATTTGCGGAGATTGTTCGTACCCAACTCCTAGCGTCACATATCGGTACTCAAATGAAACCCCACGTGGAAACCGGGGAATCTATTATTAATCTGCCCACAATTCGACATGAGATCTACGATCTCATCAATCAGTATCAATTACATCAGGAAGTTGTGCAGATGGAGAGAGCCAATGCTGTACGCGAGATAGCGCAAGGTCTTACGGATAATATGCTGTAAATGTAGCACCTATCTCCTGTTTTTCACCTTACTGGACTGGAGGTCACGGAATGGGTAGCTCGTGATTGCGAACTCCACAAGATCATGTATTTCTTGTTTATCGGTTGTGCCCTGCGCTTCGGCTTTTGCAATGGTCATGGACACTATCATCATAGCCTCAGAAAGAGTCATGGCCCCACCGGAAATAAGCCCGGGAACAAGTTCACCATTTCCTTGATAGACAAGTTTTCGCTTGGGAAAATCGATCCCTTCTTCGGCGTTATAAATAGCACTTCCTACGACGACAATAGGGCCATGCGCAGTTTCTGCAGCAGTTCTAAGGTGGAAAATACTATCGTTGTCGCATCGAAGATTTCCATCACCCATTCCAATAAGAATTGTCGCTTTATTTTGACGAATTTGACCTGCGATCTGGGAATAATCCGTCATAGGAGTTACCTGATACGGATGAACGTTTTTCGTCAGCATTAAAGAAACTTCTGCATTACCACGCACGTCATCGAAAGGCTGGTTTTGTTCTCTATCGTCGAAACGCCACTTTAATCTTCCTGCGTCATATTTTGCCATCCGCTGGAAACGAGTCACGAACGCGAATGTTTTGGAGATTTGCGGCTTTTCAATACCGAAGGGGGGGAAGAATCGTTCATCGAAAAGCAGCCCAAGTTTTCCGCGCACCCCTTCATGAAGAGCAAGCGTAATCGCTTTGTTGAAGTTTGTGATTGCATCACTGTCTTTTACTTTTACGTGGTTCATGGAACAAGTGACGATGACTGACTTCCCGGCAATCTCTTTTTTGGAAATACCATTTCCGAGAGCTCCCATGAGAAATCCCATGGAATCCGATCCATACAGGACTATAAGGTTTTGTACATTCGGATCTCCAAGACGGCGACGCACATCTGCAACAATGTTCATGATGTCATCAGCACTCGCACTCGCGCTGTCTATGAAGGGCTCGGCGGTACTCGCCTCAAGTTTTCCAAACTTATTAAGTCTTTTGGGTATCTTATCGATGAGAAAATCTAAACTCTCACGTTTGGGCACGATGAGATCCCCATCTGGCATAGACATGATTGTCCCTCCATACCCAACTACATCCAATGTGGGCTTTTCTGCCGCAGGTGATGTCCAAGAAAATCTTCCCATAAGACGGTTAAAAGTAGGGCAGAGCGATATCATCAGCCCCCAGAAACTTTTTATATTATAAAACATAGCATATAGAAAGCAATAGGTGTAGAATGCGCCGTATGATTAGCCAAAATCCGCACGAGTCAGTAATACTTAAAAAAGCGCTATCCTTAGCGGAAAAAGCTCATTTTAGGCAGGAAAGGCAGTCAGGAGAACCGTACATTACACACCTTATAGCCGTACGGGATATGTTAAGAGAAGTAAACGCAGATGAGGAAACACTGGTCGCCGCTCTCCTTCATGACACCATCGAAGACACCTCGATTACGTACGAGGATATCAAAAACGAATTCGGCCAGACGATTGCAAAACTCGTCGAAGGAGTCACGAAAGTCCAGCAGCTTGAGGGCGAGACCGACAAGCGGGAGCGTAATATGCAGTCGATCCGCAAAATTTTCCGCACGATGGGGAAAGATATCCGCGTCATCTTCATCAAGCTTGCGGACCGCATGCACAATATGCGTACACTCGAGTTTACACCGAAGGAAAAACAGCAACGCATCGCGCGTGAGACTTTGGACATTTACTGTCCGGTCGCGGACCTTCTTGGAATAGATATCTGGTACCGCGAATTGTCGGATCTTTGTCTGCAGTTCCTGGATCGCCCGGCTTTCGAGCTTGTGAAGCGCAAATCGGAATCCGCTTGGACGACCCAATACGCCGCATTGGAAAAATGGACGACAAGACTGCAACGGGGTCTGCATGCATCTGGCCATAAAAAAGCGACAGTTGAAATCGTCCGTCGCAATATCGAAGAAGTGTTCATGCGCACACAGGGGCATGAATCGGAACTCCAAAAAATTGAAACATTCTGCATTGTCCGGATTCTCATCCCCGATGATGAAAACTGTTACGCATGCATGGGAGCTCTGCATACATTGGCCACTCCTATTCCCGGGGAAATACATGATTACATAGCCGCTCCCAAATTGAACGGCTACAGCGCTCTGCATAGCAGCATCATGAGTCCTGCAGGCGGCTCTATTGATTTCGTTTTCCAGACACAGGAAATGCTGCGAAGGTCGACATACGGCGGGCTTATGATGTATCAGATGAAGGATACATCCAAGCGTGGGCAATCTCTGCCGGAATGGGTCTCGGCTTTACTGTGGCTAGAGCAGGACGAAGAAGACACGAATGCATTTTTCGACATTCTGCATTCTGAAATTTTCGGAGAACGCATTCGCGTCTACCTCAATAAAGGAAAGCGTAAATTTATCGAGATACCGGCTGAATCAACGGTACTCGATGCTGCCTTTTACGTGAACGAAAAGGTCGGCACACACGCGGTATCTGTTCTTGTAAACAATCAGAAAACGAATCTGAAAGCCATCGTCGATGACGGAGATATTATTGAATACAAAGAAGATAAATCGATTCTCCAGCGCGACGCGTCGGACTTACATTTTTTGCGGACATCACTTGCACGGAAACTTCTCGTGTCCCATCTTTCAAGTTTGCCATTGCACGAACGCGAGCGACAGGGCGCCGGACTTCTGTTGCATGCCATCGACATTGCGATGGATCCCTTCTTCGGCATTGCATGGCAAAAACAGATCCGTTCTCAGATCACCGGTGAAGAGAAGGAATTGGCAAATATCGGCAGCGGCATTACAAATCCGTTCCTGTATATGGAGGATCATTCCAAAGTTGAGGACTTCCTCCTTCTGGACCCAAAGTGTTTCGTGATGGTCTCGCGTCTGACACCCTCCGCTGGAATGCATTACGTTCTACGCACAAGTCTCGAAGAACTGCGATCCGGAAACATCATCGGATTACAGTCCGGTCCGGATGTCATCGATATCATTTCCGCCGACATTCTTATGAAAGAGAGGCGTTTCTCGAAGGAATACGTGCCCATCCGCACGCGGTCGGGGCTCCTCGAATTCCCTTTTCTGTTCGCTTTGAAGCTTCAGTACCAAGAGCACGCGAATCCGCTGGTCGGTATTTCGACGTTGCAAAATCTGCTTGATACACCTGTAAATCTCTTGCAGTTTGAAAACGGTTCCGTCACCCTCGGGTTCCACACGGATAAGCTGCGGACTGTCCAGACTGCCTACGAGTATCTGTCTGCATTGCCCTACGTCTCCGACATCTTCCGCATCACCCCGCCATGAATCAAAGCACACGCAAGCCATCACTCCTGCTTCTGTACTGTGGAGGAACAATAGGCATGAGGCAGGATGCCAAAACGTCAGCACTCAAGCCACAGCTGACTGCCGAACAGTTACTGAAGCAGAATAAGCAGTTGATGGAAGAATTTTCCATCGAGACGCGCACCATCACGAATATCGACAGTACCAACATGCAGCCGCATCACTGGACGACGATAGCGGAATCCATTGCACAGGAATATCTGAACTTTGACGGATTCGTCGTCACGCACGGCACGGACACCATGTCCTATACGGCATCTGCGCTCTCGTTCGCGCTACAGAATCTCGGAAAACCCGTGGTCTTGACCGGTTCGCAGGTACCTCCTGAAATTCTCGGGAGCGATGCGATCGGTAACCTCATCCATGCATGCCAAGTCGCTACCATGGATTTCGCGGAAGTGTCGATCGTATTCGGAACCGAGATTTTGCGTGGCAACCGGAGTATGAAAGTGAGTGAAAGCGAACGCAATGCGTTCATTTCCCCCGTCTTTCCCAAACTTGGAAACATCCGGCTGCAACCGGAACTTTCGTATTCCAACATCCGTCGCCGTCACAGCGGCAATGTTGATCTGAACAGCAAGTTCAACGGAAATGTCGTAGTGGTAAAGTGCGTTCCGGGAATGTCCCCCGGTATGATCGACTCGATCATCAAAAGCGGAGTTGACGGACTCATCCTGGAATCATTCGGACCGGGAAACCTGCCGAACGGTGAAAATTCGCTGATCCCTAGCATTAAGATGGCACAAAAGAGAAATATCCCCGTGCTCATTTCCACCCAGTGCATCTACGGCACAACACGCATGTACCTGTATGAAGTCGGGCAGGATGTATTGAAACTCGGGGTCATTCCAACGCGCGATATGACTCCCGAAACAACCTTTGTGAAGCTGAAGTGGGCGCTAGGGAAAACAAAAGACGTGGAAGAAATCCGCGAAATTATGGAAAGGGATATTGCGGGAGAGGTGTCAGGGGATGTGTAACATGCTCATTATATGATTGATGCATTCACACCGGACGAAGGCATGGACGATGGACCCGAGATTATAGATGGGCCGATGAGGGCAGAAGAACTCGCAATTCTCCAACGGGACAATGCGAATTACGTTATTCCAATTGGAGTAAATCCTCTTCATGAAGAATGGACCGACAACGAAGTGATACTTCTTTCTCATCTATGGGATACTGAGGACCCCCTATCGAGAAAAGAGCTTGAAAGAAGATTAGTTGATCATCCTGTGCTGGTTGCCCGTCCAGGGCGGGAATATTTTACAGATGCTTTGCATGCATATACACGTTATTGCCGAAGACAATACCTGCAAAGCAAAGATGTGAAGTGGCTGATCACATGCGAAAAACTTTGTATAATTTATGTATTTATCGACATCACCGATAGGCTTGACGCAGACAGAATGCAACTATCAGATTCTCGGTTACACGAAATAGCAAAAGATCTGCCTTCTTAAGCCTTTTAAAGAAGCTGCGTGGCGAGCCTGCCTACGCTACACTTTCCGTATGTTTGATGCAGTCGACCCCAAACAGTCTTTCCCGGATCTTGAACGTGCCATACTCCAGTATTGGCGCGAGGAAGATATGTTTCGTCGCTCCATCAAAGAGCGCGCAGGGTGTGAGGAATTCAGCTTTTACGACGGTCCTCCGTTTGCTACCGGACTCCCCCATTACGGACATTTGCTTGCAGGCACTATTAAAGATGTCATCCCCCGCTACCAGACGATGCGCGGTAAGCGGGTTCTGCGTCGGTTTGGGTGGGATTGTCACGGACTACCGGTCGAAAACCTGATCGAGAAAGAACACGGCATCAAGAGTAAGCAGGACATCGAAGCGATGGGCATCGGCCAGTTTAATGAGCTTTGCCGCTCGTCTGTGCTTTGTTATGCCAAGGAATGGCGAACAACCGTGGAGCGCACGGGGCGATGGGTGGATATGGACTGGGATTACCGGACCATGGACCCTACCTATATGGAATCGATCTGGTGGGTGTTTCAGTCACTCGACAAAAAGGGGCTGATCTACGAAGGGTATAAACCCATGCACGTCTGCCCCCGGTGCGTCACCCCTCTTAGCAACTTTGAAGTCACCCAAGGG
>JAYUSS010000073.1:0-5998 GCA_043755535.1 Candidatus Peregrinibacteria bacterium | reverse complement strand
GCGCTGGCGCACGGAAGGTATTTCTCTCTTCGGGCGGCAGCTGCAAGCGTTGCGCCTGAAACCGTCACCATGAAAGTCGGGGGGAATCGACGACTACCGGGATACTGGAGCTTATTCGGAACTGAGATTGCCAAAATTTTCATGGCCCTCAAAAACTTCAACAGTCTTAGGTCTATACAAAAAGGCTGATCAGTTTTTTACCCGACGAAAGATAGTAGAAACATCTTCCACTTCAAGAACCTGGAATATTGCTCTTCTATGCGTATAACGGCTAGGCTGATTTAACCCATAAGTCACCAATTCATCACCTGCTCGTACCGTTGTATCGACAGTGTTATCATCATGGGGATAAATGTCAAAATTCTGTTCTGGATATTCATCCTTCAGACGTTTTTGTATTTCCTCAATCTCAGCAAGATCTTTTGTCTCCATCCAATGTTGCAAGCGTCCAGCGATCAGATCCCTATATATTTGAAAAACGTGGAGATCGTATAGTGGCCTACCTTCAAGATTTGCAGGGGTTCCTCCTTCCAAAGGAAGAGAATGTACTTGAACGACAAAATCATCTGTGAACTTCAGAAGTCTACTCGGGATGAGTATTTGTCGTGTTTGGGCTTCCATATACAGTAGCAGAGGAGATACGTATTGCGAAGTTACAAGAGATTCTCAGCGCACGCAAACACTGTAAATAGGAGGTCTAGATTTTTACCAGCCCGTTAATTTGTAAACAGATCAGCAATACTTATATCGAATCCCTCTGCAAGCTTCTCCATCGTACTCAATCGCATATCCCTCGGCTTGCTGCTTTCATGCTCCTGATAGTACTTGTACTTGATCCCGCAACGCTTGGCCGCCTCTTCCTGCGTCCATCCACGCTCAATTCGGAGTTCTTTGATCCGTTTTGCCAGTTTCTGAGCAGATGTTAAAGCCACGTCGCAAGTATTGACGTTGCTAAATTATCTTTACACCCCGAAGGTTCGGGGTGTATAATAGAAGCAATATGAAACACACAAAAACAAGGAAATCGTATATGCCCTTAGCGGTTCTGGCTGCCTTTGGAGCTGTATCAACTGGAGGATTGGCTACCGTGGCCCAATGGGTAGGGCCGAAGGATACAGATTCGTACTACTCTTCGATGCAGCTGCATACAGCGGCACCAAATCACCATTATCCTGATGTCTGGCTTGTTCCCCTCATTTTCGTTGTTCTCGCTCTTACTCTCGCAGCGCATGAGTTTATTGAGGATCGGAAACGCCGCTAATTTTCACCTTTTCTTACTTATGAAAAATACAAAATCCAAATCAGTTAAAACCGCTGCGCCTCAGGTGAAGATCGTGAAGAAGATAGTCTACGTCGATCGACCTGTAGATAGGCCTGTTGTTATCGAATTAACGTCCAAAAAATACAAAGGCGTGATACTGTTCAGTAACGTACTGTTCGTTTTTGCCATTTTTCTGTTCTTCTTTTCCTTCAGCGGTTCATTTGACCCCACTATCGGCATAGGTTTTGCAATTATGATTGCTGGCGTGAGTGTCGTAATGAACGTGATAGGCCATTTTTTGGCATGGTGGAATAATGGGTAACAGCCGCTCGGCTCGTTACCGTGTAGCATCCCCCTATTTTTCTTTTTGACGGACACGTTTGCATAATCACGGCTGTCAAGGTGGAGGCGAGCCGCAGCGAGCACTACCTTGAACGCCAGTGGTAGTCTCTTTAGTCCGTCAAAAAGAAAATTGCCCGTCGGCGGCAAAGAGTGGATGATGACTCGCTATGCACCCGTCCGAGCTTCCCATCCGCAATCTCATCCTCAAAAGGTTCCTCACTGACCCAAATACCTTTCAACCGCTCGATGATCGGGACTATTTCACGACCGCGCTGAATCGGTATGTACAACGGTATACCCGTGACCGCGATATGTACCGTGAGACATTGGATGACTTGGTAAATGCGGTTGATGATAAACGGCCATTCTCTCGGTTCCCTCCGAAACATCGGCACGAGGGGAGGTACTATACTGACTGCTGGCGTGAAGGAATGCATCCGCCTTCACGCCTCGAACTGTATCGGCTGCGAACGCCCGTACTCTGGGAACTGTCTTTTTGTGGAATCGTGCAATTCCCACACTGGCCGTGGCAGCGGATCGTCATTATCAATCATCACAATCTCAAACGTCTACGGGCACTGATCGGGGAGTTTGAGGACCGATGCCTGATGGAAATACATTATATCGAATCAAGAATCGAATATGCCCATGACGATATCCTGTACATGGTGATAGAGCACACGCCGAGAGGCGAACCGAAAACACTCCGGACTTTAACTACAGGAAAGATTCCTCAACAGTTGTTCGAGTGTCTCTTCAATCATGATGGGATCGAGATGACTATCGAAGATGTCTATACGCACATGAAAGCAGAGAAGAAAGACCGTCGTTTTGCGAGATGGAGGGACGAACTTGGTTTGGATAAACACGATATGAGCAAATACTTTCATTGGAAGAACGTGGATACATTCGTTTTCAGTGTGAGATGCTTCCAGCCGATGGGGAGGGATGAAAATACCTACAAATACCCCTTTGTTATTCCTAAGCCTTCCAAAATCGAACGAATAAGCATGGGTGTATGGTTCAGATCAAAGCTTCTTTTCATGGGAGCGCCCCTGAAAATATTTTGACGATTTGACGAAAGTTCCATGAGGGGTTTTTTTTAGGGCTGAATGCCGTTGTGCATCAGCAACCGCCTGCATCGGCCATCCAAGAGTTCCAGCGACTCTACGAGAAGCATCATGGGATCGTGCTGCCTCTTGATGAAGCTGCAACAAAGCTGACCGCGTTTCTCGGTCTGCTTTCTGCCGTTCGTGAATTTCCGAGCGAATGCGCCGCCTCGCGCGTAGGCGCGGCCCAAGACCGCGCCGCAGCGTCGAGGCGGGTGTGCCGTAGTAATGGCACACCAATACTTACCATACAAAAACATGATAAGTGATGGAGCGAAGCCAAATATCGGCGGTGATGATGTTGCGCGACGATTGCGTCATTTCGGCCTCGACTATCTCACCCTCAATATCGGGGTGGTATCTCATCATGGAATCATCCCTCCGAGCATCGCTTTCCTCAATGCGCTGTTCTCTCTGTCCCATAACCTCACGAATGCATCGGACTATAAGAATATGGTCTGGGGTGCATCGAGTGAAGAAGTGAATCTTCTATTTTCAACGTACGGGAACGATGAGATCATCTTTGTAAATCGCGGAGAAGACACCATCATGATGATTCGACAAATCGGACTGACAAGTAACATGCCCCCTTTCGTGAAGCAAAGGTACCAATATCACATTCAATTCTATGGTTGGTTTTTCGGTCTTGCACGATTGGAATGTTTGACCCTTCAGGATTATTGGCATCCCTTTCTCACGGATATAGAGCATAAGCGCATCGTCTCATCCATTTCACGTATCGATATCTGTGCGGATATCGAATTCGCGTCTGTTACCAGCATCGAACGCTCCATTGTCCGCAAGGGAAGAATGAAGGCACGTTCAAAGCTCGAAATTGACGACAAGACAGGAATTCCGGGAACCGTCTGCTTCGGTGCTCGTGCGCTCGATTGGAAAGCGCGTATCTACAACAAGCTTGCGGAGATCGTGGCAAAGCATAAAGAAAGTCTGTATCCGGATTACGTTGCCTCCAAGTGCATCACACGGCTCGAGATCGAACTACACAGCAAACCCTGCCAAGAGTACAAGGTGACGTTGCACAGCTGCCTCAATCTTGAATTCGTCTTAGGCGTGTACATCCGCTTTCTCGATAAACGATCAGGACGCTGGCGCATCCTCCGCTTCATCACGAGCGAACTCAAAAAGAGAGGGATGAAAGCCATCCCTGCCGAGCGCTTCATCCTCGATTACGATCAGATATCGAACCGTGCCTACTTCAAGCGTACCGCCAACCAAGTAAAAGAATGTGCGAAACGGTACGGGATGCCGATCGATTCAATTCTCAAGGGCATAGAGACCTTTCTGCAATTGAACGCGAACGAGTCGCCTCCTACCGACCCCTTCCTGACATTGGTTCGAACCCGCCGCGCTGTCGCTCTCCTTCTGCATCAGCTACCCTTTCCCTCCTTATGAAATGTTTCCTCTACGCTCGAAAATCCACCGAGGACAAATCGCGGCAAATCCAATCCATTCCTGACCAGATCAACGTGCTCTCACGCTTGGGAAAGGATCGAGGCTGTGAGATCGTGGCGATCATCGAGGATCAGAAATCGGCCAAAGATATCGGGCGTGTCGGCTTCTCGTCATTGATCGACCGTATCAAGCATGGAGAGGCGCACGGTATCCTCTGCTGGAACATCGACCGCCTGAGCCGTAACCCCAAAGATTCAGGAGAATTGATGTGGATGCTCCAGAAAGGAATCATCCAAGCGATCATCACACCTCAAAGCACGTATCACCCCGAAGACAGCTCCATCCTCCTCTCCGTTGAAACGGGACGCTCTACGGACTATGTGCGTAAGTTGAGTACGGACGTGAAACGGGGCATGGGCAGCAAGATCGACAAAGGGTGGATGCCGTGTAGGGCTCCTCTCGGGTATCGCAACGAACGTGAAGCCTTGAAAGGACAGAAACGGATTCTGCCTGACCCCGATCTATTCCCTGTTATTCAATCCCTCTGGAAAAAGCTCCTCACGGATCAGTGTTCGGTGATGCAACTGTATCGCTTCATGCAGGAGCAATGTCCCCTCCGTCGTAACTGCAAGCCCATTGCTTTCTCAACGTTCCATGCCCTGTTTCAAAATCCTTTCTACTGCGGCCTGTTTCGATGGAATGACGAGGTACACGTCGGAAGCCATGAGCCGATGCTCACGCAAGCAGAGTTTGAACGGGCGCAAGTATTTCTCGACCACGGGAGAGGCACCCGTGACCGTCTCCTCGATTTCCCGCTCAAAGGACTCTTTCGCTGCGGCACCTGCGATGCGTGCATTACCGCCGAGCGTAAGACGAAGCTGATCAAGTCGTTGAACGTCACGAAGGATTTCGATTACTATCGCTGCGCTCACAGAAAACAAGCGATCCATTGCGCCGAAAAGCCACTCGCTGCCTCTCGCATCTACGACCAGCTTTCTGTTGAAATCGATCGCTACGACGTACCCGAAGAAATCCTGCGCTTCGGAATCGAGACGCTCGATGTGATGAGTGCTTCGACCGAGGAAACGCCGAAAGAGAAACAGGTGCAGCAGCATCTGTCCGTCCTTGCGAGAAAGATAACGACCATCGAAGAGAATATCGCCGAGGAGAGGGACAGCGAGACACGGGCGTTGATGAAGAGGAGACTCAATCAGCTACGCATCGAAGAGAAAGCAGCGCAGGAGGATATCGAAAAAGCCCGTCATGAGCGCGAGACACAGTATGCGGATATTCGGGACAGCCTCGAACTGATTCTCAACGCTCAAGAGGTGCTGCGCAACGGTTCACCCGACCAGCAACGGCGCATCGTGCGCGGCATCGGTTCGAACTGGAAAATACACAACAGAAAACTGGAGTATGACCCGCTTTTCGTGCCTTCCATGCTTAAACAAGTAAAAACAACACACGCGAAGGAAATAGCGATGTTAGAACCGTCGAAACATGGCTCTGTGATTGATACAACCCTACGTTCGCAACTCGTTACTACGGTATGGAGCTGTGTACTGAATGTTATTACAACCGGCGCAAACCCCTCCAGCCTTCTCAGCCGATTGCTCCCAAGTGCGCTCTTTCAAAGATAATAGAAAAACTGTCGAAAGATCGTCACAATCGTTATATCGTCATTTCTGGCTTCTAAAGGCCAAGATGATTGTGACGGATAATTTTGGATCACCGTCACAGAATACTCATCTGCTCCGGGTTTCTCTTCTCAACCTTCTTCACAAGATCCTCCGTCGGTATCCGCAGCTTCCCGTTCACGATCATCCGGACAAACTGAGAAAGCCGCAGTTTGTGCTTCTTCGCTTCTGCCTCC
>JAYUSS010000072.1:0-2102 GCA_043755535.1 Candidatus Peregrinibacteria bacterium | reverse complement strand
TACACGCTCGCTGGGACAGAGGCTTTAATTAGCGATCTCTACGATACCAACAGACGTACCGCGTATCGAGTGCAACCCGCAACCCCCGACACGGTGGTTCGACTCGCAGGAACACCGGGTCAAACCGCGAACGCCAATGTGTACATGTTCCATTTCTTTCGTGGCGTGAATGCGACTCCGTTGGAGCAAGCCGTCATCCAGGCGTCCAATATCAATACCTCCATACCCGATCCCACCTCGATTACACCGACAACCGCTGGGACATTTATTTACGTGGCAGGATGCGGAGCCTTAGCACCCACGCGCCAAGGGGTCTACACCTCCAGCGATCTGACCGCGTTTATCTCAAGTGCGCAAGATGATACGAACGCGGCCAACGGCGGCGCAGGGTATTTTGCCTGGACCTCTGGCGCGTTCGATCCTGCCGCCTTTGGGGGCGGTGGTACAGATAGCGTGGAGCATTCTCATAGCTGGATAACGGTACCGCTGGCACCCGAGGCCGCAGGGAATACTTGTCAAGGCGGAATGATATTACTAGGTGTAGGGAGGGGATGCTGATGCGTTATATAATCCTCGCGTGCTTGTTACTGTTAATGCCCCTTCCCGTCTATGCGGTCACGTTTTGGGATGATGAGATGGAAGGGACCGTGAGCGGGGAGTTTTACTATGAACCGTGGTTCACAGCGGGGACTTACAGCATAGACACCACGGTGAAGTATAGCGGCACAGCATCGAAACGAGTGAGGTTTTTTCGCCCAGGAGCAACTCAGGAAACGTGTGATGTCACAACGCTGACTAACCAATGTGGCGGGGAAACCAGTCGATTCTTTACCCCTAGTGCGGATGCGTATGCACGGTTTTACTTCATGATGAGCGGGTCGAGTACCCCGCTGACGGCCCCCGCGTCAAATTGCCTCACGCCTGTTGCTAACGGATTATGCCCATTTAAAAGCTCCTCCCTCAGTTCCACGAAGATGTCAAAGCGTCAATCCGCTGAGCAGTCGTCATTTACAGAGAAAAGCATTCGAGGCTGGTGGCAAATAGGCAAGAGCGGTGGGACGACTTTGATGTTCTCCGCTGAGAATGTGCCCACGAATGGTAGTACCACCGATACGCCATTTTCCAACATCTCCCTACAAAGTAATAGGTGGTATTGCATAGAAACACGGAACAAGGTCAATACGGCTGGAATAGCAGACGGCGTGGCACAAGCATGGGTGGATGGTGTAGAGGTCTTGAACCGAACGAACGTGATGTACCAACGTGCGCCGAGTACAGCCACTCCTGGTAACTACCTCTGGCGAGAAGTGAGTATGATGCGTCAGAACGGACTCGGTTATTTCTGGTTTGATCGCTATGCTACCGGCAATTCGCGCATTCAGTGCATCGGCGCTCCTCCTCAGTTGGATACTATTAGTCCATCGGCACCTACGGCTCCGACCGCTGTATTAGGTGGGGATGGGACATCGGCAGTGCTGGGCTGGGGCGTCTCAGTAGATTCAGGTGTGAATGCGAGCGGACTGGCGAATCATCAGATTCTACGCTGCTCGGTAACCGCTCCCGGCACATGCGTACCCTCTACCGTGGTCTTTAGTCCTACGGCGGCCGCGACCAGTTACACCAACACAGGCTTGACCGTCGCAAAGCATGGCTATTGTGTGCGAGGCGTCGATAACGCCGGGAACCCTCCCTCTGCCTGTTCCAGCCCTGTCGTGTATGTGACGGTCGTGGCGGCGGCTCCTCCACCGGCTCCGACGATCACCAACATCCTTAATCTGACCTCCACATCCTTTCAGATGGTGTATGGGGCGGTGACTCCGACTCAAATTCGCCTCGTGTTCGGGGATAACGGCGGGCTGTTTGTTGGCGCTGTGCCGGGAGGCAACGTACGTCCCATCAGTGATTTTCCCGGAGGCGTGTTTACGTTTTCATTGCCTTCGGGTACCCATTACTTAGGCGCTCATTCCATCGATGCAAGTGGAGTCGAGACTCCTGATGGGGGTCGATATGTCGGAGGTTCGATCATCAATCCTCCTACTGGCCCTATCTCAGCCTCCTTCGATACAGCCCCCGTAGTCTTTGGCACAGCCTTCCCCTCCACC
>JAYUSS010000071.1:0-2113 GCA_043755535.1 Candidatus Peregrinibacteria bacterium | reverse complement strand
ACGATGGCCTGCAGCTGCTCGGTTTTCGTCGGCCGTTCGATCTTCATGACTTTGAGCGGCTGAAGACGGGAGATATCCGTCACGACGAGCGGGTTATGATCTCGCCAAATTTTGCCGTACGAAATGACGAACGAACTCAGGTGAATCAGTAAAGCAAGGACGATCAATCCGACAATCCACAGGCCGATCCGGAGTCGCTTTCTCATGGCCGCAAGTATCCCACGCGGCACGGTGAACGGGAAGGATGTAAAAAAACCGCCCCCTTCCGAGAGCGGTTCTTTGTCGTGATTCCTTTGTTTACATTTCCCTCACAGCGTCCATCGGCATTGGCCTGCCGCCATCCTGCTGCTGCTTTAGCATATCTGATGCAATCGGGATAACGACACTCTGGCGGAGGAAGTACTGACCCCCTTCTGTATCTTGGCCCTTGATCTCTGAAATAGGGAACGTGAGGGACGGGATGAGAAGTTCCTGCATCACGTTATCGTCATACTTGTAGTACACCGAGTAGCCCATGACAGGTGTGCCGAGTGTGACCGTTGCGGTCTTCGTCTTGGCACCTTCATCTGGCGCCCAGGAGTACTGATCAAGTGTCGAAAGATAGTCCATGATCTGCTTTTTATCCGTGACGCCTGCGTACTCAGACTTGGCGTAGTCACGAGACATGAGGCCGAAGACGTTCATCACTTTGCGTGACTTCACTTGCACACCAACCGAGATACCAAAGGGCATGCCGGACTGATCGGACACTTCATGACTGTCAATCACGAGTGGGTACAAAACGCGCATCTGATCTGGAATCCAGACATCGTTTTTGTTCGGAACGGCATCATAATCGCGCTTCCACTGCATATCCACAGTCGGCGTACCGTAGTGCGTCATATCGATAGCGTGATCTTTGATAAATGCATTCGCTGCTGCGATGAGCTGATCCTCCGATGGCACATCGGACAGCTTTACGCGCTCGCCATGGAAACATGCATCCGTCTGACACTTGGACTGAGGCCACTGGTCCCACTGAGCGTCCAAGCTCACAGACGTGTCACGCAGGTTGACGTTCATCTGGTAACCGTAGGGCTTATTTTGACTAAAGCTCACGGAGTCCATGTTCATGCCGGCAAACGATGCAAGGTCGATACTGCCGAGATTCAAGCTATTTGCGAGAGCCGAGAACGGAACGGACTTACCAGCAGTAATGCGCTTATAGACTGCGACTGACGACGATAATGCTGGAAGCTCGCCTTCGTACACGTACGTATAGGTAATCATGGGATACGGCGCGATCATCCTGGTATCGGAACCGATACCGATATCGCGACTGTTCATAACCTGCTCCCCCTGCATCATTGCGGGAGCTACTGCGATTTCCGGAGCTGGAGCAATAGCAGGAGCTAAAGCGGTTGTGGGTACTTTTGCATTCATAGTGCTTTCGCCTCCTTCTCCAGTCCGTGGAGCTGCGGAATCCCCTTTGGAGATATCCGCGAGCGAACCGAATGCATCTTTGCCCTCTTCTTTTACGCTGTACGAAAATAGCGCAGAGCCGTCTTGCTTCAACGCTGTCGGCTTCATGTTATTCATAGCGACGAACGCAACCGGGATAACAACAGCCGCCGTCAGCGCTCCACCAAAGGCGTAGAGCCAGCGTGAGAAACCTGCGGATACTGGAGATGATAATTCTGCTGCGCGATTTTTAAGCTGCATACGTAGACGTTTTACAAATTCTGTATCAGGCTCCACAGCGGGGTCTGACTTCATAAGTTTTTCCACGAGCGGAATAATGTCAGCTTCGTGAGTTTGTAGCGATGGGTCCACGTCGTAGAGATCGGCGAGAAAAGTTTTCAGAGAAGTTTTCATAGAGAATGCGGGAAAAGAAGAAGTAACAGAAGTGATGGAAGTTTGGTGCGTAGGTCTCCGATAGCGCGTGAGTAAATGACTTTGGCGTTGCCTTCAGTCTTACCGGTGATGTCTGCGATTTCAGCGTAGGATAGCCCTTCCCAGACCCTGAGCATCACGATCTCTCGTTGGTCTGGAGTCAAAATCTTCATGGCATCATGCAGCTTCTCTGCATCAATAGATTTTTCGGCGAGAGCACTTGTGACATCCTCTGATGCTA
>JAYUSS010000070.1:0-6068 GCA_043755535.1 Candidatus Peregrinibacteria bacterium | reverse complement strand
ACGTGTATAATCTTTTCGTGGGCCAGTAGCTCAGCCTGGTTAGAGCTCAGGACTTATAAACCTGCGGTCGGCGGTTCAAATCCACCCTGGCCCACCATAAAATATTAATTATTTCGCGCATTACCTTTCCGAAAAAATGAGCCAATCCACCCTCCTAAGGCTGCTAATACTATCGTGATTGGGGCATGGAACAATTGATTAAGAATGTTCTTCTGTATCACGGATAAAGCCATACTTTTTGTGTATTCCGGTCCAAAGATAACGGGGGGAGGAAGCATGGCGACACTAGCTGAAACTAGCAAAGACAAAACGACAAGACTGACACCGAAGTAAGCTCCATATGTGGCCCCTTTGTCTTTCATAAGAAATCCTACCGTAAAACATGATGCAAATAATGGAATGTAAGAAATCACCAAAGAAAGAATGCGTATTGCTAAACTTGGCTCTGCAAATGGATCCATTCTCACAAGCTGAATCAAAAGAAAACTTACGCCTATTCCAAGTACAATATTTAGCACTAGCCCAAAAACCACAACAAGTATAAGTCGACGATGTTTCATTATTTCAAATTACATTCTTTTCTATAATGTAACAAGCGAGGCGAGGCCAGATAAGTGCAAGACATGCCTAGGTTAATCTAAGAGGTCCAACAGATCGGCTCAATAATACAAGTTCATTTTCTTACCTGTGGCTTCCTGTAGCTGAGTTTGGGTATCACCCAAAACCTCTTCCTTTACGTCATACAGGATAAATATTATCCAAATTTGGCCCTGACGTTTGCAGCTCACATTTCTGATTATGACGGAGTGATAAGATTTTCTTCTCAATGAGCTAGCGCGAACTGTAATTTAGAATCTGCTTCTTCATGGTTGTAAAAAAAGAGCGATAACCACTTTTCTTAAAGTAATCATGCGTTTCTCGTGCTGCCCAAAAATTTACCGCACCTACCCAAATAATAATTGCCCCCACAATGATGAAGTCCAATGCCTTCAAAGCATCTTCCTGATAAGGGAACTCTGTGAACATCAGGTATTGCCAATTCCTAGACAGAAAGAGTGGCAGTATGATAAGAAACGCATAAATGGAAATTGCCTGTGCAATGCGGAACACAACGCGGAAAGATGGCGGTAGTGCAGGTTTGTCTGACCTAATATCATCTACAACAAGTGCCATAAAAGCCGTGGTGACTGCTGCCAATATTCCTAAGCATAATGGGCAAATGCTATGAAAGAAGGTTATAAAGGGGACTGACACATTGGTAAATGGAAGCGAAGTGTAACCGCGAAATTCCCATGACCATACCAAAATGAAAGCTAGCCCTGATACGCCAAGAAACAACGTGCGAACGATGCGGGGCAGCGTAACCTTACATGCAATAATGATTCCAAGAGTTAACAGGCTCCCAAAGAACAAAAATGCAAATGCGCTGCGAATAGAAGTCGCAACAACGTAGCTATTGTACCAATCGGTAGCATCCGAAAAATGCTCATCCCCTAAAATCCGTGCAACGGACTGACTGCGAAGAAGAACCAAAGAAAAACTTAATGCCAATCCAAAAATTGCGCTTAACGTAAGAACTGCCCCTGAATGAACCTGTCGTAAACGCACCAAATTACTTTAAAACAACCGACCCTAAAAGGAAAGCGCATTGCTATGGATGTGGTTCTCACAATCCTGGATCTGATTTTCATCGTAGTCAGTGCGTTAAACCTCATGCATACCGATGGCCTGAAGATTGAGTGACTGAGGGTCCCATTCTGAAGCCGCAATCAACATTCACCCCTAGCTCCGCGTTGAGCCAGGGTGCGTTTTAGAACACGAAAACGGACGCTTGCGCGCCCGTATCGTGTGAAGTGTTGATTGTATGGATTATTAAGCCGCCGCCTTCTCTGTTTCGATAACCACTGAGAGGGGGACAACCTGCTCGCCCATCTGGAGCATGATCTGATGTGTGCCGATGGACTTGATTGCGTCATCGATCTTGACCATCTCTTCGGTAATAACACCGCCGAGCTGTTCTTTGACCGCGTCGACAATATTCTGCTCTGTAATTGCAGCGTAGAGTTTGTTGGTCTTCGTGACCTTTTTCACAAACGTAATTGTTTTGCCCATCAGTGCCTGAGCGGCTCCCAAAGCGACTGTCTTTTCAGCCTCACGCTCTTCGGCTCGGCGCTTAATGAATTCCGCATAACGCTTGCGTACAAGCGGGGTCGCTACAAGGGCAGCACGGCGGGGGAGGAGATTGTTCAAGGCATAACCGTCACCAACCAACAAAAGGTCGTTTTTCTTGCCGATGCCAGGAACGTCCTGAAGAAGAAAGATTTCCATATGTAAACCGGGAAAAGGGCTAAAATATCTTACTGGAACCGTGGCTACGGGTCAATGGCTGGATGAAGGGGTGGACGATCCCGCCATGGAGGATGAAGATGACGATTCAGCCTCTAAGACGGGCATACCGGCCTCCTCTTTCGTGAATAGAGTTGACAACCATCCAAAAAAGCTTAGCCAGCCTTTTCCAGGGCGAAAGGTCCGATCTTCCTTTACATACCAGCGGTGCATCGTCAAAAACCGGTCTGAATGCAGAGAAAGATGACCGAGTTCCACTCCCTGGACTCCTTCACGGTAAGCGAAGGTATACTGGGGTGAGTAGAGGAACACAGCGGGTACATCGCGCTTGAGGACATCACGAAGTTTCTTCAGAGCTTTCTGACGATCGGTTTCCGTTCCGTTGCCCCGAATTGTTTCGAGCAGGGCATCGGCCTCAAACGAGGCGTACTGCGAGAGGTTGTAGGCATCCAAGCGAAGGTCACCCCTGTTCTCGGTCACACGTTGCACGCCGCTGCTATGCCAGTAGGGGTAACTGTCGAGGTTGTTAAGCAGTGATTGGCCGAAGAGCAGCACATCATAATCACGCTTAAGCAGTCGCTCTTCAAATGCTGCGCGCGTTTCGGGAATATCAATGTTCACATCGACACCCAGTGACGCCCATTCTTTTTTAATTTCTTCGGCGACGTTTTTGTAGATAGCCGGAGACGGGCTTGTCAGGACTGTAATAGAAAGCGTTTCACCTCGATCGTTCAAACGGATTCCTATCGGATCGGTCGGCACTTTTCGACGAAGATACGAATGGTCGATATATAAATCTGCGACGGTAATACGCTCTGCCGCAGGTAACTTCCCGTCACGGGACTGCACAAATTGTTCCACCAGCTGCTGTTCATTAACAGCACGACGATACTCCACTGCATCGGATACACGGCGTACATAGATAGAATCGAGGATGCGACCTTTCTCGTTGGTAAGGCGGAGCAAGTTAAGGCCAATCTTGAGTGCACCGGTCCCCCGCGCAGTCGGAAGTGCGACAATCCAACTGCCCGATTCCGTCGGGTTTGCCTGCAAAGAAATACCGTTCAGTTGATCTTTTCCGCTGAGACCGTTCGCTTTTCCGCCGATCGTGAGCACTGCACCGGTATCCAGGAATACAACGGGCTCTGCCTTAAGATCTCCTGTCTGGTTTGCTTCCCGCTGCTCCAATAAACGCTGCAGTCGGAGTTTCTCGGGGAAGTACCACTGCGATTCAAATAGTGCACCTTGGGCCGCCGCTTGATCAAAACTGTAACGCCAGTCAGAGGTATCGATTTCTAGTAGTGGAGTATCGACGGCAACTGCGGGTGTGGCCACCGCTGCAATCGTTTCTTTGTTTGTCCCCAGCTGCAGGCCCAGTCGCAGTTTAGTATCTTTCATGACAGATCGATCGAGGTTGAAATACATCGCTACATACTGCGGTAACGAGTATTCGAGCGCCTGGAAGCGATTGGGGATTACCGGCTTTCCATCCTCTGTACGGGGTACAAAGCGGATTCCGTCAAGGTTACGAAGGTCAGAGAGCAGCGTCTGATAGTCGGGGAAAATGCGAAGCACAATACGATCTAAGCGATACTGAGGTTCAATTTTGCGCGACCACCGTTCCAAGGTCACTTCGGTGCTCAGCTCCGTTTCTACAATGCTTCGGAGTTTATACGGGCCGGCGCCGACAGGGGCGAACCCGAAATCGAGCGTCTGATCGAGGGATGCGACGGGAACGCCCTCGAACGATAACTTAGGAACAAGACCGAGGGTCAAATTACTCGGGAAAAAGTTATAGGGCTGATCGAGTTTAAACTGGATGGTCCGCTTATCGATGGCCTCAATCGCAACACCCTGAAAATTCTGACGGAGCAAACTATTCGGGAAATCCGGGTCTTGTGCAGTTTTATACGTAAACACCACATCCTCCGCGGTCACGGGGTGCGGCTTTTCTTCGGTGGAGTCCTGCCAGAACAAATCGGGCTTGAGCTTAACTGTGTACACCTTGCCGTCTTTCGACACTTCGTATGTCGCTAAGTCCGCCTCAATATCTTTTGTCTGCGGGTTGTATTTTAAAAGACCCGAAAAAACGAGGGACACAACATCGCGGCTTACATCGTTAGTAATAGAGAACCATGGGTTAAGCGGTTGGAGATCTCCGACGGATCCTTCGATGTAGGTTCCGCCGTTTGCGGGGATGATCATGGTGCTATCTCGATAAAACTTCCCGAGCATCGCGATGAAGCTCGCTACAAGGATCAATCCCAGAAATACAAACACCCAGCGCTCGTAGCGCACATACGCGCCAATAAGCGCCCCTAAAAATTTGGAAGGCGGTCGAAGCATCGGGTGGCTTAAACGTACCAGTCGAGAACCGTCAGCACAAAGAATGCGATGGAAATTGCGACAGTCGCGCGGTACAGGAAAAGCTCTGCCCCGCGGCGCTGGACGTACGCGGAATCATTGCCGCCAAAAGTAGCGGAAAGCCCGGCTGAGCGATGCTGCAGCAAAATGACCAAGAGCAGCAGAATGGACAGAAATGCCTGAATGTAAACGATAAAATTCATGTGAAGAGTCTACCCGAGGGGATTTCCTCAGTCCAGCGTGATCTCAACCACTTTTATGTGTTATTCTAGGGAAGTCGGGCGCCTAGCTCAGTTGGTTAGAGCATCTCGCTTACACCGAGAGGGTCAGAGGTTCGAATCCTCTGGCGCCCACCATTCGACTCGCGACCTGCGGGTCGCTCGCTCATGGTCCTCGGCTGCGGCCTCGGGCCACTATTCGTATCAGGCAAGGCGAATGACCTTTCTACCCCGAGCTCACGGTCGAGGGGCGGTATACCACTTGGAATATGGAACATGAAAAACTTTATAGCATTTGGGCAATGCCAACCGGGCCTCTTGCAGAGGAACTTCAGCAGTATATTGCCGATCTTGCGCAGCAATACAGCGGTCCGATCTTTCCTCCACATGTTACAATATTAGGAGGAATTCCGAGTTTGGCGGAAGAAGAAATCAAACAGAAGACCAAGGTACTGGCCGATACACTCCATGCATATGATGTGCACTTTGATCATGTTGAAAGCATGGATCAGTTTTTCCGCTGTGTGTTTATAAAGATGAAAAACACGCAGGGCGTTCTTCATGCATTTGAAGAGGCCGGTAAAATCTTCGGATACATAGATTTTGAAGCACACATGTCGCATCTCAGTGTTCTTTACGGGAATCTGGCGGAGTTAACACGAGCGGAAGCGACGAAGCAGATCCACCTTACTATGAGCCAATCATTTCGCGTGTCTGCATTGCATCTATTTGAAACCGATAGTGATGTCGCCAAATGGCGGAAAATTGGAGAATATCCTTTAAAATAAAAACCGCTCAACGCAGGCCTCTTATTACATAAGTGTAGTTCCTTTTCACGCATTCGGCTTCGCCGTGATATGTTTCAGAATACTTTGAGCACGAGCCATCACGCTCTCACTCATGTTTTCTTGGCGTGCAATCCGAAAAGCGTCACTGTCTGTAACCGGTTCATGCTTTAATTCGTATCCAACTTGGAGTGATACGTTTCCAACAGACGTCTCCCGCTCTGAGAATGCACTATGCGGAGGTCGATAATACTTGCCACGAAGCGATTCATACCCATTTTTCTCGGTATAACGTGTCAAAAGCGGCTCGTGGGTAGAGATGATCGCATACAAACCAATTCGTTCAAATTCCTCA
>JAYUSS010000069.1:0-2125 GCA_043755535.1 Candidatus Peregrinibacteria bacterium | reverse complement strand
TACATCGTCGCTCAGTTCATCGGAGGATTTGCGGCCTACGCTGCAGGTAACGCACTGCTTGGTGGCCAGCTTTCCGTCGTTGCAGGAAATACAACCATGATCGCAGTTGCAGAGCTCGTTGGTGCTGCCGTCCTGGTGCTCGGCGTTTCGTCTGTGGTGCACGGAAAGGTTGCTGACACAGCATCAGGGCTCACGATCGGTACTGCCCTCACCTTGGGCGTTCTTGCAGCATCGGCGCAATCAAACGGCGTCCTGAACCCGGCGGTTGCACTTGGAATCGGTTCGCTCTCAGCAGCCTACGTCCTCGGTCCCATCGCAGGTGGCATACTCGCCGCGTGGGGTTACCGCGCGCTTGTCCGTTAAGCGGAGGTAGTACCGGTGTTGTCCGACGTACTATCTCTGGTAATTTGCTGCACCTGCGCACCGAGTCTTAGTGGGGTCATGCCTACACTTTGCAGTGCGACATGCCACTGTTGTGCGGCTTGGCTCCAGTACTGTTGTCCCTGCCCGATCTTTTTTCCAGCAGCATCCAGCATCAGTGATGCCACTCTTGCATCGTACTGAGTCGTCAGTTGGTGAACGGCGGCAACGACGTTTGCTGGGTTTCCCTGCGCCATCACACTGATCAGATAGTTCGCGCCTTGGTCGATAGGATTTGGTGTTTCTTCTGGGGCGCTTGATGGGGTGGTCATAATACGAAACGGTATGCCTGCTTTTATGACTCGTCAAAGAAGCGGAGTACTCCTCGTATAAGAATGGCTGAGGCAAGCAAAAAAGCTGTGGCGAAGTGTTGGGAGAGCGTTCGATTTCGGGTGCCTGAAAATGTGACTTCATGACATCATGAAGCCATTTTCCCAACTTTGAACATGTCGACCCCCAAAAAAAGACTTCTGTAAGCCATCCTGCTTGTCCGAACTGTGCCAGTCTCCACACCAAGAGAAAAGGCTCCCGAAATAGCCTGAAACGTCATCTCTGCTGTGATTGCGGGAAAAGCTTCAGCATCGATCATCGTCGCAAACCCGAACCATTGCTTTCGTTACATCTCAAGGGCGCGAGCATCCGTACACTGGCAGGAAAGATCAACAAAGGTGTTGATGCGGCCTACCGACGGATCGTTGCAGAACTGGAAGCATTGCCCCACAACAACGAGATCACTCTCTCGTACTGCAACCCTAAACGTTTCTGCGGCTTCCTCGTCGTGGACGGAAAGTTCGTGGCGGTAAAGGGTTACGATCGGAAGATCCCCTTCATCTATGGTATCGATTACCTCACGCATGATATTCCGATTTGCATGCTCGCTCTCAGCGAGAACTACCAAGCTCTCGTGCAGTTCTTCACGAAACTGAAGAACACCGGCTACGACCTGCAGGCACTCATCTGCGATGACAACGAATCCATCCGCATGGCGGCCAGATATGTGTACCCAGGTTGCATCGTCCAACTCTGTCATGTGCATTTCCTCGAGAACATCAGAAGAGCACTCAAAGTGCGCAGCGAAGAGACTTACAGAGCTTTCATGAACGACCTTGAAGAAAAGATCTTCGATCTTCCCTTCCTCGGCCAAGCAAACCTTGAGCGTCACATTCGCTGGCGTGCTCCTCGTCATTACGATGATCCGATGAAGATCGCAACGCTGCAGCATATCTTCGAGTACAGTGATCTCTTAACTGCTCACGTTAAAGCAGAACAGCTCTTTCACGGTCGCTGCCCAAAAACAACGAATCTCATCGAAAGCTACAACAAACAACTCAACGGAAGACTGAAAACAATCCAAGGATTCCAGAGTTTCCAATCTGCAGAGCGTTGGCTCTCAGCGTGGATTCTTCGCCGAAGACTCACACCTTTCACTGATTGCAGAGGAAAGTTCCGGAAACTCAACGGCACCTGCTCACTGGAACAAACAAGAATGAAGAAATTCAAACTTCCGAAACTCTTTTAAAAAAAGGCACCCGAAACCGAACGGCACCTATTATTCGCCACCGACGGGGAGAGGAATCCGATTCTTCTCCCTTTTGGCGAGAGGCTATTAATTTCCATGCCTTGGGTTCTAAACCCCGTGACTTCAGTCCGATTGTAAAGCAGCCTGCAAGCAAATACGCTCTATGCCACCATGTATTGGAGCGCT
>JAYUSS010000068.1:0-2126 GCA_043755535.1 Candidatus Peregrinibacteria bacterium | reverse complement strand
GAGAACACTTTTCAGAGTCGGGTTCTCGCGTTCGATGGCGGTCATGGCATCATCAACGAGTCTGCCGATGGTCGGCTGTTTGGCGTTGCCTTGCAGTTCATTCCAACGGGCTTCTTTGGGAACCCAGAAAATATTATCTGCTTTGTACTCGTCCTTATCCTCAGGATCGGCAAGCTCTTCCTTTACTAATTTGGCATGTTTCTCCTCAAAGGCATCGGAAATATACTTCAAAAAAACAAGTCCCAGTACGACGTGTTTATACTCGCCAGAGTCCATGTGGCCGCGCATCTTGTCTGCTGCTGCCCAAAGCTTTTCTTCAAAGCCAAGATTGCCGCCATTGGTAGTGGAGTTAGATTTGCTGGTAGCCATAGAGTGGGATGTTCATTCTCATTTGTCTCAAATCATAGCGAACGATACGGTTATTTAGAAGGTGCATTTGTTTCTGGTGAGTTTACACCGAAGTCCTAGGAATCAGTTGTGGCGTTTAGTCGAAACCTGAAGAGGGATTGATGCCCTTGCAACCGTGAAACTCACCTAAGTGGCTAGGATTGGCTAGGATTTGATGGGGCGTGTTGGGATGAACTTTCGCTGACGATCTGCACGAAGCCGATGATGTTCTGTCCATACTGCTCGGCCTTCGAGTCGGTGATGTCCTTCTCCATTACCTCCTTCCATAAGGCTTGGAACTCTGCAATATCCGGAGGGGTAATTTGCATAGCGACAGCATATCTCGTTGGGTATCATGCGCTCATGCCACTTTTCACTGATACACAATGAAAAAATCTTCGTTTTCCCTGATTACATGGAATCTCCATCACGGTGGTGCTGTCAAAATCGCACAGATCATTGAAGCTCTGACGAACAATCCAGCAGACATAGTTGTACTCACGGAGTTCAGGGATGGAGAGAACGGGATCAAGATCAAAAACGCTCTTGGCCAGCAGGGTTTGACGCATCAATGCTCGTCTGCGATGCCAGAAAAAACGAATGGTGTGCTGATCGCTTCACGCCATGAGATTATCTCCCTTGAAGATCAGTCATTTTCGCACCGCCTGATGCCCGTCACCATTCCTGCAATCGACATGACGGTGCTTGGCCTGCACATACCCGGACAGAACGACAAGTGGGGGAAGAAAGAACATTGGGAACAGGTGCTTTCCTTTGCAGAAAAACACGCGAACCAGCGCACGATTCTTCTCGGAGACTTCAACACAGGTCTGGTGCAAGACGCAGAAGGAACGCCCTTCACAATGGGCGAAGCAATGCAATCGCTTCTTGACTTGGGCTACCAAGACGCATGGAGGACGAAGCATGGAGATCAGCGAGAATATACTTGGTACAGCAATGCAGAAAATGGGTTCCGTCTCGACTATGCCTTTCTTTCACCTGCGTTATCACATCATCTCGTGTCGGCAGACCATCAGCAGGATGTCCGTATCAGTCGGATTTCCGATCACGCGCTTCTGCGGCTGGTCCTCGACATGTGAATTGTTGGGTGACGCATTCTCTGCAAAAAAGTTGTGACTCTCCCCGAAGTCGTAAATTATTCGTGCAACTTCACGTAATTTCTCTTCCGTTTTCTCCGAAGGTAGCGCGTATATGAAGTGCCAACGAACATCTTTTATTGACCTGATGGTTTTCGTTCGCTTCGCTCGATGCTTTTTTCGCAGGATGGAAGACATCTACAAGGATTCTATCGGCTTCAATCTGTTGCCACCACCCACCATCGAACACTTCCGGTATTATCACTGGCATGACATTCGATCATCCCGAAGATCGCACCTATTTTACTGAGGGAGCGTCCCGCATGCTGGGTTATTTATTTGAGCTTGGTGGTTTATAGTCGATTTCCCTAAATGCGAACTCGACAATTTTTTTAACCATGTAGGCCGTCTCTCCAAGAGTGGCGGGAACAAGTATTCCAAGAAGTGGTGTATCTAATTCCAAACGTGACCTGAAAACAACCAACAGAAATACTGTGATGTTTTGCACAACCAGTAAATACATTAGATGTCGTGCCATCGTTGGTCGTGTATCAATTCTTTGTTGAATATCATCACATCGCTTTTGTTCGATTTTGACTGCCAATTCCTCCAAGTGGAGACTTAGTTCCTTGTGTCTCGCAT
>JAYUSS010000067.1:0-6138 GCA_043755535.1 Candidatus Peregrinibacteria bacterium | reverse complement strand
TGCGGCATTCTATCGCATGACGTCACCAAGACGACCAATTCCCACATGACGTCACAACGAATGAGGGTCAGCATGACAACGGATCGTGGTGCAATGACAACGGAAGACATCGACCATCGGACTTTGGATTTACGTCCAACGACTTCGAGTATGAGAACTTTGGGATCGTATGTAGCGTCTTCAGAAAGTACAAATGATGGCGACGCAGCAATATTTCAAGGACGAATTGCAGGGGTAGGACACCGTTCCAACAATCAGTTACGAGCCCAGAATGTGGCGACCGAAGATGAAAAATTGGATCGAAAGCGAAACACAAATAAAACGAAACAGAATAGTTTAAAATAAGCTCACAACTTTAATTTGCAATCAGATAACTTACTGGCTTAAACACCAGGATCCCTCACGCTTCCTCTGCGCAAATTGAGGTTGTTACATCAAGTATATCATCACGGTTACTACACGAAATCAAGCAAGGATGGCCGCGGTAAATCCTCCAGGGAATCAAGTGCCACCAGTGCCTCCAGCACCAGGGCCTGTCTTTGCACTCACCCCAGCGGCTCTACATACCGCAGCGTTTATCGATCTCAACACGACGGAGGGACGCAAAAGCTTCAACACGGCCATCAAGCCGCTGGAAGAAGTATACGACGGAGCCAAGACTGGCTTACAAATGTTCATTCACCAAGTGTCGACGAGATCCGCGATATGTGGTTGGGATGCCTCCATTATGACGATACCGTCCATCGGAGATCCAAACGTCACGCACTCGTTGTTGACTCAGTACGGACAGATTCCACTCCCGGACATCGTTGCTCATGCATCCGTATACTTGCCAACGCCAACTAAGATTGCCCAAGACTCCACGGCTCTCAAGTTGTTCCTTGACTCGTCCTTAAGCACGGCACTCATGATGCGCGTGTTGGCCAAGCGACAGGAATACACGGTAGGAGGGGTGGAAAGCGGACCAGCCATGTTTCGGGTGATCCTATCCACGGTTGGTATTGATACGGTAGCATCGGTAGCAGTCATCAACGCTGTGTTACGCACACTACCAGCCAAACTGTCCGAGCTCAAGTCCGACATCGTGGCATTCAACGAGTTTGTTACGGAACAGTGCAACGAGTTGACCTCCCGTGGTCATCAACCATCCGACTTACTCAACCTCTTGTTCGAGGCCTACTTGTCGGCTAGCAACGAGCACTTCAAGGAATACATGCGGTCAAAAGAAAGCGCAGTATACGATGGAACCCTCATGATCACGTACCAAGCCTTGATGACCATTGCCGAAGATCGGTACAAGATCATGAAGATCAAGGGCGAATGGAAGGCAGGGAAGGCAACCCCAACGACTGACGACCACATCATTGCCTTACGCGCCGAAATCCAGGCGTTGCAAGCGGCAACGTCCACAGCAAAACGTGCGACCCCAGCGGGTGCCGCGTCCGGAAACACTAACGCGATGGCACGCAAAACCAACACGGGAAAATGGGCGTGGAAAGACAAAGAACCGAAGGCAACGGAACCGTTGATCAAAATGTTCGAAGGCCGCAAGTACTGTCACTGCCCAAATCACAAGTCCACAAAATGGGTATTGGCTGATAAACACCAAGACGGATGTACCTTGGACGCAAATTGGAAGTTTCCAGCAGCCAAGGACACGGGCGCTGACAAGCCAAAACCCGCAGCGGCCAATCAGACATATGCAGCGGCCATGATGCACGTGATCTCGGAAGACGAAGCCAATCAAATGATGGATGAGGATGATGAGGAGAATGCCTGACGAGTACGAGAACGAAGTAAACAGTTAGTGAGATTAGCGCAGTATTTATGGAGTCAATTAATACTAGTACTGCTTCTTATATGTTACCACTTACTACTTCGTTCTCCGTCAGAACCTTATTTCCCAAATTCGAATTATATATTACACAGAATGGCACTCTTTACAATTTTAATAGTGGTCGGTTTATTCTTCTGGTTACCAGTCACAATAGTGCTTTCTATCATGCCCGCTCCGGTGCGTCCGTATGTCCCGAAGCGCCTGCGATATCGGGCAAGATTCAAACGAATGCAAACCACGATGATGTTAGTGGCAATGGCAACGGTTGCCAAGGGTCAACACATATACACATACATGAACAACGTACCATCGATGATGCGAAAGGAAAGTCCTAACGCAAACAGCGCGTTATCGGACGACAAGAGTATGGGGTGTTGCTTCGTGGCATCAGATCAGATGGTGGAAGAAATGATGACATTCGACTCCGACGCGTACACAATGGTCATTGACAATGCATGTTCATATTGCATAACCAACGACACACGACACTATATCGACACGCCTGAAAAGATCGACATTCCAGTAAAAGGCATCGGTGGGAAAAGCGTGAGCGCAACGTTGAAGGGTACAGTGAAATGGTCTTATACGAATGACAACGGTCAAGTTCACGATGAATACATACCAAACACCTATTACCATAAGCACTCACCTTATTGCTTATACTCGCCCCAGCATGTTGCGCAAGTTGCCAACGACAATTTTCCAACCAAGAACGGCACGTCCTGTACGACATTTGCCGATGAAATGGAGTTGGTATGGGATCAACGGACCCAGAAGAAAACAATCAAATTAGATAAGCGAACAAATATTTTCATGATGCATTCCGCGCCAAATTATGCTCGCTTCCATGCCTTCAACTCGGTGATCGACGAAGCGCAAGCAGCAAATGGCATCGTACATGACCATTCGACCCCACACGTTCAAGAAATGATATCGCATATTATCCCATTTGATGACGATGAAAATACGGAAACAGAGAATGCAACACCGGAACAGAATGCGGAAGCTACCAGCGCCCATCCGGACTTACCGTTGGTCTTCGATTTACCTGAACCGATGTTTGCCAGGAACTCCAGTTTCGAACCACCAGAAGATGTGGAAATCCAAGCGACAAGCGATCAAGCAAAGTTGTTAGGCTGGCACTATCGCTTAGGCCACTTGCCCTTCAAACGCATCCAACGAATGGCAGCACGAGGGGACTTACCAGCAGGACTAGCGACGTGCCCAATTCCCAAATGCGCAGCATGTCTATTTGGCAAGGCAACGCGACGAGCATGGAGAACCAGGGCGCCACCAAACTCGATGACCGTCCCCCCAGTTACGGCTCCTGGGTCGGTGGTCTCGGTCGATCAGATGGTATCTGCAGTACCAGGGTTGATTGCGCAAATGAAGGGCTTCATCACGCATCAACGATACAACGTGGCAACGGTCTACATCGATCACTTCAGCGACCTATCATACGTATACCTGCAAAAAGGGGCGACAGTTGAAGAGACAGTGGAAGGTAAGAAGGCGTTCGAACAATATGCACGAACACATAACGTCAGAATTCAGCACTATCACGCGGACAACGGGATATTCGAAGCACAGGGATTCCGACAAGCGATCGCAGTGGATGGGCAAACCATATCCTATTGCGGTGTCAATGCCCATCACCAGAATGGGCGGGCAGAGAAGAAAATCCGTGACTTGCAGGAACAGGCACGTACCATGTTGTTGCATGCGCAGCAACGATGGCCAAAGGCAATCAATGCGCACCTGTGGCCATTTGCGGTGAAGATCGCGAATGACTTGGCAAATCGATCACCTTCGATAAAGAATGGGATATCTCCAATCGAAACATTTTCGCAGGTGGAAGTTATGCCAGCAGTGAAACATTCACACACTTTTGGGGCTCCCGTATATGTTTTGGATTCCGCCTTACAAGTTCCAGGAAAGGGACTGCCTAAGTGGGAGCAGAGATCAAATATTGGTATTTACGTGGGGACTTCACCACGACATTCGAGAAAAGTCGCACTCGTCCTAAATCTGAAGACGGGGCATGTATCTCCACAATTTCATGTCGTGATTGACGATTTCTTCGAAACGATGCGACCATCAGCGGGCAACGTAGTGCCGGCATCGGAGTGGCAGAAGGCGACAGGGCTCAACAAGACAGGGGCGTTGAACACGAGTCGCGCACGATACAAGAGACCCGGAAGTTCCCGCCCAACGGATAGGGTATTATGGAACATCGAAGATCCACGACAAGACGAGGGCATGCCTGAGGGCTTGCGAGAGTGTGAAAACGCACCGACAGAAGATATTACAGACACGATCGAGACGTCAACCGAGATACCAGCCAGTGAGGTATTACCAGTAGATGTTGGCCTTCGAACTAGATCCGGCAGAATATCAATCCCAACGACTCGGATGCAGGAGAGCCTCGAACAACAAACGGCAGGAATAGTATCCCTTGTGGTGGAATGGGAAGTCTACCATGACGAGTCGTATGAAATACAGCGACAGATGGAGCAGCCAATGGCGTTTGCCGCTACGAGCAACCCCGATGTTATGTATCTTGATCAGGCCATGAAAGAGGCTGACAGCGCGGATTTCCAACGGGCAATGATAAAAGAGGTGGCATCACATGCCGACAACGGGCACTGGGAAATGGTCCTGATCGCATCCATTCCCAAAGGAACCAAAATCCTGCCCTCCGTATGGGCCATGAGACGAAAGAGAAAAATCTCGACTGGTGAAATTTACAAATGGAAAGCAAGACTGAACGTCCATGGGGGTAAGCAGGAGTTGGGAATCAACTATTGGGAAACATACGCGCCAGTGATTGCTTGGACAACGATTCGCATGTACCTAATCCTGGCCATATTAAACAAGCGCACAACGCGACAAATTGATTTTGTGCTGGCGTATCCTCAAGCTGACATCGAATGTGATTTGTACATGGAATTGCCACGAGGCATCGTGTTTGAGGGAGTGACGCAAAAAACGCACTGTTTGTTACTCCGAAAGAATCTGTACGGCCAAAAACAAGCAGGGCGAGTCTGGAACCAATACCTCCATGATGGCCTTCTTGCGCGAGGGTTCACTCAAAGCAAGGTAGATATGTGCCTGTATTTCCACGCCAAACACCAAGTCAACCTTCTCATTTATACGGACGATGGAATATTGACAGGAAAGGACGATAGATCCATCGATGAGGTACTAAAGTTGCTGCAACAACCGGCAGGCGAAAATAAGGAATTCCGTCCGTTCAACATCACAGACGAGGGAAATGTCACAGACTACTTGGGCGTCAAGGTCGAACAGATGGAAGATGGTGCGATAAAACTGTCACAACCTCACCTCATCCAACAGGTTATTGACGACCTGGGATTCAACGAACGAACAAAGGGTAAAGAGACACCAGCCAAGTCTACTGAACGACTCCACAGGGACCTTCACAGTGAGCCGATGAATGAAAAATGGCATTATCGAAGCGTTATTGGTAAACTGAATTTTATCGAGAAATCAACCCGACCGGATATTGCATATGCAGTGCATCAGTGCGCGCGATTCTCAAATGATCCAAAGGCATCACACGCAGCAGCAGTCAAACACATTGTGAAATACCTGATGACGACCAAGGACCAAGGAATATATCTCCGGCCGGACAAGCAAGCCTTCGATTGCTGGGTCGATGCGGATTTTGTGGGAAATTGGAATCGGGTAAATGCCGATGTGGATCCATCAACAGCGAAGTCTCGGACCGGGTACATCATCAATTATGCTGGTTGTCCTGTCACGTGGGCATCCAAATTGCAGACAGAAGTAGCGTTGAGCACAACGGAGGCTGAGTACAATGCCTTATCCACTAGTCTGCGAGATGTCATCCATTTGATGCAGTTGTTGGATGAAGCCAAGGAGTTGGGATGGACAACTGTGCACAAAGAGCCTCTAATTCATTGCAAGGTCTTTGAGGATAACATGGGAACGTTGGAAATGGCAAGACTTCCAAAAATGAGACCACGAACGAAGCATTTGTGCGTGAGATTGCATCATTTCCGCGAACACGTAAGAACAGGGCTCATTAAAATTCAACATATCGCCACTGAGTTGCAGATAGCAGATTTGTTGACAAAGCCACAACCAAAAGAGTTGTTCATTGCGCAACGTTCCATTCTCATGAAATGGGAACCCACCGATCCGAATCATCTGAGGGCGTGCGGCATTCTATCGCATGACGTCACCAAGACGACCAATTCCCACATGACGTCACAACGAATGAGGGTCAGCATGACAACGGATCGTGGTGCAATGAC
>JAYUSS010000066.1:0-2144 GCA_043755535.1 Candidatus Peregrinibacteria bacterium | reverse complement strand
CGTGAGATAAAAGAAGTGGCGGATCTCATCGAATAATAACTTCTCGCCTTTCTCGTGCGAGATGTTCATGCGGATGACGACCATGCGATACGGTCGCTCACAGGCGGCGGGTTGATAGTCGAACTCGGCGACCTGCTCGCTCTTTAATTCCATGTGTTCAAACTCGCGGCGGCGGATGACTTGCCGTTTGACGTTGTCGGGCTTCGCGCGCGACTTCGTCTGCACCGTGTAGCGTGCCGGTCGCGTCAGTGTCTGCCACGCCGATTCGTCGAGATCTTGATCGGCATCACACTGTCAGTTCTGAGTACCTGATATGTCTGCACTTCAAGGATAATCTCTACCGTAGGAATCCGGGGATCGTCAGTATTCAACAGGGCGGACTGGACTTTCCTCTCTGTAATAACCCCAATGTCAACTTCCATCGGGACATTCGTGAACTCCCCTGCAGCCAGCATCTCGATTACTATGTTCACTCGCGTACAACCGCAGGAGCGGTTTTTTAGTGACAACCTCCAAGGAACTTGACCGATGTTGGTAATCATGAATTTGTGCATGACTGGAGGCGACTCACGCGATGAGTCGACAAACACTGGCTCGGCCTTCGCTTCATAACGATTCTTGACACCGATTGAACTATGAGATGCCTTGTCCTGACATCCTGTCAACAAGCTAAGCCATACGATCAAGCTCCGGAAATGATTACTCATTCGTTTTCGTTCGTTGACGACTCCTTCGAACAAGAAATAGAGCGAATAATGCTGCCGCGATCACATTTGCGATCACGAACCATTTTCGCGAATCCGTGTTTGCTACCGGGGGGGATGTGACAGGCATCTTCTGTCTCGTATCAAACGAATCAACTTGTAGTTTTGTTAAATCAATCTTCGATGCGACCTGTTTTGTGAGGTCCGGTGAGAGCCCCGTCATTAAGGTATTGGGTGCGAGATCGACAACAAAGTCGTCTTCGAAACTCTTAGGGGTCGCTAAATCGTCAGACTGCCAGACCGTTGAAATCCATCCGAGGGGCGAAGACACTCCGCCTAGGACTTGAGTGACTTTACGGGCGACAGGACCACCTTGGCATTCCACGAAATCCTGTGCATATCCCGCCCGTACCAATGGAGGTACACCTTGGCCCCGCTCGATCACAGACACAATCGATTCAAGTACCAATGTGGATAGGTCGCGTCGAAAGATGATTGTTCGAACTTCGTTATGACTCAAAGACTGGCAGGTCAGGACGATTTGAATTCTCTGTACATCTGGTTCGGAGTAGTCCCATATTGCTGAAGCCCCTTGGGGTGCATCCAGAAATAGACTCGAAGGAGGTCCGCCATACAAGGACAAAGGCGTGACTCGATCTTGGGAGCCAGCACCGGGTGCATACCTAGAACCGAATTCTAAATCATCCATTTTCTGGCTGGATAGAATGGGGAGTTTCTGAAACTGGTTCGCTGAGTGATGATTGAAGTTTCGTTCCGTCGATCGAATCTCATCAAACGGAACCCGCGTGAGATGCCCATTTGCGAGTTGCAGTGGTTGATCCGGGTACTGACACGACATGCGAACAAAGTCGGATGACTTCACAAAGACCCCTTGGGCTGTCTCGGGCTTGTCGTCCGACCACAGCCAAGCGAGTTCAAAATGCCCTAACTGTGCTGAAGAGTGAGTTGCACTGAAGCCTTTACGCATCTGGTAAGTACAGCGAAACTGGACATCGTGAAGCCACTGGTTGTGGGCGACTCAAAGAAGATTCACCTGACTCACTGCTTCAGTGTCGTTGGCCACGACACTTGCCGTATAAATCACAAAAACAAGACTGATCGCCGATCGCATGCCTTATCCTCAAGAGAGTTGATGGAATCATATTCCCGTCATATTAAGGATTAACCATCAATCGCCGCAGTACCCAATCGTGCAGCCATTTGCCAAAACATACTCAGCAGAACAGACTGTTGCCCCACCGCATACCGTGTAGTAAATGTTGACAGCGCACATCACTTGCGAATCTCTCAGCACGTCGCAACAAAAGGCGGACGGATAGCTCAACGTTGCTGAGCACCCCGTGTATGGCATCGCAGATTGTGTGACTCCCCCGTACGTAATCTGCTGACCATTTGACTGACATGTCCCTGTCTGATTTT
>JAYUSS010000065.1:0-2156 GCA_043755535.1 Candidatus Peregrinibacteria bacterium | reverse complement strand
TTATTGTCCCCGCATTGAGTCAAAACTCTGTGCTTTAGCACAAGACTTTAGTTGATCAATTTGTCCAGGACGCTAAAATGCTCTGCTATGCCCAATCCAAATCGGCATGGCAGTCATACCATCACACGCTTCACGGCTCATCTTGTCTGGGTAACAAAGTATCGTTATCACGTCCTTCAAGGGGATACGCAAAAGCGTTGTCGGGAACTGCTCATCCAAATCTGCAATGCAGAGGACATCGTCATTCTCAAGGGTGCAGTGAGCGTCGATCATGTTCACATGCACATTGAATATCCACCCAAACTCTCCGTAAGCGAGATCATGAAATCCTTCAAAGGAAGAACTTCTCACCATCTTCAAGATGAATTTCCCGAACTCAAGAAGCGCTACTGGGGCAGGCATTTCTGGGCCATTGGTTACGGAGCCTGGAGCACGGGAAATGTCACTGAAGCAATGATCCAAGCGTACATTGCGGGTCACAAGGATTCACCCAACGATAAAGCTCTGATCATTGAGTAACAGCCACGGACTTTAGTCCTTTCCCGCCAACCTCTGCACTTTCAGTGCAGAGTGGTTGAGTGTGTATAACAAAAAAACTTCCTTCCCCGTCGGGGGAAGGACTGAGGATGGGGGCTTACGCCACCCGCGTAAATTCTTTGGTGTACGCCTCCAGAACGTCTGCGATTTCAATGCTGATGCTGGTAGTGACGCGCATACCGCACTCCATCCCCTCTTTCGCTTCCTTGATGTCCTTTTCAACATGCTTGAGAGATGTGATGCGCCCCGTACCGACAACTTCGCCGGCTCTGAGAAGTCTGAATGGCGTACGCTTGAGGATGCCATCTCTGACCATGCCTCCGACGATCTGCTCCGACCCCTTGGTAAAGAAGACGCCGCGTACTTCCAGATTACCAATAACTTTCTCTTCCTCCACCGGAACGATGAGCCCCTTGAGAAGAAGTTCTAAATCTTCAAGAAGCTTGTAGATGATGTCGTAATGCTTGATCTTCACACCCTCACGCTCTGCCGTACGAGCGACTGCAGCAGAGGAATCCACGTTAAATCCGACGACAATCGCCTCACCAGCGGATGCCATCATGACGTCACTTTCAGACACATCTCCAATGGCAGCATGGATAACCTTCGGGTGAACGACGTCGGTGGTGAGTTTGCTAATCGCTTCCTTGAGAGACTCGAGTGACCCCTGTGCATCAGCCTTAAGGATAACTTTGAGCTCCTTGAGCTTGCCCTCAGACAGACGAGTGACAAGGTCAGCAAATCCACGTTTCTGTATCTGGCCTTGTTTCTCCGCATACGCGGCGAGGTAGGCCTTCAGCTCCCTCTCCGTTGCAAAGACCTGCAGGATATCTCCGACGTTTGGCATGGAGCCAAGTCCGGAGATGACAGCAGGACAAGAAGGGCCAGCATTTTCGATACGCTTACCGGTGGAATCTGCGAGAGACTTCACTTTGCCGGATGCTCCTCCACAACCAATGATTGCACCGACAGCGAGCGTTCCGGTATTCACGATGACAGTCGCAAGTGGACCGCGAGATTTATTAAGGTGGCTTTCGATAACCGTAGCGATAGCAGGGCGGTTCGGGTTTGCCTTGAGCTCTTCAATTTCAGCCATGAGAAGAACGCTCTCTAGAAGCTCAGGAATTCCCTGTTTTGTCAGAGCCGAGACCGGAACCATCGGCACCGTTCCTCCCCACTCCTCAGCCTGTACGCCGTGTCCGGCAAGCTCGCCTTTCACGCGTTCGAGGTCGGCATTCGGACGGTCGATTTTGTTGATAGCAACAAGCAACGGAACCTCAGCATCTTTCACGTGGTTGATGGCTTCGATAGTGGTGGGCTTCACTCCTTCTTCAGCAGACACGACGAGAATGACGAGGTCTGTGAGCTGCGCTCCACGAGCACGCATAGCCGTGAAGGCCTCATGACCAGGAGTATCGATAAACGTCACCGGCTTACCCTGATGCACGATTTGGTACGCACCGATGTGCTGCGTGATGCCGCCTGCTTCTCCGGCCACCACATCTGTTACGCGAATGGCATCGAGGATCGCAGTCTTTCCGTGGTCGACGTGACCCATGACCGTAACGATGGGCGGACGAGGTAGTAAGTTCACTGGATCATCTTCCTTCGTGAGCACG
>JAYUSS010000064.1:0-21079 GCA_043755535.1 Candidatus Peregrinibacteria bacterium | reverse complement strand
TTCTCCAACGCAAGATTGCGCTGAAGCCTCCTCCGCTTTCCAATGCAAGGTTGCGCTGAACAGGTCTAGACTGGGTGGATTGATACCAACACCCATCTATGACAACCTTGTTCAAAGACGACGATATCCTCACCGTCACAGCCCTTCTGCCCTTTCTCGATGCCATGGAGGTCTTCGATCTGGAAGCCACCTGTTCGCTTGCAGAGCGTTCTGATTGGATACGCAAGCGGCTGCAGCGTTTCGCCTACAGAAAGCTCAAGCGCAGAGAGAAGGGCATTCTTCAGCGTTACCTCCGTAGGGTGACTTGCTGCAGCAGACGGATGATCCAGTATCACATCGAAGCATATCTTCACGGCAAAGAGGTCTGCGCTGTGTATGAACGACATCAGTTCTCCGTGATCTACACCAATGCCGATCGGGAAGTGCTTGCCGAGACGGACAATCTCCACGGAAGACTCAATAGTGCGGCAACGAAGAAGATCATGGAGCAGGAGTATCAACGTGGCGATGCCCGTTTCGAAACACTCCGGAAGATCTCCGTCTCCCACATCTACAACATTCGTGGTTCCCGCGTGTACAAGGAGAACGCACTCACCTTCGAGAAGACGAACCCTGTGCAGGTGCCGATCGGGCAGCGCCGGAAACCGGAGCCGAACAACGAGCCTGGGTTCCTCCGGGTCGATACCGTGCATCAGGGCGACAAAGGCAAAAAGAAGGGGGTTTACCATGTAAACTTCGTCGATGAGGTGACGCAGTGGGAGGTGCCATGGGCGACGGAGCAGATCAGCGAGGCATGTATGGCGATCGTACTGGATACAGCACTGCCCCTGTTTCCGTTCGTGCTGCGAAACTACCACTCTGACAATGGCGGGGAGAACATCAACTACACTGTCGCAGCACTGCTGGAGAAGCTGGATATGACCCAGACGAAAGGGAGACCGAGGTGTAGCAATGACAATGGTCTTGTGGAAACAAAGAACGGGGCCATCATCCGCAAGCACATGACGTATCATCATATCCCCCAGCCCTTCGCCTCGCGGATCAACGTCTTCTACCGTGAGCACCTGATTCCGTATCTCAACTTTCACCGGCCCTGTGCATTCCCGGAAGTGACCATACTCGGGAACGGAAAAAAGAAGATCGCATACCCGGCGGAGAATTACATGACACCCTATGACAAGCTCAAGAGTCTGACGGACTGGGAGAAGTATCTGCGCCCCGGAGTGACCAAGGAAATGCTGGAAGCACAGGCGAATGCCAAGACACCCAACCAGGCAGCGAGAGAGATGCAGAAAGCGAAACAGGAGCTTTTAAAGATGATTATTGAGCTCCCTTCTGGTATACTGTGAAGGAAACACCCACTACACTTACCAGCTATCGTTCAGCGCAATCTTCGGATTGGAAAAGACTCATGAAGATCCGTACGTTCGTATAAATGCTTTTTCAGTTGTGGAACAGGCAATTTGCCATCAGAATGTCAGCCGCTTAGCCCGCCCGAAAGGAGAGGTTTGGGCTTCGCACGGACTGGAGAGATGGCCGAGTGGTCGAAGGCGCACGACTCGAAATCGTGTAGGCCCCAAAAGGGTCTCGAGGGTTCAAATCCCTCTCTCTCCGCCATCCGTCTTCGCTTGCAGCTACGCCGCGATTGCGGATTCCTACGTACTAGATATTTACACTAACCTCGGCGTAGTCCGGAGACGAAGCCGGGCTCTCTCCGCCACTACAAAATCCGCTAAATACCACACATAGATTTTTCGTCAATTGCATATTCAGGCACTAAAAAGGTGCGGAATTTGAAATTGGCCTTGCATAGTCGCGCTGAGCACCCATAGAATCCCTGCATATTTGTATCTTTTTACCCCTCTTCTATGAGCTACGTTGTTGCTTCCAAAGTAAAGGAAATGGTCAACGGTAAGGGCATGATGTCCGCCGGTGATCTCGCTGAGCACCTCAGCAAGCACGTTGAAATGTGGTTGGGTCTCGGTGTCAAAGCCGCACAGGCTAACGACCGCAAGACCGTCCGCGGTTCCGACGTTTTGGCTTTCCACCCAGGCAAAATGAGCCTGGTTGTCGTGTCCAAGGTCAAGGAATTCGTCAACGGCAAGGACATGATGTCCTCCGGAGACCTCGGTGACTACGTCAGCGGCCTCGCTGAGTGGTTGCTCGCAGAAGCCATCAAGCGCGCAGGCGCCAACGGCCGCAAGACAGTGCGCGGAGAGGATCTTTAATCCGAACCTCAAAGCAATGGAGAAGGCCCCGTAATTGGGGCTTTTTCATTGTCTAAATGGACTTCCTCTCTTAATCCTTGGCCTAATCCTTTTACTAAGCAACCTCCCCCTAACCCCTAACCCCCTTTCCCCCGAGGGGAGCAAGGGGGCTTTAAAAGGAAACATTCTTTAGTAAACGCACCGTCGTTCCCCTCTCCCACGTGTCGGCCGTAGCAAGAGCGAAGGCTGACCAGGGGAGGGCGTAAAAGCCCCGTGGGGCCACGTCCCTTTACGGGGGCTAGGGGGGGGAGATGTGCCAAAGGAGATGCAAAAGGGTTGGGGTTAAAGAAAGGCATCGCTAAACTGCCCCCATGACAATCGCAGTAGTAGGCACAGGATACGTCGGCCTCGTCTCAGCAGCCTGTTTCGCAGAGCTGGGCCACACCGTCTGGGGCATTGATATTGATACGGCAAAGGTCGCGATGCTGAAGTCCGGCAAAAGCCCGATCTTCGAGCCGGAACTGGAGGATATTTTGCAGAAGAATCTGGCGAATGGACGACTGAAGTTTACGACCGATCTGACTGAGGCATTGCCCGAGGTATCGATCATTTTCTCAGCAGTCGCTACTCCCCCGGGGGAAGGCCATAAAGCTGACCTGCGCGCGGTATTCACTGTCGCCGAAACCGTTGCGAAGAACGCGGAGCAGCCGGTCCTGTTCGTGAATAAATCGACGGTGCCGGTGGGAACAGGAAAGAAATGCGAGGACCGGATCAACGCAATTCTGCAAGAGCGCGGAACGGATTTCACAATTCCGGTCATCAGCAATCCGGAGTTTTTGCGTGAGGGCATGGCGGTCAGCGATACGTTGAAGCCGGACCGAATTGTTGTCGGTATCAATGAAGATCCACAATCAGCGCACCCATTCCTGGGTGCAGGACTTGGACGCACAGCGATGGAAGAATTATACGCACCCATTACAAAAACCGGTTCCCCTCTCGTCTTCATGTCCCGCGAAAGTGCGGAAATTGTGAAATACGCAGCAAACGCATTCCTTGCGACGAAGATCAGCTTTATCAATATGTTGACGGAGCTTTGCGAGAAAACAGGCGCAGACATCCGCGACATCGCAACGGGCATCGGGCTCGATAGCCGCATAGGACCGAAGTTTTTGAATGCAGGAATCGGCTACGGCGGCAGCTGCTTCCCGAAAGATGTGAAGGCATTGATGGCGACGGCAGAAGAATATGGGGTGCCCATGCCAATTGTGCATGCGACCGATGCAGTGAACACGCATCAGCGCCAGCGCTTTATCGATCTCATCTTAAGTAAGCTCTCCCCCGCCTCAACTGTCGCCGTCTGGGGACTCGCCTTCAAACCGAAGACCGATGACATGCGCGAGGCACCGAGTATTGATGTGATCCATGCATTGATTAACGCCGGTCACACCGTCAAAGCCTATGACCCCGCCGCAGTGGAACGGGCAAAACCGCTGCTCCCTGCTTCCGTCGACTATGTACCCTCTCCGATGGGTGCAGTGCAGGGTGCAGATGCAGTAGTACTGTTGACTGAGTGGGATGAATTCCGGGGCATTAACCTAAAAGCAGTAAAAATAGCTATGAAGGGGAATGTGTTGTTTGATGGACGGAATGTGTATGAAACGGAAGAAGTGAAAGAGGGAGGGTTGCTTTATTTTGGGATTGGTGTATAATAAATTTAAATACCTCCAAAAGATATGACCGACTCTCTTAAGACACCTGAGTCTAACGACGTAGACTTTCGTACACTTGACTCGCTATTCAAGAATATCCAATTTCTATATAAAAAACTTCGTTCTGATGAAAGTTTTTTAACTATTGGGGATCAAGGATGGGCAATAAGCTACCAATCTAGGAGGATAGAACAGGATAAAAAAAATGACCCTCCCTTCCTTCAAGAATTTATTATTTTAAAAAAAGCAAAAGATTACGAGACGACAGGCAAGTTTTATGATAAAGAAGGCATGACGATTGAACTGATGAGAAATGCCGAAGGAATGAGTGTTAATGATATACGTGTGCTTATAAGCACTCAGGATGACCAAGGAGAAAAGTATCAGGCTCGTTTTAATAATACAGATGCCACAAGGGTCGAAGCGATAGGTGAATTAAATGAAAAATTAGAAAAAATTAACGGCCAGCTATCTCTCAAATACGCAGATGCCAATAAACTACTCAAGGTAATGTGCCAGGATCAACGGGAAGAAGTTGCCCGTGCAATCAAAGACCTAGAAATTTGATTTCTTCATAGGCGAACATACATCAAAAGAGGGCGTTAACGGCCTCTTTTGATGTTCTGAACAAAGCATATATCTGTTACCCTACACTCATGCGCATCCTCCTCACTGGTGCCGCCGGCTTCATCGGCTTTCACACCTCCATGTTTCTGCTTAAGCGCGGTGACACGGTCATCGGGTTTGATAACCTGAATGCGTACTACGACCCGACGCTCAAAGCGAAGCGATTGGAGATTTTGCAATCAACACCCGGCTTTACGTTTATAAAGGGCGACATCAAAAATACGAGCGAGTTGGACCGGGCATTTACGATGCTCGGCTCCGGGGATGATACGCGTGTCATTCACCTGGCTGCTCAAGCGGGAGTGCGTCACTCCATCGAGAATCCCGACATCTTTATTCAAGATAACATCCAGGGTACCAATAACATCTTAGAGTGCTGCAAGAACCATAAAGTCGGCGGACTCGTCTACGCATCATCGAGTTCCATTTACGGCGATAACAAGGAGCAGCCATTTGCCGAAGATCACAAAACCGACATGCCGATCAGCTTGTATGGCATGACCAAAAAGGCCAATGAATTGCAGGCGTTCTGCTACTACAAGCTGCACGGGGTAAAGAGCACGGGGCTGCGATTCTTTACCGTCTACGGACCCTATGGCCGCCCTGATATGGCGCTCTTTATGTTTACCGATTGGGCATTAAAAGGGACCCCCATGAAGATCTTCGGTCAGGGCAAAATGCAGCGAGATTTCACCTACGTGGATGACATCGTGAGCGGCATTGTTGCGTCGGTCGACAAGAACTACGATTACGAAATCTTCAACCTGGGAGGAGGAAAAACCGAGGAGTTGATGGACTATGTGGGAGCAGTCGAAAAAGCGATCGGGAAAGAGTGCCCGAAGGAGTTTTTACCGATGCAGCAGGGGGATGTTGTCTCGACCTCGGCGGATATTTCGAAGGCACAGAAAATGCTGGAGTATGACCCGAAGACGCATATTAGTGAGGGGGTGCCGCGCTTCGTGAGCTGGTATCGGGAATATTACAGACTCTGAAATCTAGGCCACTGCACTAATAACAGTCTGTGAATTGAAATCGCCCACATACGGCTCGAAAAACAGAGATCGCTGATATTCTGACGAAAATGCGGATGCTCTTCTGATCCTTTCTGCCTGACGCTCATGCAGAAAGATTTTAAACATTCGCTCCCTCAGTATTTCTTTTCTATTTTTAATAGCAGTCTGCACATCTTCTCTCAGTATTCCATCGCCAAAATCAAGCAAATGCTGTATTTCACGCGGTTTGGCCGCACGTTAACGCGTGAAATGCATAATCTCTATCTTCTCTGCAAAAGCTTCCTTCGGAGTACGATAACCAAGGGAACGACGGGGGCAATTGTTGAGCCATTCCACCGCAGCGTCAATATCTGACTGCGTCTTTTGCGAGAAGTCCGTCCCCTTGGGGAAGAATCTCCTCAATTCCCGATTCATATTCTCATTGAGTCCCCGGTCACACGACTTGTACGTTCTGGCGCAGTACACGACGATCTTCAGATTCTCGGTGATCTCTTCATGCTTGCAGATCTCTTTCCCGTTGTCATGCGTCATGGGCAGACGTAGCTCCTCGGGGATATCTCCCAGAGCATCTGAACTTGCTCTCACCATTTCATCGGCTGATTTGTCTTCCACGAGAATCGCCCTCAGATACATGCAGGTCCGTTCGACGAACGTGGCGACGGCACCTTTACCCTTCATGTTGCTCACGACCAGATCACTCTCCCAATCCCCGCTGCGTCCTTTCTCGTTCACGATCGCCGGACGCTCCTCGATCCCTTTGCGGTTGGGGATCGTTCCTCTGGCATCTCCGCCCATGCCACGCCATTTATGCTTCTTCCCTTGGTAGCGCAGAAATGTGTACAGATCGCCGCCATTCTCTTTGTCCCGTTCGATGTAGGCATAGATGCTCTGATGGCTGACAGTCTTCCTCCAGCCCTGCTGCTTCATCCTTCCTGCGATCTGGTCGGGGCTTTTGCCGTCTCGTAGCTCTGCAAGAACATGACTCAGGATTGCAGGATCATCATGCCAGCGGGGACGGCTGACGTAGGAACGCCACCGCCGTTCTTCCGCACGCTGCTGCGCCTTGTTGGCTTGGTAACGATGACGGATGGGAGGACTGCCGAGCTTCAACTCTCTGCTGATCGTTGATTGATCGCAGCGCAGGAGATCGGCAATCTCCTGCTGCGTGTGACCTGCCCGATGCAGAGCATCAAGCTGATCCCGCTTGGATTTGGTAAGATGGGGCATACGGTAGAAGGGGTTGGAACTAGAACGCCATCCCTTTTACCGTATTTCATCATTGAAGCCTCTCAGAGCAGGTATTTCTTATGCATTTCAGATTTGAATTTGCGGGCTTCAAAATCGAATTCCAACTGTTTCATGGTTTGATGATAGGTATTTGCTGTAAATTTGGATATTGCCAAAATTACAAAAATATGTTATTATAATAACAACAAATACCCACTTCCCCATCCCCCGTATGCAGAAGAAATCTTCTTCCCATTATCAGCATTTGGTTGCCGGCTTTGCTGCCTCTGCCTTCGCGCTCCTTGTCACTGTATCTGGACAGCATGTGACGATGGACAGCCCGACCTTAACTGCGGCAGCTGCCCCGACATTGGAAAGCTGCAACGCCAAGGGGCAAGCAGCGGAAACCAAGTGTCAAAAAAAGTTCGATTCCTGCTCCAAGAAAATCGGCATAAAAATCCAGAAGTGTGAGCAGAAAATCAGCAAAAAGCAGAATTTGTGTAACGCCAAGGCAGAAAAATCTCGCTTAAAATGCGCCAAAAAGAACGAGAGTCAGGTATGCCAAGACACCTATAACATCGCTCAGGATACGTGTAACGAGATCGCTGAGGATGCAGCACTAGTTTGCCAAGAAATGCAGGAAGTACTCGTGGATTGCGAGGAAGCAAACGAGCTTTGCAAGGTGAATGGGGAGGATGAATACAATGAATGCACTTCGAAAATTAAACCTGCTGTCTAAGCGTTTTACTTCTCTTTTTTTCTTTCCCATTCTCATTATGAAGAAGAAATCTTCACCCCACTATCAGCGTTTGGTTGCAGGCTTTGCCGCCTCGGCCTTCGCACTCCTTGGAATGCTTAGCATGCAGCAACAGGAAGCAAATACCGTCACTGCTGACGTTGCAAGTCGTCCGTCTATTATGACGAACTATCGCAGTTCCAAAAACTGCATCGTCATCAAAGGACAGCGCAACGTGCAGCAGAATAACTACCGTGTCTGCCGCCCAGTTCAGGAGTAAGAATCTCGGCGTAGCAAGAGCGAAGCCGGAAAGAATCTCGGCGTAGCAAGAGCAGAGCCGGAAATCACGGCCTGAATACATAGACGTCTATCGGCAGATCAGGTAGCGGAGTCCACTGTGGCTCCTCTGCCATATCCGGACACGGTGTGAGGCATATAACTGCGTGTGCCAGGTCGAGGAATAAGAGGTCATATCGCCGAACAATGGAACGAGTCGCCTGCTGCCATTCATGACCGAATGATCCGTTGATCAGAACGGTATCCCGGGGTGAAGGATGCGCATCTATTGCAGCAATAACGTGCGGGATGATTGTGGGCACGGACCATGGAACCAGCCATAAAGATAGTGCCGTCCCACACCCGAGCACCAAGCCTGCCATCACTCCAGACATCCATCCGCACGCCTGTTTGAACGGCCCCCATGCCTGCATCCGCAGAATGAATCCCGTCGTCAGAAGAGGGGTAAACAGAATGGCGTAGTAATCGTACCGGGCAATGAAGACGTAGGCACCCACGAGAAGTAAGCTGAGGAGCAGACCTGCCTTTGGACGGATCAATAATCCAACTGTTCCAAACACGCTGAATACAATGCTGCCACCAATGAGCCATAGCTTCAGGGTACCGACGAGATGCATCGGCAAGGTTTCTGCCGCATCTTTCCCTGCATGTACCAGCATGCTTGCAGGAACGAGAGGATTAGTAAGGGTGTAGAGCCCGAGTACAACGACCGGAACAACAAACAGAAGGCCACGACGCAGAAGAGACCCATTCCCACGCGCAAGGACGGCCCATACGAGAGGCGCAAACAGGACCGCCTGGTAAGCTGTCAAAAGGCTGAGGAGCCAGAACAGTGCAACGAGCGAACCATCACGCGAGGGCTTCTGTGGACGCATGAAGAGCCATACAAAGACCAGCGCCTGGAGTGCAGTCAGCGGCGCCATCATTACCGTCCCCGCCTGGGCAATGACAGCAGCGGAGAGAAGCCAACATGCGGCAGCTGCAAGCTCCGCATTCTTCCCGAGTGGTTTTGCCATACCCATCACTAACCAGACAGCTTGGATCACAAGCGTCGCGAGAACGACCCTCCAAAACAACTCCTGGTACGCCCACCCATCAAGCAGACTAAAGATAAAACGGGCAAGCGGCGGGTGCGGGTATGGGATATCGAGTAAGTACTTGGCTTCATCAGTGCGTACCCCAAAATGCATCTGCAATGCTACGAGAGCGAGTGCATAGAACTGCAAACCGATGATGGTAATCAATCGTTGCATCGCTCGAGTTGGAGATTTGGCTGGAAGTAAGAGATTGAGTAACACTCGAGCACATCATCCGGACCACTGCGATGCGGCTGATAGTGCAGATACATACGATCATAGGTAATGCGCATGACTGTGACATCCGAGATCAGCCATTTATTGTCCGTGGCTACCTGTGTGAGCGTTTTTTGCACATACGACCGCACGGACGTATCGGTATACAGTAGCCTGATCGGCAGGGTGTTAAGGGTAATAAGGAGCGCGAGAAGAACGCTGACTACCCAGAAGAACGGGGACTGAAATCGCACCATCAGCATTCGTAGTATTTGGAACAAAAATTCCACCTGCACTTTCAGCGATAGCTTGCTCTGCCCATGGAGCCGCATTGTAAACACCAAGGGAACCTCTGCTGCTTTTGTCCCGCGTGGTAAGTGCGCGAGTATCTCAAACAGAATCTTGAACCCCGTCGGGTGCAATTGGTCGCGAACGGATTGGTAGGCGGTGCGAGAGAGAGCAAAAAACCCGCTCATGGGATCGCTCACTTCGGTGCGAGGAATTTTCCGTGTGAGCCATGTCGCGGTCTTACTGAGAAGTCGCCTGCCCCGTACCCATTCCCCCACGCTCCCGCCCTCCATGTACCTGGATGCAACGGCGATACTTGCACCCTGCTTGATCACATCGCGAAGCTGCGAAATGAGCGCCGGGTCATGCTGCAAGTCACTGTCCATCACCAGGAGCGTATCCCCCTTTGCCGCATCAAACCCTTCGACCACAGCGGAAGAAAGTCCTTTGCGTCCCACTCTTTTGATAACACGAAGAGCGGCATGTTCCTTCTGTAAATCCTCCGCAACCTTCCATGTTTCATCGGGGGAATTGTCGTCGACCACAATCACCTCATACTCCATGCTCCCCATGACACCTGCGATCTTCCTAAGAAGTTCAGGGAGATTCTTCGCCTCGTTGAAAGTGGGAAGGATGATGGAAAGCACGAGCGTAGAATACTAGGAATTAGAATAATAGAATAATAGGGCGATATTATTGGCCCCTATTATTCTATTATTCTGTTATTCTAAGCGCCGCATTCAGCACTATCCATACTATCTATGAACATCTTGGTTACAGGATCATCGGGAACGATCGGAACTCGTCTCTGTGAAACACTTCTACAGCGCGGCCACATGGTCGTCGGCGCCGATTGGGAGCCCTGTCAGTGGAGTACAGAGGTAGAGGCACTGCGCGTGCACATCGACCTCCGCAACGCCGAGGAATTCTCCAAACTACCAACGAACGTCGAGCTGATCATTCACCTGGCTGCGAACGCGCGCGTGTATGAACTGGTGGAGAATCCCGAGCGCGCGATGGATAACATCATCGATACATTCAACATTCTGGAGTTCGCACGAAAGAACGGTATCAAAAAAATAATGTTCGCATCGTCCCGCGAGACATATGGCAACATCGCACTGCCAGAAGGAGAGAAATACACAGAGGACAGAGCGCATTTCATGGCCTGCGAAAGCCCGTATGCTGCAAGCAAGATAGCCGGCGAAGCACTCTTTGAATCCTACAAGCGCTGCTACGACATCGATACGATCATCTGGCGGTTCAGTAACGTCTACGGCATGTACGATAACTCCGTGCGCGTCGTGCCTCTTTACTTCCGGCAAGCAAAAGCAGGAGAGCCGATGAACGTGTTCGGGAAAGACAAGCTGCTGGACTTTACCTACATTGACGACTGCGTCAGCGGCATTATCCTCGGTATCGAGAAATGGGAGACCGCGAAAAATGATACGTACAACCTCGCGTACGGACAGGGTACGACCATTCTGCACCTTGCTGAACGGATGAAAGAACTGTTGAACAGCGAGTCCCCGATCAATCTAGGAGTAGCCCGCACAGGAGAAGTGACGCATTACATCGCGGATATTTCGAAAGCGAAGAGAGTATTGGGGTATAGCCCGCAGACGCCATTTGATCGGGGGATTGAGAAGGCGGTGGAGTGGTACAGAGCCAATACCTGAAGGGCTGAAAACACCCACGTTTTTGCTTAAGTGAATCGTTGTTTTTAATGGAACAGAGCCAATATCGCCTTATGTACACTGACGCGGCCTCATGGCAAAAACAGCGGCTTTACTATTCCCATTGAGTCCGCAGAATGCCCACTTTTGAGGTCAAATTTCAGGGTTGATGAAAAATTAGGTGTTTTTAGTTGAAAAAATATTTGCTAATATTAATTATATATGTTATTAATACACTATGTCACGAAAATTTATCGATATCTTTCTGAAAGAGCATGTCTTCCCCTCAAAGCCACCTTCAATGGCGACTGTGGAAATAGTGAGAGCCATCTCAAAATCGATGATCGGTCGAAGCAGGTCTATCAATGTACAAAGGAAAGGCAACGAACGCACCGTAACGGAGAATGTGGAATTTATGATCCCTCGGGTACTCGGAGAGAATGCGAAGAATATTCGCGACAAATTATTCGCGCTGACAGATTTTGAACGGATGGATCTCTACCGTGCGCTTTCGATGAGTGAGGATGGGGGAAACGTCCTAAAAGTCGCGGAAAAGTCGATCATGGAGCAATCCCCGAATACCTGTACGGAGGAACAGCTGCGGGAAGTGGCGAGCATGCGGATCTACGCCATCCTCAAACGATTTGCAGAGGACCTCCGCAGTCTGCTTGTGCATACTGCGATACAACGTACACAAGGACCTGTTCTCCGCATTCAGCCGGCAGAAGGGTATCCCATCGGCGTGGTGCAAGAGATTGCCAAAAGAGCCAAAAGTCTGACGAGGCCTGACATAACCTATTCGGAAACGATGGCTCTTTTGCCGGCCGAAGCCCCTGCCCACATAGAAGGATTGCCTGAACTGTTTCAGCAGCTGCGAAAATTGCAACTGGGGACACAAGAGGAACGTGACAGCATGACGAGAGAAATAGTAACGGCGAAAACCGACATCCGGTCACAGCCTTTGCTGAGCTCCCTCAGTCCCGTACTGCAGAAAACGCTGATAGACTTTCTTGTATTACTCCGGGAATGCAACGAGAAATCCGCTTCAAAGTCGGAGGATCGCGATAAACAACGGGCGATCCGAACCATGCTATCCGCCATTCCGTCCGATGAACTGGAGATCATCTTGTCCACACTTGAAAGATGCAACAGCTTTACTGCGGAGCTGGACGGGATGGATGAAAAACTCTGGAAAGAGTCGGTTGGCAATACCGATATTGCACGCCTGCTCCTGCACACTCGGTGGCACCGGTCACCTGATCTGTCGTCGCAAATGAAACAAGTCCTGATGCTACTCTCCCAAGAATGGGGCTTTGTGGAATACGACAGAGATCGCCCCCTGCAAAAGTTCATCACACCCGTGCGCTATACCAAGCAAACATATGATGCAGCGCGGGAAATCCTCCAGGCTATGCAAAAAGACGGATCATTTGCAGGATTGGAATTGAATGAAAGCTTAGCGCTGAATCAAGACGTCATCGCAGATGTTCTGAAAATCCAAAGCGAACATTACCACGAAGAATACCTTGATCCTGTCTCCATCAAAGGCAAACCCGAACAGGAAGGAACGCCTGATACGACGAAAATCCCAAACGCCATCGATGATAGAGAAGTTGATCCGGCATGCCTCCGGCTCACGGAGACCGGTCTTGCGCTACTGCAGTTACCTGGAGATGACGCGATAAAGATCACACAGAACACCCTCAGATTACGCCCTTTGGAAAAGGTGGGCGATCGCCTGAGTGCTCTCTACGGTTCCATAACAATACTCGAAAATCGCATCGAGTCTGTCCGCGAAGTAAAAAATGCCAGTAGCATGATTCTCTCTGGAGTATTCCAGCTCACAGGCGATTTCCAACAGGTCATCTCCGCGATGACACGCTCCTGCATCGTCGAGTCCTCCGCGATAGGATCGGGAGATTCTCCGGAATTATCTCCGGCAGAAATCATACACTTCAAACAAATTTTACTCCGTTCCTCGCTCGATTTGCACGCCATCTTTCAGTCAATTCCGACAAGGAAACTAGGAGTTGAAAGTCTGCTCCATGATGCAGTGATGGACTCGTTGATGTCCTCGGCAGCACAGCACATCGTCTCAGTACGGATACAAGAACAATGGGGAAAGCGCCTGCAACGTTTCCCTGCCATGACACACGTTCTATCGTACCAGCTTGATCGAATAACAAATGATGTGGCGACTGCAGCCTTGGAGCTTCCTGAGGATCAGGATGCTGCAGGCGAATCATTATTTCAGGCACTCTCCGTCGTGATGCAGGGACTGCAAGAGATGCTGGAAAGCACTGAGTCTTTCGATCCGCAGAACGCATCATTGGACCTGCTCGAAAAAAAATTCATAGAGATGGGCATTCCCTTTGAATCATCGATAGCAGCAAAAAATCCAAATCCTGCGACAGAAAAAATAGAATCTCCGGAAAGATCAGACCGTCGGATCATCGCGAAGTATCTCCGGTATAAATATCACAATACCCGAGCCCGCATTTCGTTCTCGGATGCTCAGGAATTTTTACGACCTGCGGGAATCGTCGCGAAAGAAAGGCATACAGAGCATCCCTGGTACTGGGTCTGCGAAGGCGAAAGGGCCGGCCGCTCAGCCATCTCGCACGGATTCGCCGCTAACGGCTTCTACCATGGCTCGATTCTGAATCTGCTGTTCGGATCACATGATTTCAAGGGCATCGGCAATATCCAAGCATTGATCGATTCATTGCCAGAGAAATGGAAGTCGGCCATTCCGCAAAAGGGATCTGCCTCACCGGTGAACAATATGAACGAAAATAGCGTCGAGTGAAGACATAGAAAACATCGGCAGAAAAAGGCGTGCCTGCGAGAATCGTAAGAACTAATCGAGAGTAGATTCCCGCGTGCGAAGTCATTCCACACCAGGAGTCGACCCTGTTAAAAATACTGCACTACCCGGATGATATCCTGACATGCGCCACCTGAAGCTGCCGACGGATGCCGTTGACAGACATAAAAAATACAACAACATAACTTCATGAGCCGACACCGGGAACAAAACCGTGTACCAGCGGATGGATGTGAAGAGTGTGCATCTCGGACCAGCATCCTCCCCCAACGTCAAAGTGGCTGCGTATGCGCCGTAGTCGTCGCTGGCCTCGCGGGTACCGTTCTCCTTACTGTTTCCCATCTACTTTCAACCGACGATACCCATACTCCGAAAAAAGCATCGCATATAACCCCCGCTCAACGTGCGCGTATGGAGAAAGCCGTGTCGGAACCGTCCATGGACGAAAAAACAAGGAGAGCGGAGGTGGCAGATGCATGGGTCGCTTCTGCGCGGACAATCGTGGAATTGACAGATGATGCAGAGGCAAAAGAGATCCTACAATTTCTGGGAAATCATGCCGAGCTGGCAATGCCCTCTCAAAAGGGCATCCTGCCGTTGACTGAAAAGAATGCAGAGACATTCTTTCATTTCGTTCCACTTTTGCCGGGTGACGAGGAAAGCAACAAGCTATGGCAAGGGTTGACGCGACGGAATGCCGCTGCGTGGTTTCTGCCGAATCCCGGCGTGCTCGTCGTGCGGCCCTGCAATATGAGCAAGATCTGGGGAGGAATTTTGTTCTTACATGAAGCGCGCCACGCACGTCAGTTCTTCACGAAGAAGCTCGACTGGAAAAACATCGCCGTCTACTGTGAAGAAGAACGAGGGGCACATGCGTTTCAGCACGGTCTCTGCTCCAAAATCGGAGGACAAGGATACGACCGGCTCGTCAAAAATGAGGCACAACGATTGGAAACCATGGCGAAAGAAACCGATCTGCCGCTCAGTTCATTCATCGGGATCGCACCGTACGATGCGCAGCTTGATGACATGTTTGGAAAGGCGGAGCCAGGCCATGAAAAAGCTCACCGCCAGGTCAGCACCTGGATCCACGCGGCATTTCTTGCAATCGAACGGCAGTACCCCGACCCCGTCATGGCCGCCCAAAAGCAGGCAGATTTTTTGGAGGCGGTCTATAGGAAACAGGGGCTGCTTCCTAGTCGGTAAAGAGAGTGGTGGAGTGGTGTCTGGAATACACATGTGCGATTTGATGATGGATAACATATGTATGGGCATTTTTTGTGTAATTGACACATAGGCATAAAAGTGTAATATTATCCATTTCTTTCGCACCATCGCGAGCCCCCGTTCCCCTGCTCCGTTTTTCGTACGGAATAGAGGGTCGCGGGGCTTAAGTCGAGCTTTCGGACGTTCTTGAAAGGAATGCCATGAAGACAAATTTGACGTTGATTGTGACTCTGGTTGTTAGTTTGGTGGTAACCACAAGCATTGCGATGCTGGCTACATGGAACAATGACAGAGAACGAGTGCACCTTGAGGTGGTGCAAGAGAGGAACCGTCTCTTGGCGGATGCCAGAGAGGTCCACGACCTCGTCATGGATCCTCAGGCGCTGCAGGATCATCGGATGCTCATGGAGGAGCTGCAAAAGATTGTGAAGCAGAATCAGGAAATCCACGCCAAGGAAGGCCAAATGGAGCAGGAAGCTGCCTCTTTCACTAAGAAGAAATTTGATAACGACGTCCTCGACGTCAAATACCTGACGCATGACACGAAGATTTTGTGCGATTCCGCTGCAGAAGAGGTTAAAAGAAAGGGGTTGTCCAAAGAACAGGAGGTTTTTGGCCCCTTGATACTGCTGCGTGCAAAGACGAAAGAAGCACACGATGCAGCTGTGTTTTTCAGCAATACGGCCTTTGAATAGGCCGCTCCTCATCTCCGCGACAACCCAAACCCGCCACCGTCGCTCACGAGCGACGTGGCCCGCCATCTTGTTCCCAACTGGGAATAGGACTGGCGGTTTTTTTATGGCCCAAATGCGCACGCAATGTTGACAAATAATACTATTTGCATTAATTTGTCATTTCTGTCCTTTCACACACCCCTGTCCCACTCACCGCTTTCCTCACGTTTGGGGAGAGTCGTTCGGTGGGATACAGTTTTTAAGGAAGCCTTGATGAAACGAACAACGGTTTTGTGTAGCGTTTTGACAGTTTGTGTCCTACTAATGGCGGCGGCATTGGTTACCCCTATCGGAACAAACGACAAGCCTGAGGTCCGTATGCCAAAGGCTCCTCGCTTGGCAGAGCAACGGCTTCCACCCGCGCCAACAGGACCTATCCACTTGCAGGAGCGAAAGGAGATCTTTAGATCGTGGCTGGAAGGAGCTGAGTACGTGTGTGCGCAAACCAAGAACGTAAAGGCACAGGAAGTGTTGGACCTCCTGAAGCAGAAGGGAACAGTGGTCGATCTGATGGGCGAATCGAATTTCACATTCGAGAGTAAGCCTGTCGAAGATATGTTCTTCATTGTCCCCATGCTGCAGCACGATGTAGGGTTTGGCCCCACATGGCAAAAGCGAGCGGCTATAGGTGCATCGGCGATGTTCGATCCGAATGCAAACATGGTCATCGTGAAGGATCGAAAAATCGGACGCGTATGGAAAGGGTTGCTGCTTCTCCATGAAGGAGATCACGTTTTAACCTTTGGACGGGAAAGATATGATCACAGCAATACCCGGATCTACTGCGAGAAAGAACGTGATACGCATGCCTTCGAGAACGAGCTCCTCGTTGCACTGGGCGGGAAGGCCTACAAAGAAATCGTACGGAAGGAAGCCGTAACGCTGTTTCGCCTGCGATTCTCCGGTGATGATCTGCAGTTCGAAATCCCCGATCAGCCGGTACGGAGCTTAGAAGACATCTTCGGCCCTCCGGAATCGGAGGATGAAGAAGCAACGCGCAAAGCAGCCGTACTGGTCGACATCGCGTTCGAAGCGATAGATACGAAGTACGGTAGGGGGGAAAAGGCCGAAGAGGCCAAAACCTCCTTCATGCAAAGTGTGTACAAGAAGTAACGCTCCACAAACGAAACTGTATCCACCGACCATTCCGGTCCCCTTCGCGGGGGATCGGGATTTTTTAATGCTTTATATACACCATCGCGCGTCCGTCTTTCTCATCCGGCTGTACCGTTGGCATCGCAAACGCATGCGAGACCACGCGACAACCCGGCTTTAGTGTCGGCCAGATCTCTTTTTCGAACTGCACCATTTTAACCGGGAGCAGATAGCAGAGAATGGTGTCCGCATCGCGGTAATCTTTCTTCCAGAAATTCCCGTACCACACGGTAATCGACGGGTGCTTCCACGTGCGAAACATTGCAAGCAGAAACACCGGCACCGAGAGTTCGTAACCAATCGCAGTAGCCCCCTGCTCTGCAGCAGCAATCAGAAGCCTGCCATCCCCGCACCCAAGATCATACACACGGTCTCCCTTTTTAATACGCGCGAGACGCAGCATTGCCTCGAGCACCTTTGGGGAAGTAGGCACAAAGGGGGGTGCCATCTGTATCATGAGGGGTGCTGCGGGGATAATCAGAAGCAGCGGGAGCGCTTGGAGAAGCAGACTGGAGTGCCCTGCGGCATCCGCAATAATGAGGGCGCAGACAGCCACGAGCAGAATGATTGCTTCGAAAAGCATGGGGAAAGGCAGGAAAATACCATACCTACTGTACACTTGATGGATTTGGTATCAAAATATGGACTGAATTCACGATTGGTTGTATTTGACTAAATATTATAATATTATAGAATACAACTCATGTCCCCAACCACGAATACATTCCCCGGCGTTGTAGCTGAGCCACACAATCCTATTGCCCCCGACAAAGAAACATACTGGGTTCAAGATGGTCAAAATCTATGGAGAAGGATAGGAACAATGCCTTGCGATTGTGTAAAGGATGACGACATTTCATTGGTAAGGATACGCATCAATGAATGCATAGAATCTACACGATGGACAATTAGCAAATGGTTCCAACCTGATATAGAAGATGTATATGAACATCCATCCGGTTTCGAGGTGAAGAGAATGGGAGATGCGAAGGAAAGTTTTTTAGTGACTGCACTCAGAGATGGTGTAGACATGGACAAAAAAATCAATGATCTACTAGGAGATCAGGTTGCAGAAATCATTCCTATTTCCCCTTTTAAGCGAGCCATTATTGGAGATATAGCACTTCATTCGAAAGACAAAACACAAAATACCTCTATCCAATGCGATACGCAGGAACGACAAAAAATTGATGCGGTGTTAGCGACACTTAAACATAAGGGAGTAATTCAAATGACTGAATATGTACCAACGAATGTACCTGAGCACGCTGGCAGGCATGTCTATCTACTCAATCAAATGCATTTCAATTTTCTACAAAATTTAAGAACGGATGAAGTGGAACCAATCTACCAGGTACTACAAGCTATTCATCATCTGCAACACTCTGCAATAGGAACAAATATATACCTTGAAGGAGAGCAGCAGGTGAAAATATCGCCAGCTATGTCAAAATTAAACATCAATCTGAATATTGAAGGCAAAGAATTACCTATTTTTGACGAACAGATACAGAAAAAATTATTTGACGATCTCAATGGATTCACACTATTCAGGCAGATTAATGACGCTTGTATCTCGGAAAATCTAAATGGGAACAAGGATGTGAACGTTTGCAACTTCATACGTCCTGACAGGCTGTACGGAGTAGAAGATCCGGCAGCCCACCGTTTGCTGTTGGAAATGAAACAGCAACTGATCGAGGCATACGAGCTCGAGCAGGAATTGGGACTGTCAACATCACTACAAATTTACTTCCCAGAAAAAAACCAACCACAAATTGTCCGCATCGGTGATAAAGGCATCACCATGCCATTAACTGCATTCATCGCTAAAGCGAAAAGGTTATATGAAATCGGCCAGTCGTCTAGCCGACTCCAAAGTCGGCGCGAGGAAGGTGTGATCCAATATGCATGTTCACTCTTGGAGAAAGGAGAAATTCCGATCATTGTATATGGAGCAGCACATAAGACGGCTTTGACAGAAGGCTTTAAATCTTTCGCAAATGTCCACAATTTCCAACCGTCATCTATTCCAGCGGAATCAGAGCAGTGGATAGCAAGCGGTGCATCAGCAAATCAAAAAGTGCTGTGTGCTTTGTATGAATATATCATGGAAAATGCTGAAAGAATGGGCCTCCCCGCATCATAGGAACCCAAGCAACCAATTCCAAAAAAAATCTGGATGTGGCTATTTTTTATTCTCCTCGTGATACGTCATCTCCAAATTCACCTCCCACAAATCACTCTTCCCTGTCTTCCCCGCGACGATGTTATCCACCGCCATTATTCGCCGTTAGGTAGGCAAAAACACTGTACTCGCAGTCTATTTGATATCAAAATATGGAGAGAATTGAGATTTTGCTGCAATTGACATATTTATAATAAATATTATAATACAATTCATATCCCCAAAACTTTCCAAAATGGATTCACCCGCCTCTCACTGGCTAAGGAAGTACTGGGGGAAAGATGCTGCAAATGATGCAAATGCCCAAGCTGTCACAGAAGCAGCTTGGAACGGATCAGAAGCCGTACGAAAAGCCCTGCAAAACATAGGAATAAGAATCAAGGTAGGAAAAATCAAAGAGTTTGAAAGACAACGACTGCCTGAATTGATCGCACTGATTCAAGCGGATACAAGCGCGCAGATTTCAAGAGCAACTCAACAATCAAACACCCTCTCACGTGGCGTCTCACAAGCAAGAAGTATCGAAGGATCGGATCAAGAACGCGTCCGCGAAGCGATTGATGAGGCAGTAGAGCTTGGAATTATGCGCGAAGAAATCTTTCCATCCGACTCACCTCATTCGCGTGATGTCTACATTCTTTCCGGTGCGCATTACGGCAATTCAGATTTCGATCCCACGACAACACCACAGCATTGCAAAGGCTCGCAGGCGCAGTTCTTCCAATTCGCACATTTACTTCAAATAAGAGAGGCTCAAAGCCCCATCTTCGTCGAAGGGCGTACATATAAGATGAAGTACAACGAGCCAATCCGTCAGTATTGGAATCAAAAAGGTATAGATCTCAACGATACGAGGGTTCAGGAGCGGTTATTTAAATATCCCGAAGAGTTGGTTCAATTGATGGATGAACACCAGCGTGTCTCGGGAAAAACCACTATATCAACCCCCGTGTTCTACTCTTACGCATCATTCAACCACATAGCAGGGGCCCACTCACCTGCAACGGAAATACTTCTCCAGGAATTTTTCCGTATCTGGATGCCATGGTATTTCGCATTCAATGAAAAATATAAGGTTCTAACTGAGCAATGGAAGGGGGTAGCAGGCGTAAAAATAGAGTATCAACTGCCCACAGGATGGGATGGGCCACGACCCTGCCTGGAAATCGGAGGAAATTGGGTATACGCGGATGATGTACAGAAAGATTGCGAGAACCTTTTTCGGTACGCCCAAGAGCTCAAAAAAATCGATGATGCACGCGAAGCCGACGTGAGTGATCTCATGCAAAACACACATCCTAAACTCACGCCAATGGCATTCATGGGTTTGGGGCACTCTCTCAGAGTCGAAAAATCCATCAGATCGTGGGCTACTACACACATTCTGACTCCTATGGCAGCCGTTAAATTGGACCATCAGAGATCATACGCCAGTGCGGACGATGTTAAATCCTCTCTCTTAAATCTGTCATCTTATCAGTCATTACATCACGCCGCATGTAACGTTCCGCCTTTGCTGAAAACAGAGGGGTAATAGAGTGTCCTATGGACTCTTACGCCTTCTTCTCCTTGTGATACGTCATCTCCTAATTCACTTCCCACAAATCACTCTTCCCTGTCTTCCCCGCGACGATGTTATCCACCGCCATTATTCGCCGTTAGAGATGCAAAACACTGTACTCGCAGTCAATTTGGTATCAAAATAGTCACAGAATGGCAATTTGGCTACACTTGACATAATTTGTATAAAGTTGTATTGTTTTCTAGTTCTTTCGCAGGCACCGCACGGTCTCATTCCGAACACCCTGTATTTTTCTCGAGAATTCTTTTGCGTGCGTCATTTCTCTTTCTAAGGGCATTTAACATTTCTTGCGGC